>CAZUGT010000209.1:0-2568 GCA_964620095.1 uncultured Rhodospirillaceae bacterium | reverse complement strand
CCGATATCCCCCGCACCATACGTAAACGAAGATCCGTCGAAATCGCTCTGCCCATAACAACACCTCCTGGGCACAGGGAATCACCATTCCAAACAAAAAGGAATCCCCGACGATTCAATTTTCACGCCTGAGGCTCTAGCCCCGAGCTTCGGCCCGGGGCTTTTCATTTGCGCGGATTCTAGGTGCGATTCGCCTCAAACCGCAACTTCCGAGTTGTTCAACCGTCGGCGTGTATTTGCCGCGGCGCGCCGAATCAGTTACGATTCCGTAGGGCGCTTGGAGGGGGATTCCCACTTTCGGACCGCCGATCTCCCGGAATCCGGTCCGGACCGGATTCCGGGAGATTACCCGCACAGTGCGATCATCGCTTCGCCGGTAGGTTGTGTGGGGCCTGGACATCCGGACTCGGCTCTGTGGGGCTTAAAATCGGCCCCTCCCGGGGGCCGACATTGAGGCTCGTAGAAGCCCCAGGAGCGTCGGCCTCTGGTATCTGGGGAGGCGACTTTAACGCTCCTGAAAGTCGCCTCCCCAGATACCAGAGGCCTCGGTAAATCGACAAGGCCACAGAACGCCTAAAACCGGGCCGCCTGGCCATGAGATTTTCGACATATATCCGCTTCACTTCCTGCCGGTCGGGGTGGGGAACATATTCCGGACAATCGGTCCCTGGGCCGCCATATCCCATGCGCCGAAACGTCGAGGTGAATTTGAACTCGATCAGCTCCCTGATGCCGGCGTCGTCGAGCAGGGCGTTGGGGAACCAGGGCATGCGCTTGAGGTGCACGGGACATAGCTCAACGCCGGCATCGAGAAAGGTTGACAGCTTCTCAAGATCGTCGGCGTAGTGTTCTTGGCGGACGATGAAGTCCGCCACGTCAACTCCGTTGAGCGAGTGCAGACCGAGGCCACGTGTAGAATCTCCATCTGTGGACAGGACCATTTGCCGGAAGGTTTTGGGATCCTGCAAAAGCTCCGCAGCTTTTTCCCTCTTTTCCCTGGGCAGCGACACCCTTGTTAGGTTCCGATAGAGGTAGCTGTCGACCGTTCTATCGAATGGATTCCGCGTGCCGGCAATGATTTTGTAGTCCAGGATTTTTTCCCCGTAAATGTCGAACGCGGTCGCTAGGGGAGTGTGTCGATACACATCCCCCACCTTCCCGTCCAGCGTGGCCAGAGTCTTTCTCTGCGCCTTGGAGAGTGTGTCGTTGCCGGTAATGATGTCTCCCCGGCCGCACAGTCGGGAGAGTGTGACCGCCGTTGATGAGTTCGCCGTCTTCGGCACCGCTACGAAGATGAATTTGCGGGAATGGCTGATGATCACGCCGCACCTCTGAGGCTGTCGTACTCGTCCCGGACCGCTCGTTTGAGTGCTGGGAGGCCTCCCTGGGCATCGAGCCTGCGGGTTTTGACCCCCCCTGGTTCGCCCACGCCGGCACCACCAGGCGCTGGTAGTTGCCGGCGCGGATCCGGACGATCAGGCCGCCCCGTTCGAGGGCGCCGATCGCGTCGGCCGTCTGGCGACGGCATTTGCCGGCGGCCTGGCCGATTCGCTCGACCGACCAGAAGCAGACACCGGACCGGGCGTCGACGGCCTCGCAGATCGCCGCCAGGACGCGGTGATCGCGGCTGCCGATCTCCTGGACCAGGGGGATGCGCACCGGCCGGCCAGCGACGTCCTCGAGAAGTTTGGCCGATCCGTCCACATGGAACCTGGCGATGCCGACGTCCTCGAGCTCGCGCTTCGCCAGCCTGGCTACGCACCGGTCGAGACCCGAAGCCTTCGCCCAGCCGCTTCAGATACTTGGAGCATATGAATAAACTAAGATCAGTAAACTGATCTTAGTGTAGTAGGTGTTTCAATTAAGATCAATCGTCTGACCTTAATTGAAATTAGAGGCTACCCCCTGAGCACGCCCTTGGTGTGCTTGGCCACATTGGCCACCACCTTGCCGGAGACAGCCTCGATCTCCTCGTCGGTGAGGGTGGCCCGGGTGGGCTGAAGGGTGACGGCGATGGCCAGGGACTTCTTGCCGGCTTCCAGATCGCCGCCCTGGAACTCATCGAACACCCGGACCCCCGAGATCAGCTTCTTGTCCGCCGCCTGGGCCGCCTTGGCGAGATCATCCGCCGCGACGCCGTCATCGACGATGAAGGCAAAATCCCGCTCCACCGGCTGGAAGGCGGAAAGGGTCAAGGGCGGCCGCATGGCGGATTTACCCTCCTTGGGCCGAGGCAGGTTTTCGAGATAGATCTCGAATCCGGCCATCGGGCCGCCGGCATCCATGGCCTGAAGAATGCCCGGGTGAATCTCGCCGAAATGGGCGAGCACCTGCCCGGGCCCGAAAGCAATGGTACCCGACCGGCCCGGGTGATACCACGCCGGCGCATCGGCGGAGATGGGGGCCGAACCCGCCGAAACGCCCAGCTGTTCGAACACCGCCATGACGTCCGCCTTGGCGTCGAACGCGTCCACCTCGCGGGAGCTTCCGGCCCAGTCGCGGGGGCCGGTGAGCCCGGCCCGGACGCCGGCGGCGGCCATGGCCTGATCCTCGGGTTTCTCGCCGGCGA
>CAZUGT010000208.1:0-16272 GCA_964620095.1 uncultured Rhodospirillaceae bacterium | reverse complement strand
TCCGTTCAGGCGGGCCTATGCGGGCTTGCGCCCGCTGCCGAGGCGATCGGTGGACAGCACCTCATAGTGACCGCCCTTGTTGTACGGCTCGAACGCCTCGGCTATGCGGCGGTGAAGTTTCTCCAAACCGTCCGGAGGCAGGTCTTCGATCCGCTGGCCGTATTGGCGTTCCAGAAGACGCTGCCAGAACCGCCCGGCGGGACGCTCCTGCATCTCCGCCAAGGGGATTTCCGCCACATCCTCCAACCCGGCCGCGCTCAGCAACGCGTTGAGCTCTCCCTCGCCCGAGTACCGGGATCGGCGATTTGGCCCGGGCGGCTCCTCCTCCCCGAAATAGGCGAATACCGCCTTTCGGAGGACGCGGTAGAGATCATTGGCCTCGGCGGGCCCGTGGACCATGTAGACGGCGCGCTTGCCCGGTTTCAGGACCCGCGCGGCCTCGCGCACCGCGGGCCCGCCGTCGTCCGGGAACATGATGCCGAAGCGGCAGGTCACGGCGTCGAACGAGTTGTCCTCGAACGGCAGCGCCATCATGTCGCCAATTTCAAAATTCATGTTGGCGAGTTCGAGATTGGCGGCGCGGTCGCGGGCGCCTTGCAGCATCTCCGGGTTGAGGTCGTAGGCGGTGACGGACCCTTCCGGGCCGACATGCAATGCGATGGAGATGCCGGGCTCGCCCGTGCCCGAACAAATATCGAGAACCTCGTCTCCGGGCCGAATGCCGGCGGCGGCGACAATCGCCTGATTGCCGATGTCCATATCGGATTCGCCTTGGGGCGAGGTCCTGGCCCAATAGGCGCCGCGTTCGGCCCAGGAAAAGGAGGGTTGGTGTTCTTGTTCCGTCATGTCCGCCGACTGTCTATAGAATTGAAACAGGCTTTTCCAGACTAACGCGGCCGCGGATAGGCTGCTTGAGGCGCTTGACGATCAGATGGGCAGGCTCTTCGGGGCCGGGTTCTGATCGCGGCCGCGAGCGTGTAGTCTGTCCTGCCATGTCCCGATTTCGCAATATCCCCGATCATTTGCAATTGGCCGCCCATGCTTGAACAGGTTTCGGCGTTCGAAGACTTCGTTTCGAACTATCCGCTGGTGATCATCCTCGCGGCAACGCTGGTCATCTTCGTCCTGCGGCTGGTGGGGGTCGGCAAGCGGGCGATCACCTGGATCGGCGCGGCGCTGCTGGTGGCCGTGGCGGCATTGATCGCCAACAGTATTCCCAGCTAGGTAGACGGCTTAGAGTTGTCCCGAGCGGGCGTTGGTGAGGGTCCGGAGGCGGTCGCCGACAAGGTTGAAGCTCAGGATGGTCATAAACATCGCCGCGGCCGGAACGAATGTCACATGCGGTGCGAACGAAAGCTCCGAATACCCTTCCGAAATCATCTTGCCCCAGGTTGGATTGGGGGGCGGCAGGCCGACGCCGAGGAAGGATAGAATCCCCTCGATGACGATCACCCGGCTCATGCCGATGACGGCCAACGCCAACACGGGGATAACGACGTTCGGCAATAGCTCCTTGATCATTATTCTCAGATGGGAGGCGCCCTGGGCACGGGCGGCGAGAACGAATTCCCGTTCGGCGTAGAGAATGGTATTGGCCCGGGCGACACGCAAATCGGCGACCATCCCGAAAAAACCCAATACCAGGATCATGTTCAGCAAAGTGGGCCCGAGGAAAAACAGGATCGCGATGATAGCGATGATGTTCGGAAAGGCGAGAATACTGTCGACGAAAATGCCGATTGCGCCATCGACCCGGCCGCGGAAATAGCCCGCGGTGATGCCGAAAACGAGGCCGAGCACCAGGCTGATCAGCGGGGCCGTGTAGGCGATCTGCAGCGAGACCTGCGCCCCATGGACGATACGCGCCAGCATGTCGCGCCCCACGGGATCGGTCCCCAACAGATGCCCGTCGCTCCCCATCGGCTGGAAGGTGTTCTTCAGGTCGGTCTTGAGCGGATCCTGAAAATCCAGGAAATCGGCGAAGACGGCGCCGAAGGTAATCAGAAAAATCCAGCCGGCGGCGATCCAGAAGACCCAGCCGAGGCGCGACCAGTTCGACTTTTCGGCAGCCGGCGTTCCGGCCGTCGGGGCCGCCGCCGCCGGTAGCGCCTGATCGCTCATGATCTCGCCCCCGAATGGCGGCCGACCCTTGGATCGATCACCGCATAAAGGATATCCACCAGCAGGTTGATCCCCACATAGGCAAGGGCGACCAGGGTGACGGCGCCTTGCAGCAGGACGGCATCCCGGTTGTCGATGGCGTCGAGAATGAGCTTGCCCATGCCGGGCAACGAGAAAATCTGCTCGATAATGACCGTTCCGCTGAGGAGAAATCCAAATTGCAGGCCCAGGATGGTCACCAAGGTAAATGAAGATGGACGCAGCGCGTGGCGGAACAGAATATAACTTGCCGGCATTCCCTTGGCCTTCGCCAAGGCAATGTAGTCCTCCTGCAGCGTTGCGATGAGATCGACGCGGAGGACCCGCATGAGAACGGGCGCCTCCAACAGTCCGATCACCGCCGCCGGCATAATGTAGTGATATAGATTCTGGCCCAGACCGTCCTGGATCGGAAAATAACCGCTGGCGGGCAGGATATTCCAGGCAACGGCAAAGACGAATACCAGCAAAATGGCCAACAAAAAGGGCGGCATGGCGACCAGCCCGAAAGCGATGGCGCCAATCGCCCGATCCGCCGTCTTGTCGGCCTTCAGGGCCGAATAGACCCCCGCCGGTATGGCAATCAGAAGCGCCAGAATCTGTGAAAGCACGAGGAGTTCAAGGGTGACCGGCAGGCGCTCCAGCAGCAGTTCCCACACCGGTGCGATCTGCACGTAGGATTCGCCGAAGTCTCCTCGGATCACACCGCCCAACCAGGAGAAGTAGCGGACGATAATCGGGCGATCCAAACCCAATTCCTTCCGCAGTTCCTCGCGGGCCTCCATGAAGCCTTCTTGGTTGTCCGTCGACTCCTCGGCGCCCCCCAAGATGGCGTCGGCCGCGTCGCCGGGCAAAATGTTCAACAAGGCGAAGCTGGCAAAGGTGACCAGGAAGAAAACCGGGATCACCCGCAATATTCTGTAGCGAAGGTAGGTCATCGCCGTTTGTTCTAACGGAGAAATGAAAGAGGGCCTATCAAAAGACTTGATAGGCCCCCGATCACACTATTTGTCCAGCCAAACTCTCTGATATTTGGGGAAGATCGAGAGCGGCTTGATCACGCCTTTCACATGCGGCTGAAAGACGACGGTCACGCCTCTCTGCTCCCAAGGCAAAATGCGCACCTGCTCGACCAGCAACCTTTGCAAATCGCAGGAAGCCTTGTGCCGGGCATCCCGGCCCCGGGCGTCCTTCACCTTGGCAAGCGCCGCATCGATTTTCGGATCGTTGATGCCGTAGATATTCGACTTGGATTTGGAGTGGAAGGCATTGCCGACGAGGCTCGGATCATTGTTGGCGCCGTAATTGTTCCACCAGAAATCGAACTTTCCGGAAGCCACGGCCCGTCCCCATTGGGGGCCGCGTCCGCCGGGCTTGACGTCGACGTCAAATCCGGCTTCCCGCCAATAGGCCTGATACGCTTCGCCAACGCGGAGCAGATCGCGAAGGCCGACGATGTTGAGCGTCATTTTGACCGGCTTGCCGTAATCCGCGAGTAAAGCCTTTGCCTTGGCTACGTCGTACTCGGGAAACTCGATGCCTTCGCAGTGCCATGGGTGTCCCTTCGCATACATGTGCGTGGGCGCCTTTTCGGGCACCTTGGTGATGACGGCGCCCAATGGGTCCCGGTCAATGGCATGCACGAGCGCTTTGCGGACGCGGATGTCATCGAACGGCGGCTTGTTCTGTTTGAACGCGATGCCCAGACCGGCAAAGAAGCTCGGCCCCGAGACGTGCCTCAGGCGCTTGTCCTTCTTGGCGACAATGGCCAGTGCCGGCGGCAGCCACAGGAAGTCCATCTGCCCGGCCTGAAGCGCCTGAAGGCGGCTTAGCTGCTGGTTGATGATGCTGAGGTGAATTTCATCCACATGCTGGTTGGCTTTGTCCCAGTAGTGCGGATTTTTTTCCAACACGATGCTGCTGGTGCGGCGCCATGTCTTGAGCATATACGGACCGGCGCCCACGGTGTTGTTGTTGAAGGTTTTTTTGTCCTTGTTGGCCTCGAGGTAGCTTTTCGGTCGGACCCACCAAACCAAATCGTTGAGGGTCATGATGGTCGGCCAGCCGGGACTCGCTTCGGAGAAAATAAAGTCGATCACGTACTTGCTCGCGGCTTCGACTCTGTCGAGCCTCGGGCCCAGCGTGCCCCGGAAACGGCCGCCGAACTTGCTGTTCAGAAGACGATCAAAGTGCGCCTCGTAATCGAAGGCGGTCATTTCCTCACCGTTGGCGTATTTGACGCCCTGGCGAAGCGTGACCCGCCAACGCTTGAAGTCGTCGCTCGGCTCGGCCTTCAAGCCTGTTCGGGGAATGATCTCGAACGTGTCGGGATCCATGTCGAACAGATTTTCGTGGATCGCCTGCATGACGAAGGCGCGTTGACGCCCCGTCACCGGAATCTTCAGGCTGTCGAACCCGCCGATGTCGGCAAGAATGGCAATCCTCAACTTGCCGCCCTTCTTGGGCGTTTGGGCATCCGTGTCCCAAGCGCCAAAAGCGACGAGCGCCGTCGCCATGGCCGCGGTGGTTACCGCGTTTCGCAACCGTCTAAGTCCCATGGGAACCTCCTATTTTTCAACGAATTGGCTGGTGTTTATGAGCGTTGTCATGTAGCGCCGTTGACCGGCGCCGTTTTGAGTTTCGTCTCCGCTTCTCATCCCGATCCCCCCGGATCGCCCGGCTACGGCCTATTGAAGCCCGGTTCCAATCCGAGCATCTGACGGCCGTAGGCGGTCATATTTATATCCCAATTGAGGAAAATCTGCTGCGCGCCGGCATGAACGTCCCGGAACTTCCGCTGCAGATCGTTCGACAGGAACAGCCCGTTGGCGCCGGCGGCGTAGAACAACCGGTCGACGGCCCGGACCGCCAAGGCCGAGACGAAGGACATGTCCCGGCGGTTTCGCTGGACGATGTCCGGATGCAGCTTTTCCCTCTCGCTCAGCATGTCCATGGACTCGCGGAGGTTCTGCAGCGTCACCGTCTTTGCCGCATGATGCTCGGCCGCGGATTCCGCGATCCGCAGCTGCAGGCTCTGAAATTCGCCGATCTTGGCGCCAAAGCGGCTGGAACGCTCCTTCATCTCCTCGACGAAGTCGTTGATGAACCCCTGCGCGATGCCGACGCACACCGAGGAAAGGCTGTAGGGCGTGGTGGTCAACGGCGGCAGCTTGTAGGTCGGGTGGTCCGAAACATCGGCCTTGCGGCGCACGCCGCCGGCGCCGTGACCAACCAGCCGGCGCTCGGCGGGGATGAACACGTCCTTGAACTCGACGCTCTTGCTGCCCGAGCCGGACAGCCCCATCACATCCCAGCTATCCTCGAGTATTTTGCCTTCGGACCGCGGGACCAAGGCCCTCACCCGCGCGCCGGTTTCCGGGTCGCTCCCGCCGCCCATCCACCAGTCGACGTAGTCGCAGCCGCTCGAATAGTTGATTCGGGCGTTGTAGAGATAACCGCCATCGACCGGCATCATGACACCCTTGGGATCGTTGCCGGTGGACAACAGGGCGTTCGGGTTCTCTCCCCAGATTATATCCAGGGTCTCCTTGGCGCTATTCGCGATGGTGACATTGTGCTCGGCCAGCACCGCGAGGTTCCAGGCAGAGGACCCGCAGGCGCCGGCGACATCCATGATCGCCTCGCAGACGACATCGTAGCCGAGCTCGTAGCCGCCATAGGCTTTGGGCTTGCCGATGACGAACAGTCCGTTGGCGTGGAAGTCTTCGATGGTCTCGGGCGGCGCCTTCTTGATCCGCTCGCACTCCTCCGCCCGTTCGCGCAATCGAGGCAGCAGCGCCCGGACGCGGGCCAGGACCTCGGCCGCGTCCGGTGTTTCCCGATCAAAGGCCCGATTAAAGGCTTGGGCGTGCGTATCCATGCGTTTTTGATCACCTTCGTCATCCGGTCCCGCCGGAATCAGCCTCGAAAAAAGAGTGCCGCCGTACCCAAAACGGATACGGCGGCAAGGTGTCGCCTTAGGTTAAACCACAAACAAATTCGCGCGATGGACGTTCCGCGCCGTGTGTTGAAATCTCTCGGAGTGCCCGAATATCGGCCAATTCCTCTCCGCTCCCCAAACTGGATCGCTCGTCCGAGCCTGTGCCCGGTTGCTGCAGTAATCGAAGCCGGGGAAATCATAGCTCCCCGCGCCATGCCGTGAAGATACGATGTCTGCCGGGGGTATACCTGGCTGGCATATATTCCCGAACGGTATATACTGGGCGGAACGAAGGCGAGGGAGGAAGCCGGGGATGCTCAGTCACCCCATGTCTCATTTGCAGCTGAAGCAATTGCGCCAGCTGGTTGCGGTGGCCGAGAACGGCAGCATTCGCGCAGCCGCCAAGCAGCTGTCCATCGCCCAGCCGGCGCTCAGCCGGTCCATTCGGGCGATCGAGGACGACCTGCAGGTAAAGCTGATGGAACGGGGCCCCCGGGGCATCGTGCTGACCAAGTACGGTGAGACCCTCTGCAGCTACGCCAAGATCATTGACGCCAATCTTCGGTTCGCCGCCGAGGAGTTCGATGACATCCGGGGCGCGCGAAGCGGCACGGTGCGGATGGGGATCGGCCCGCACGAGGGCTTTACCATCGCACACCTTGCCATCGACAAGATGTTCGAGCGGCGCCCAAATCTCGACGTGACGCTGGTCGACGGCGACTTCGAGGTCCTGGCGGCCCGACTGCTCGCCGGCGAGATCGACTTTATCCTCGGGCCCGCGCCCCTCGAAGGCGTAACGCCCGGCCTGACCAGGGAAATTCTAGCCAATATCCGCCCCGTGGTCGCCGTCCGAAGCCAGCACCCTCTGGCCAAGAGGAAATCCGTCGACATCGAGCAACTGGTTGATGTTGATTGGATTCTGCCGACGGAAGGATCCAATGCCCGAACCCGGCTCAACAACACTTTTTGGCGCCATGGCCTGGTGCCGCCCGACGGCCCCATCAGCGCCTATCCGTCGATGACCGCGGTGGCCTTGGTCAAGCAGCGGGACCTGGTCGCCATCCTGCCCCGCCAGTTGATCGACGAAGACCGCAAGGCCGGCCTGATCAAGGTGCTGCCGGTAGCCAGCGAGGACTTTCTCCTGCCCGTGCGGCTGACGACCCGTGAGTTCGGCAAACTGTCGCCCGCCTGCCGGGAAATGATCGCGGAAATCAAAAAAGTTTGTGAAGAAATTGGCGATACGCTTTAGCCGCCTGGGTTGCCGGTGCTACTTCCGGGGGCTGAGCGGCTCCAGCCCAAGCTGGACCCGGCCGTAGTCCGTGAGATTGATGTCCCAATTGAGGGCCAATTGCGCCGCGCCGGCGTGGGCATCGCGGAAGCATCGCTGCAAATCGTTGCTCTCGAACAGGGCCGCCGCGCCGGCCGCATGGAACAGCCGGTCCACCGCGTTCAGTGCCAGCCGGCAGGCGAACGCCATATCCCGCTTATTGCGGTTCATCAATTGAGGTCCAAGCTCGTCATGATCTTCGAGCCACGCCTGTGACTCCCGGAGGTCATGCAGGATGACCCGCTTGGCTGCTTCCGCCTCCGCCGAAGATTCGGCGAGCCGCAGCTGCAGGCTCTGAAAATCGGCGATCTTGTCCCCAAAGCGGGAAGATCTATCGCTCATCCAGCCGGTGAACCGTTCAATGACGCCGAACGCCACGCCGACCGGCACCGAGGCGAGATCAAAGGGAAACGCCGACCATTGGGGGAGCCGCCAAAGCCCGCCCTGATCGAAACGTCCGCCGGAGCCGAACGGGTAGGTCCGATACTCCGGCACAAAGGCGTTCTCGACCACCACGTCCTTGCTGCCGGTTCCGGCGAGCCCGGCGACATGCCAGTTGTCGACGATCTCCCGGTCTTCGGCCCGATACATGATCTGCCGTCGGGCCTTCATCGATCCCGTAATGTGCCAATTGGCATGATCGCAGCCGCTGGAGAAGCTGAACCGGCCGTTGAGCCGGAACCCGCCATCGGTTTCCTCGAGCACCCTTTCCGGGCTGTTGCCGGAGGAAATCAGGACATCCGGGCCATCCCCCCAGACTTCGTCCTGTGCTTCGGCCGGATAATGCCCGACCCGATGAGCGTGCTCGCCGTAAACCGCATAGCACCACGCGGTCGAGGCGCAGCCGCGGGCCAGTTCCATCGCCGCCTCGCAAAAAACGTCCCAGCCCAACTCGTAGCCGCCGTACTCGCGGGGCATGCAAACCCGGATCAGGCCGGATTCGCGGAGCGCGCGCGCGTTCTCGTCGGGAAGGCGGCGGAGCCGCTCGGTCTCCGCGGCGCGGGACCGGACCTCCGTTGCCAGGGCGCGCGCCGTCGCAATGACGTCGGCGGCGGTTGCCTTCGCCGGCGCACCCGGATCATCCACCGGGCGCTACCACCGTACAGGCGCGGGGTCCAGCCCCAGGGCCATCTTGCCGTAGGTGGTGCCGTTGATATCGAAGTTGAGGGCGATCTGTTTGGAGCCGGCATTGACGTCGCGAAACGCCCGCTGGATGTCGTTGTCGAGGAACAGCCCGTTGGCGCCCGCGGCGTAGAAAATGCGCTCCATGGCCTTGGACGCCAGCATGGGCGCGTAGGCCATATCCCGCTTGTTGCGGGCCAGCATGAGGAAGTCCGGCTCTTCGTTGTCCTCGAAGTACTCCATGGTCTCGCGGAGATCGCTCAGGATCATCAGCCGGGCGGCGTGCAGCTCGGCCGCCGATTCCGCAATCCGCAATTGCAGGCTCTGGAACTCGGCGATCCTGGCGCCGAATCGGCTGGAGCGTTCCTTCATTTCCTCGGTAAAACGCTCCACCGCCCCCTCGGCGACGCCGACGACGACGGAGGCCAGGCAAAAGGGGTTGACCGACCATTGGGGCAGCCGGAACAGCGCCGCATCGTCGAAGCGGGGCCCCCGCTCTCCGATGAGAATTGTCCGGTGGTCCGGAATAAAGACCTTCTCCAGCTTGATGTCCTTGCTGCCGGTGCCCGCCAATCCCATGACGTGCCAATTGTCAACGATCTCGCAGCCGGCCTGCGGCACCAGGATTTTCAGCGGCTGGCCGTCGACCGGCATCCCGGTCAGGTGCCAGTCCGCGTGATCACAGCCGCTGGAATAGTTGAACTGCCCGGTGATCAGCCAGCCGCCGTCGGTCCGTTCCATCTTGCAATTGGGGCTGTTGCCCGAGGCCACCTGGGTGTCGAGGTCATCGTTCCAGACATCGTGCTGAGCCTGCATGGGGTAGGTGCACACGGTGTGCGCATGCTCGCCGAGCACCGCATAGACCCAGGCGCTGGAGCCGCACCCCTTGGCGAGTTCCATGGAGATCTCACAGAACACGTCCCAGCCCATCTCGTAGCCGCCGAAGTCCTTGGCCTTCACGACGTTGAGGATTCCGGCCTTTTTATAGTCCTCGAAGGTCTCGTCCGGCATACACCGCGCCGTCTCGCACTCGTCGGCGCGCTTCCGCAAGGCTGGTACGAGCTCCTTCGCCCGCTCCACCAGCGTCGCCGGCAAGGGTATCTCCTGCCCGGCGGCTCCCGTTCCCATATCGTCCATGGGCCGTTCCCCTGTCAATTTTGCCGGAGAGTATCAAGAGTGGTCCATGCGGGGAAATACCCAACCCGCCGAGGCCATATCATTCCGGTATAGGCTTCGGCCCCGCCGGGCCTCGCCCGTGACGAAATCGTTGACCTAGGCGCCAGATAGCCGCTCGAGGGCTTCGGCGATCTTGTCCTTATTGCGGGCGGCATCGGCGCGGCGCTCCTTTTGCTCCTCGACCACTTCAGGCGGCGCCTTGGCCAGGAATCCCTCGTTGGCGAGTTTCTTGTCGAACCTGCCCATCTCGTCGTCGAGCCTGGCGATCTCGCGCTTCAGCCGCGCCTTCTCGGCCTCGACGTCGATAACGTCGGCGAGGGGCAGAACCAGCGTCGTCTCATCGAGAATGATCTGGACCGAACCGGACGGGACATCGGCGTCCGAGAAGCCGATCGCGGACAAACGCGCGAGACGGGTCAGCAGCGCCTCATGGGTATCGACGCAGCGCTTGGCCGGATCATCGCCGCCCCGGATCACCAGCGGGATTTCGGCCTTCGGCGGCACATTCATTTCCGCGCGGACCGACCGGATCTGGGTAATGGCGCGCACCACCCAGTCCATATCCGCATCGGCGTCCGCATCGGTCAGGCCGTCATATCGGGGCCACGAACGCTCGATGAGCATGGACGGGCGGTCGTCGCCGAGCCGGTCCCAAAGCTCCTCGGTGATGAACGGCATGAAGGGATGCAGGATATGGAGCAACTGATCCAGGGCCCAAGCCGCGGTCTTGCGGGTTTCCGCCGCCGCTTCGCCCCCTTCCTGCAGGACCGGCTTGGCGAACTCCAGATACCAGTCGCAGAAGGTCCCCCAGGTGAAGGAATAGATGGCGCCCGCCGCTTCGTTGAATTTGTACTCGTCGAGGCCGCGGCTGACGTCTTCGGCGGCCTGGGCCACCTTGCCGACGATCCACCGGTTGACGGTTTGGGTGCATGAGGCGGGATCGAAGCCGGGATCGGGCCGGCACTCGTAGTGCTGGCAGAACCGGGCGGCATTCCACAGTTTGGTGGCGAAATTGCGGTAGCCCTCGACCCGCTCGGCGGACAGCTTGATGTCACGGCCCTGGGCGGCGAAGGCGGCCAGCGTCATGCGCATTGCGTCGGCGCCGTACTCGCCGATCAGGTCCAGGGGATCGATCACGTTGCCCTTGGACTTGGACATTTTCTGGCCCTTTTCGTCACGGACCAGGGCGTGAATGTAGACCGTGCGGAACGGCACCTCCTCCATGAAGTGGACGCCCATCATCATCATCCGGGCAACCCAGAAGAAGATGATGTCGAAACCGGTCACCAGGACATCGGTCGGGTAGTACTTCTCGAGTTCGGGCGTCTCGTCGGGCCAGCCCAGCGTCGAGAACGGCCACAAGGCGGAGGAGAACCAGGTATCCAGGACATCCTCGTCCCGGGTGAGTTCGGCCGGCTTACCGTAATGTGCTTCGGCGGCGGCCAGCGCCTCCTCTTCGGACAGCTCGACGAAAATTTCGCCGTCGGGCCCGTACCACGCCGGAATCTGATGACCCCACCAGAGCTGGCGGGAAACGCACCAGGGCTGAATGTTCTCGAGCCATGAGAAATAGGTGTTCTCCCAATGCCGGGGCACGAACTCGGTGCGCCCGGACCGCACCGCCTCCATGGCCGGCTTGGCGAGCGTCGCCGCATCCACGAACCACTGATCGGTGAGCCACGGCTCCACCACCGCGCCCGAGCGGTCGCCATAGGGCACGGCCATGTCGTTGTCCTCGACCTTCTCGAGGAGGCCGAGACTCTCCATCTCGGCGACGATCTTGTCCCGCGCATCGAAGCGGTCCATCCCCTGATAGGCATCCGGCGCGTTCTCATTCAGCCGCGCTTCCATATCGAAGATGTTGACCATCGGCAGGTCGTGGCGCTTGCCCACCTCGAAGTCGTTGAAATCATGTGCGGGCGTGATCTTCACCGCGCCGGACCCCTTCTCGGGATCGGAATATTCGTCCGCGACGATGGGGATGGGCCGGCCGGCGATGGGCAGGACGACGTTCTTGCCGACGAGGTCCGTATAGCGCCCGTCGTCCGGGTGCACGGCCACCGCCGTATCGCCGAGCATGGTTTCGGGCCGGGTGGTCGCCACGGTCAGGTGGCCGCCGCCGTCCTCCAGCGGATACTTGAAGTACCAGAGCTTGCCGGCGGTTTCCCGCTGCTCCACTTCCAAATCGGAGATGGCGGTATGGAACTTCGGGTCCCAGTTGACCAGACGCTTGTCGCGGTAAACCAGCCCCTGCTTGTAAAGCTCGACGAAAACCTTGAGCACGGCCCGGGACAGGCCCTCGTCCATGGTGAACCGCTCGCGGGACCAGTCGCAGGACGAGCCAAGCCGCTTGAGCTGATGGAGGATCAGGCCGCCGGACTGTTCCTTCCATCCCCAGACACGCTTGAGGAATTCTTCGCGGCCCAGTTCCCGGCGGTGGGTGCCGGACTCTTCCAGCTGACGCTCGACCACCATCTGCGTGGCGATCCCCGCGTGATCGGTTCCGGGCTGCCAGAGCGCGTCGCGGCCCAGCATCCGGTGGTGGCGGATGAGAATGTCCTGAAGGGTATTGTTGAGGGCATGGCCCATGTGAAGGCTGCCGGTGACGTTCGGCGGCGGAATGACGATGGTGTATGGTTCGCCGTCCGGCACCCGGCCGGCCGCAAACGCACCCGCCTCTTCCCATTGGGCGTAGCGTTTGTCCTCGACTTCCTTCGGATTGTAGGCCTTTTCCAGCATCTTCCGCATGTGTCTCAAGCGTCGAAGACGAGGGGTATGCATCACCCTATCGGGTGATGCAATACCTTAGAAAGCGGGGGGTTCGGCTAGTTATCGAGCCCTTCGGCCCGGCTGATCTTTTGGTCGATTTCCTCTTTCGCCAGCCGCTCGATCACGTAGGGCAGGTTCCGGTCCAGCCACTCCCGGAGCAGCGGGCGAAGAATCTCGCGGATCAGCCCTTCGAGGGTGACGTCCCGGCCGCCGATAGGGATATCGCGCTGGCTATGCAGCACCCGCTCCAGTTCCTGCAGGGCATCGTTGGATGCCCGCGCCGCCGGGCCGGAAACCACCGGATCGCTGGCGATCATGTCCGGCGTCAGATCGAGCACGTCCTCCAGGCTCGGTTCCGGGGGAGGCGCCGGTTCGGGTTCGGGTTCCGGCTCGTGCTCCGGCTCCGGTGCGGGTTCCGCCTCCGGCGCCGCCGCCTCGGCCCCCTCTTCCCGTTCGTCTTCGGACAAATCCCGCCTTATGGAGGCGAGAATGTCCTCCATCGAAGGGTCTTGCTGCTGTTCCTTTTCGTCGGCCATCCCTCGACCATCAAGTTGGTGCGTTCAAATGCTCCGGCCATTCCGTCCGAAGACGTCCTGATTTTCCCTGGCCCTTCCGGGCCGGCCCGGTTTGGGGTCGCTTCGCGCTTATTTCGCGCGTTCCTTGGGGCGGAACTCCACTTCGGCGCCGCCCGTCGAACGGCCGCCATGCAGCTTGTCCCTGACTTCGTTGTAGTGCTTCAGCGGATCGTAGATGTCGACCGGCAGTTTTAGATCGGCCGCGGTCAGCGACCCGATGGCCTCCAGCAGCGAGTAGGACGCAACCACCTCATCCCGCTGGGCGCGGACCAGGCTGACCCGTGAATCGAGCAGCTCCTGCTCGGCATCCAAAACATCGAGCACCGTCCGTGACCCGACCTGGGCCTCGCGCTGCACACCTTCGAGGGCCACTTCGTTGGCCTGAATCTGCGATTGGAATGCCTGGATCCGCGCCTTGGCGGTCGCCAAGGTCTCCCACGCGTCGCGGAGCGACTCGGTGATGTCCCGCCGGGCATCCACCAGGACCAGCCGGCGCTGGCCGGCATCCTGCTTGGCCTCGCGAAGCCTGGAATATACGGCCCCCTGCTGATAGATGGGCACCGAGAGGTTCAACTGGATTTGACCGGTATCTTGTTGGTTGTCGTCCGCCGATACCTCGAAGCGGCGCCGCGCGGAGCCGACCAGGTTCAGGCTCGGCAGCAGTTCGCCGGTGATGCGGCGGACGTTTTCCCGCGCCGATATTTCATTGAACCGGGCGGCCACGATGTCGGGATGGTTCTTCAGCGCGACATCGGCGGACTCGTTCAGGCTCGCGGGCAGACCGGAAAGCGCGGGCGGCGGCGTCAATTTGCCCGGCGCCTCGCCAACCACATTGACGTAACCTGCCCGGGAGATTTCCAAATTGCCCTCGGCCTGAATGCGGTCGGCCGTCGCGCCTGCAAGCCGCGCCTCCGCCTGGCTCACATCGGTCCGGGTAATCTCGCCGACCCGGAAGCGGTCCTGGGTCGCCTCCAATTGGCGGCGCAGCACCTGCTCGTTGCTGATGTTGAGATCAAGCACCGCCTGGTCGCGCACCACCGCCATAAAGGCGGTGACGGCACGGAGCAGCGTATTCTGCTCGGTGGCGATCAATCGGGCGCGCCCGGCCTGCACATTGCTCTCGGCCTGGCGGACCTGGGCCTCGGTGCGGTAGCCGCGAAACAACGGCTGGGTCACGCTGAGCGACGCACCGCGCGGCGTACGGGTTTTCGCTTGTTCCCCCCTGCGGTTGTCGAAATTGGTGTGCTGACGCGTAATGTCGGCGCTCAGGGTCACATCGGGACGCCAGTTGGCCAGCGCCCGGGGCACGCCCTCGTCAACGGCGCGCAGTTCCGCGCGGGCCGCGAGCAGTCCCGGATTATTGGCATAAGCCGCCGAGAGGGCCTGTTCCAGGGTCTGGGCCTCGACCGCGGATCCGATCGTCAACAGTGCGGCCGCGAGAATTCCGGCGGCGGCTTTCATGAACGGCGGCTCCTTAATGTCTGTCGGCATTAGCGTTCCTCTCCGGTCTGACATGCTCAACGCCCCGAGGGCCGCCAAACCATGCCGCGGCTCCCGAAGTGTAGTATACTTTAACCCATCGTTGCACTTCATAGTGCGTCTCCTGCCGCGGGAAAAGCGCGTCACCCGGCTACAACCGGAACGTCGGCACCGGCTCGAAGCCCGGCAACAGCGGCGTCCCCGCATCGAAAATCTCCCGCTCGACAACCGAGGCGCCATGCCGGGTGACGAGCACACCGCGGCCCAAACCGGTCGACTTTGCGGCCACGGCCACCAGCCGGCCGCCATCCGCCAGTTGGTCCGTCAGAGGCCGGGGCACCTCGGATACGCCGCCGCCGAAAAGGATCACGTCGTAAGGCGCCTGTTTCGGGTAGCCGTCCGTCAACGGCGCTTCGATGACCGCCGCATTGTCGATTTCAAGCGACGCCAACGTCTCGCTCGCCTGGTTCACAAGCTCCGCCGTGGCTTCGATCGCCACCACGGTACCGGCGAGGCGCGCCAGGACGGCCGCCGAATAACCCGAACCGCAGCCGATGACGAGCGCCAAATCCTCGGCTTGAATTTCCGCCGCCTGAAGCAAACGAGCCAAAACCATCGGCTCCATCAAATAGCGGCCGCTGCCGACCGCCAGCGCTTCGTCCACATAGGCGACGCCCGCGAGCCGCTCCGGCACGAAGGCTTCACGCGGCATTTCGGACATGGCCGCGATGATCAGCGGATCGGTCACCTCATTGGGCCGGATCTGGCTTTCGACCATATTGAGACGGGCGGCTTCGAAGTCCATTTCAAGTCCTCTTTCCGGCCGAAACGCCGGCGCGGGTTGGCGGCGAACCGGATCACTGGTCTTCAACGCATCACCCCCGGGAATTCCGTCGCAAGCGCCAGCGGGGTGACGGCTCGTACGGGGAGACAAGTGGGCTTTCCCGGCGGTTCAAGTCAAGTGAATTTTGGCCGGAAACCGGCGCCGCGGCGCCGCCGGAACCGGCCTCTCCCGCCGCTTGACCGGGTGCGGGTCAGCGTCTAAGTTCGGCCCCCTTCCGCGCCGCCGAGGCAGCATCCTCCGGGACGCTCCGATGCAGACCCAACGGCGCGATCTTCGTCGGCGCGGAATTCGAGAGGCGGCGCGGTGGCGGAGTGGCTACGCAGCGGCCTGCAAAGCCGTGTACACCGGTTCGATTCCGGTCCGCGCCTCCAACTACCGCGCCCGTCAGGTCCGATGGGTCTCTGATCCGGTGTAGCTCAGCGGTAGAGCAAGCGGCTGTTAACCGCTAGGTCGGGGGTTCGAATCCCTCCGCCGGAGCCAATTCGAAGACGGGGCCGGAGAGCGATCTCCGGCCCTTTCCTGTTGATTGTTACGCCCGCGCAAAAGAAATAGTCCGAGACATGGGCTCACTATTGCATCGGGGCCCGGCGGAAGCAGCCGGCCCCCTTTATTCGCCGGCGCCATTAGAAACGCCAAACTAATTCAAGGCTGACAAACCGTTCCCCAGCGACTATTTGATCGGCGATCCGCAACTTCAATACGGCGCGCCAGCGAAATGACCGACAATGCGAAACGGCCGGGCGTCATCGAACGTCTAGGCGTCTTCGCCGCCGGGCCCAAGGCCCAGCGGTTCATCACCGTCTTGATCGTGCTCAACGCCATCACCCTCGGCCTGGAAACCGACGCGGACATCATGGCGCAATGGGGCCGCGAGCTTGTG
>CAZUGT010000207.1:0-3236 GCA_964620095.1 uncultured Rhodospirillaceae bacterium | reverse complement strand
AAGGCCGGAATTTTGGGCAAAATCACCCTCATCTCCTAAGACCCCCTCACCCTAACCCTCTCCCCCTGAAGAAGGGGGAGAGGGAACGACTCCCTTACCCTCGCCCCCCTTGGGGGGAGCTGGGTGAGGGGGATTTCGTGGATGCCCCGAACAAAGCCGGTCCGGTGGGCCGAGCCATCCCGCTCCAGCCATTTGCTCCCGGCTTCTCAATCTTCGGGGGGCGGCGGATAGATCATTTCGTGGGCGAGGTCGGGCTCGCCCACATGGCGCAGCATCTCGGCGCGGACCCGGTCGCGGAGCTCGACCGCCGCGTCCCACTCGGACGGGGCGTCTTCGCCGCCCGCCGGACGCGGCGCCTGAACCGGCAGGACCTCGACCCGGATGGGATGGGGCCTGAGCAGGATGGAGCCGTCCCTGAGCGCCGACCGGCTGCCGCGAACGACCACCGGCAGAACCGGCACGCCGGCGGCGACGGCGGCGGCGAAGGCGCCCATGCGGAAGGGCAGCAGTCCGGGCATCCGGCTCAGGGTGCCTTCGGGGAAATAGACCAGGGGCCGGCCCCGGCGGATGGCGGCGGCGAGCCGTTCCGCGTCGGCCGCCCCCTGCGCCCGGTCGAAGCGCTCCACGAAGGCCGTCCCCAATCGTTTGAGGAAGGTGCCGGCGATCAGCTGGGAGGCGAGTTCGCCCTTGGCGACGAAGCACAGGCGCCCCGGCATGGACGAGAGCAGGACCGGGCCGTCCAGATAGCTCGAATGGTTGGCCGCGATGACGAAGGCGCCGTCATGTTGGGCGCCCTTGGGGGGAATGTTCTCCAGCCCGCCGACGGTGATCCGCATGGCGGTGAGGGCGCGGATCAGCCGCAGCCCGGTGCGGGCGACGGCGAGGCCCCATCCGGAGGACGGCACCGCTGCGGCCAGCAGCCACGCCGGGACGGCGACGGCGAGGAGGACAAGCCCGGCCCAGGCGCCGTAGAGCACCGATCCGGTCCGCGCGCCCCAGCGCCGGGCCAGTCCGGGCAGCGCGGCGAGCGCAAGCCGGACAAGCTGCATCCGGACGCTGCCCGGCGCCGATCCCGCCTCGCCGGTGAGGTAGAGCGTCCGCGCCGCCTGCCGCCGGATTTTGCCGCTGGACGTCTTGGGCACCGAGCGCGGCGGAACCAGGACGATGTCGTCCGGCGGCGTGCCCGCGAGATCGGCCGACAATCCGACGATCTCGCTCTTGATCGCCTGTTGGCGGGCCTCGTCCCTGTGCCGGGATTCCGCCAGGACGACCAGACGCTCGGTTTCGGTGTCCGGGTCCGGCGCGCCGAACACCGCCACGTTGCCCCGCTGAACGCCGTCCAGTTCGCCGATGGCGTTTTCCAGTTCGGCCGGAAAGATGTTGCGGCCGGCCCGGACGATCATGTCCTTGGCCCGGCCGGTGACGAACAGCTCGCCGCCGGCCACGAAACCGAGATCGCCGCTGTCGAGCCAAGTGCCCCTGGCGCCCCTGGCGCTCTTGAACATTTGGGCGTTCTCGTCGGGCCGGCGGAGATACCCGGAGGTGGCGCTCGGCCCCTGGAACTGGACGTGGCCTTCGTGGCGGTCCGGCAGCTCCCGGCCGTCGGCGCCGGCGATGCGGATCTGATGGCCCGGCAGCGGGACGCCGCAGCTCGGCAGGCGGACGGCCCTTGCTTCGTCTTCACTGGCCCCGTCTTCGCCGACAGATGACGCGACCCCGCCGCTCATCAGCCGGTCCCGGTCGACGGCCTCGATCCGGGGGCCCCGCCCGAGGGGCGGGAAGGCGAGGCCGACGGAATTTTCCGCGAGGCCGTAGACCGGCATCATCGCCTCGCGCCGGAAACCGCACGGGGCGAATCTCTCGCAAAAGGCATCCATGGTCGCCGGGCTGACCGTCTCGGCGCCGTTGAACGCCACCCGCCAGCTCGACAGGTCCAGACCGTCCAGAACGTCGTCGGGAATCCGCCGGACGCAGGCTTCGTAGGCGAAATTGGGCGCGCCGGAAATCGTGCCCCGGTAATCGCTGACGGCGCTCAGCCAGCGCTGCGGGCGGGCGAGGAACGTCAGCGGCGACATCAGCACCAGCGGGATGCCGTGCACAAGGCTGCCGAGCCAGGCGCCGATCAGCCCCATATCGTGATAGAGCGGCAGCCAGCTCACGAACACGTCGTCCGGCCCGGCCTCCAGGACCCGGCCCATGGCGCGGATGTTGGCCAGCAGGTTGGCGTGGGTGAGGACGACGCCCTTGGGATCGCCGGTACTGCCCGACGTGTACTGGATGAACGCCGTATCGCCGGCGCCGGCCCGGTAGCGGAGCGGCGGCCGGGCGGCCCCGGCGGCCGGCTCGCGGGTCAGTTCACCGGCCAGGTCGCCGGCGGTCGTCACATGGCTCAGGGTGGGAATCAGCGAAGTGAGCAGAGGCGCGAACCGCCCCGCCCCGGGGTCGGTGATCACCACCCGGGCGCGACAGTTGCCGCCGATCTTCGCCTGGCGGCGGAGATGCTCCTCGATCTGCGCCGCCCGCGCCGGCGGATAGACCGGCACCGGAATGCCGCCCGCCAGCAGAACGCCCATGAAGCTCGCGAAGTAGTCCTCGCCGGTGGGCAGCATCAGCATGACCGTTTCGGCGGGCTCCAGGCCGAGACCGGCGAGCCCGGCCGCCAGCCGCGCCGCGCGGTCGAGCAGCCCGCCGAATTGGATTTCCACGGCCCGGCCCTGATCGTCGAGAAGGCGGATGTGGGTGCTGTCGCCGTGATTGTCCGCCTGCCACCGGAGAGCCTCGGTCAGGGTTTCCACATGGCCCGGCACAAGGCGGCCCGCGCCCGCGGAAAGGCCGGCTTGCGGCGGGGGAGCGGCCCCGGGCGGCGGCGCGGAGGTGCCGAGGCCCCGGACGAGATCGCGCGGGGTCTCCGCCTCGGCCAGCAGCGCCTCGGGGAACGGGCGACCGAACCGCGCTTCGATCCGGCTCAGCAACTCCATTCGCGCCAGGCTGTCGAACCCGAGGTCCCGCTCCAACGACGAATCCATGCGCACCTCGGCGGGCGGGGCGCCGGCGCCGAGCTCCTTGCTCATGGCCGCGATCAGTTCGAGGAGGGCTTCGTCGCGCCCGGGCGGTTGTTCGGCGGAGGACATCTCAGGCCCATTATGACGCCTCGCGCCGCCCAGGACCAAAACAACTCCCCTCTCCCTCCCCCAAACCAATTCCCCTCTCCCCCTTCTTCAGGGGGAGAGGGGAAT
>CAZUGT010000206.1:0-1968 GCA_964620095.1 uncultured Rhodospirillaceae bacterium | reverse complement strand
TTCTTGCCGGCAAGGGAAATGCCGTAGCATTTCTCTTTTGCCTGGGCGTGCGCCGGTGTGGAAACGGTACCGACGGCCGCCACCGCGAAGGCGACGGCGCTTGCGATGGAAGCCGTTTTGATAATGTTGGAACGCTTGGTCATGGGTCACACTCCTGATTCGTCATGGGAAATTTGGGAAAATTGAGCGTTTTTCCGGGCGGGGGCCCGGGCTCACCAATGGTTGATCCTATACATTGTCTTTTTCACGGCGCAAGCGCCGCACGGTCACGATTTTGTGTTTGATTTCGTCCCGCTTTTCCGGGATTTGCCCGGCGCGCCCGAAGCGGACATGGGCGCCCGATAACGGCGGCTAGATGGGCTGTTCCAGGCCCAGCCTGATCCGGCCGAACAGGCTGCCGGCGAAATCCCAGCCGAGGGCGATATGATTCGAGGCGGCATGCACGTCCCTGAGGGTGCGCTGAAGATGGTTGCCGCTGCGGGCGCCGCCGCCGCCGGCGGCCTCGAAGATGGTATCGACGGCCCGGCGCGCCAGGTTGCAGGCATACGCGCCGTCGCGCATGGCGCAGGCGATATCGTCATTGTCCGCGGCGCCGCCGTCCCGGAGCTTGTCCATGATCCGGCCCGCCGTTCCCAGCACCATCCGCCGGGCGGCCTCCGCGCCGGCCGAGGCGTCCGCGAGGCGCAGCTGCAGCGCCTCCAATTCCCTGAGCGGGCGGCCCATGGCTTCTCCCGATGCGAGCCGCTCCTCGAAATCGCGGACCGCCCCTGCCGCGGCGCCCACGGGAACCGAGGCCAACGCCAGCTGCGCCACGCCCCGCTGCGGCATGCGGTAGACGTGCCCGGCGTGGAGCCGGCTGCCGGGGGTCTCGCCGCGCCAGACCAGGCGCTCGTCCAGGGAGCGGTGGCCGGGAACGAAGACGTCCTCCAGCCGGACGCTGCACGACCCGGTGGCCGCCATCCCCATGGCCTCCCAGTCGTCGATGATACTCCGTTCCCCGGCGGGAACCAGGAACAGGGACAAATGGCCGTCGCGGTCGCCGCCGCGCTCGGCCATGGCGCCCAGCAACGCCCATTCGGCGTAGTGCACGCCGCTGGAAAATCCCCAGGTGCCGGAGAGTCGGTAGCCGCCCTCGGCCTCGACCGCCCGGCCGGTGGGGGCATAGGAAGAGGAGACCAGGGCGTCCGGCGCTTCGCCCCAGACCTCCGACTGCGCCTGTTCCGGAAACAGGGAGACATAGCAATTGTGCTCGCCGTAGACGTTGGCCACCCAGGCCTGGGAGGCGTCCCCTTCGGCGAGCGTCATGACCGTTTCGCACAACGCCGTCCAGTCGAGTTCATACCCGCCGAACCGCCGGGGCTGGCAGATTCTGTGGACGCCGGCCTCGATGATGTCGGAGACGGTTTCCGGCGGGACCCGGCGGGCCGCTTCCGCCGCCCGGGCGCGCTCGCGGAACTTCGGCGCGAGGAGCCGGGCGCGTTCGACCAGAATTTCGCGGGTTACGCCGCCGCCGGACGAAGGAGCATCATCCATCCCGCGAGGGTAGAGCGTGATGATCCTATTGGGAAGCGCATCCGGCGATTTGGTGGCCGTTTTCGAAACCCCCTCACTCTCATATCTTATGACCCCCTCACCCTGACCCTCTCCCCCTGAAGAAGGGGGAGAGGGGACTGCTCCCTTACCCTCGCCCCCCTTGGGGGGAGCTGGGTGAGGGGGATTTCGTGGATGCCCCGAACACAGCCGGTCCGGTGGGCCGAGCCATCCCGCTCCAGCCATTTGCTCCCGGCTTCTCAATCTTCGGGGGGCGGCGGATCGATCATTTCGTGGGCGAGGTCGGGCTCGCCCACGAAATGATCTATCCGCCGCCCCCCGAAGATTGAGAAGCCGGGAGCAAATGGCTGGAGCGGGATGGCTCGGCCCACCGGACCGGCTGTGTTCGGGGCATCCACGAAATCCCCCTCACCCAGC
>CAZUGT010000205.1:0-2965 GCA_964620095.1 uncultured Rhodospirillaceae bacterium | reverse complement strand
GAACCAGCCCGCCCAGCCCCTGCAGGATCAGCCCGTCCTTATAGTTCAGGTTGGAGTACTCGACGGCCACCATCACGTCGCCCTCGGGCAGGTCGCCCACGGCGACGTCTTCCATCTCCGATGTGACGGTCTTGCCGTCCTGGTCCCGACGCAGCATCAGCGCCCTGAAGGTATCGGCCATTTCGGTCTCCCTAGTTCCTGATTTCCCAATTGAGGGTCCGGCCCGCGCCGAACGGCCGGACCGCGATATCCCCTTCGATCTCGACGATTTTCGGCACCGGCGTTTCGCCGCGGGCGAGCGTGATTCGCTCCTCATTGGGCTCCATGCCGTAAAAATCCGGCCCTGCCCGGCTCGCGAAGGTTTCCAGATTCTCCAACGCGCCTTCCTCGTCGAAGACACGGGCGTAAAGCTCGATCGCCGTCGCGGCGGTAAAAATTCCGGCGCAGCCGCAGTCGCTCTCCTTGTCGCCGATGGCGTGGGGCGCCGAATCGGTGCCGAGGAAAAACCTGGGCGAGCCCGATGTGGCCGCGCGGCGCAACTCGAGCCGGTGCTCCTCCCGCTTGGCGACGGGCAGGCAATAGCTGTGCGGCCGGATGCCTCCCTGGAACATGGCGTTCCGGTTGATGATCAGATGGTGGGCCGTAATGGTCGCGGCCACGTTGTTCCCCGCCCCCTCGACGAATTGCACCCCCTCCCGGGTGGTGATGTGCTCCAGGACGACGCGCAAATCGGGGAAGTCCTCGATGATGGGCGTGAGGATGCGCTCGATGAACACCGCTTCCCGGTCGAAGATATCCACATCCGGGTCGGTGACCTCGCCATGGATCAGCAGCGGCATGCCGATCTCCTGCATCTTTTCGTAGACCGCGCCGAGCGCGAGCGGGTCGGTCACCCCGTCGGCGGAGCCCGTCGTCGCATGGGCCGGATAGAGCTTGGCCGCCACCCACACCCCGTCGGCGAACCCCTCCGCCAGCATGGCCGGACCGGTCTCGTCGGTGAGGTAACAGGTCATCAGCGGCAGAAACCGGGACGCCGCGCCTTCATCGGGAAGCGCATCCAGGATGCGGCGGCGGTACGCGCCGGCCTTGGCCGGCGTGGTCACCGGGTCCGGCAGATTGGGCATGATGATGGCGCGCGCGAACACCCCGGCCGTATAGGGCAGCACGGCTTTCAGCATGGCCCCGTCCCGGACGTGCAAATGCCAGTCGTCGGGCCGGTGAATGGTGATGGTATCGGGGTTTTCGGACGGCGGGCTCATCGGCCCCGCTTATAGCACAGCGTCCCCGTGCTGACACCCTTTAGGCCCGCCGCCCTTCCAGCCTTCGTAGCCGAAGGCTAGTTCGGCGGAGTAGGCCAGGGGGAGAGGGACAGGGCGCGGGGGAAACCCGCCGATTAATCGATGACCGGACCAGCCGATCCCGCCATGAGTTTTGAGGATCGACTCACGGTCCCGCCTGCCTTAAGCTTTCCCCTGCAACGTTCCAAATGTCCCGCTCTGTCGGGGCGCCCGCTGAATACAACAGCCCTAGAACCGGTTGAGGTAGCTCCTTGGCCCGGCGAATAGGCGGGGCTTTCCGCACATTTGGAACGTTGCAACGGCCCGGCACCCGCCGGGCTGGCGAACGGGGGAGGATGTGGGGGCTTGCAACCCCTTACCACCGCCAAACGCTTGCCGCGTTGGGACCATACGATCATCGGCTTCGTGGGGCGTCTGGTGCCATGGAAGCGCCCGGACATCTTCATTCGCGCCGCCGGCCTGTTGGCGGAGCGGGCGAAAGGAGACGAGCGAATTCCGGGTCTGGTGTTCGTGGTGACCGGCGAGGATGAGGGCGGCATGACGCCGGACCTCAAAGAGCTCGCCGAGCAATGCGGAATCGCGGACCGCTGCTATTTCTCGGGCTACCGGTATCCGATCGAGCCCGTGATAAGAGAATTCGCCGTTCTGCTGGCCACCAGCGAGCGGGAGCCCTTCGGCCGTACGCTGATCGAGGCGATGGGGTTGGGGGTTCCCGTGGTCGCGGCAGCCGCCGGCGGTCATCTCGAGATTATCGAGCATGAGCGGACCGGCCTTCTCGTGCCGCCAAACGACCCGGAGGCGTTTGCCGACGCCGCATACCGAATCCTCACCGATGAAACTCTTGCCGACCGGCTGGTTGATGCCGCACTGGCTCACGCAGGGGACACCTATTCGCTTGCCGAACACGCCGGGCAAGTCACGGCCGTCTACGATGATGTGCTCGCGCGCCGGACCCGCTTTCAGAGGTTCCGGCGCTGGCTCGGCGACAGCCTATTCAGGTAGGGATGGTGCGATTGGTCGCGAACCATGTGGTCCCTGCCGTGAGTTTTCAATTGCTCCGCCAAGGACGGGCGTCGCGACGGGGCGTCTTGCAAGCAAAACAAACCAAAAGCGTCATGGCCGGGCACCAGACCCGGCCATCCACGTGTACCGCTGACCGCTAACCGTGGATGCCCCGCCACTTTGCCGGCTGGCCGGCAAAGCCGGTCCAGTGGGCCGGGGCATGACGACTGGAGTGTGTCGTATATCCGCTCGTCATACCCCGCTTTATGCGGGGTATCCGGCGGGCTTGTCTCCCGA
The DNA here is from genome assembly GCA_964620095.1 of uncultured Rhodospirillaceae bacterium. Taxonomy (GTDB): domain Bacteria; phylum Pseudomonadota; class Alphaproteobacteria; order Rhodospirillales; family UBA2165; genus JAJDXO01. The sequence continues at coordinate 368 of CAZUGT010000205.1, read as the reverse complement.
AGCCGCCCTACCCCACCGTGACGTGGGGCTTGCCCTCGGTCATTTCACCGATGACCGCGGCGTGGCCGTAGCCCTGCTCGTGGAACAGCTCGACCACGGCGTCCGCCCGGCCGGGCGGGCACGAGACCATCAGGCCGCCGGAGGTCTGCGGGTCCATCAGCACGTTGCGCTGCCATTCGTCCAGGTCCTCGTGGCCCGACACATGATCGCCGAAGCTCGCCCAGTTGCGGTTGGCCGCCCCCGTGTTGTAGCCCTTTTGGGCATAGCCGAGCGCCGCCGGCAGGATCGGGAGCCTGTCCCACTCCACTTTGGCCGCCAGGCCGGCGCCTTCGCAGAGCTCGAACAGATGGCCGAGCAATCCGAAGCCG
>CAZUGT010000204.1:0-77566 GCA_964620095.1 uncultured Rhodospirillaceae bacterium | reverse complement strand
GCCGCCAGTGCCGCGATGTCCTCCGGCTTGCCAAAATGACCCACTGGTGTCATCGCCGCGCCGAGCCGTGCGACGAGGTCGTCATCGGACAGGTCCGCCCAATCGGGATGGGTTTCGCGGGCCTTGGGAATCATGTTGTTCGCCCAGTTATCGGTTATGACCGCCCCGATGCCGATGGCGTTGACTAGAATGCCGTCGCTCGCGACGTCCAGTGCCAGGCTCTTGGTGAGATTGTTGATCCCCGCGCTCAACGCATGGGAAATGCTGAGCTTGGGGTTGGGGTATATGCCGCCCACGGACGACATATTGACGATCCGCCCCCAGCCATTCTTCCGCATATGGGGAACTGCGGCCTGACAGAAATGGATCATCCCAAGCAGTTTGGTGCCGGTCATGTCCCGCCAATCTTCATCGGTGGTTTGCAGGACCCCGCCGGCATGGGCCCGGCCCGCATTGTTGACCAGAATATCGACAGAGCCAAAAGCATCGGCCGCGGCCGATATCACGCGGTCTGCATCATCAGGCGCGGAAACGTCTGCAGCGACGCCCAAAACCTCGGCGCCGGTCGCGTCCTGCAACACGCCAGCCGCCGCGTCCAAGCGGTTCTGACCACGCGCCGTGATGACAATTTTGGCACCGTTTTCGGCAAGTTCCCGCGCCGTCGCATTTCCGATGCCGGTACTGCCGCCGGTAACGATGGCGACTTTGTTCCTAATTCCTAAATCCAAACCGCGCTCCTTTTATTCCTCAGCCAATTTAACCGCCAGTCCCCGCTCCTGACGCGGCAAGGTAATCTCGAACTGAAACGTGTCGGTCGGGTAGTAAAAAGTCATCATTTCAAGGACCTTGTCCTCCTTGGAAAATGTAATCCGATCCATCGCCAGGGAGGGTTCACCTGGTTTCATATTCAATGTTTCAGCCGCATCGACATCCAGCTCCACCGAACGGATGATGTGTTTGGCCTCCTTGATGGCGATGTGCATTTCGTTCTCGAAAACCGAGTACGTAGTTTCCTTGAGATGATCGTCCTGCGCCAGGATATGAGCAACGCCGCTCATGGCGAGTGGAAGGTAAAGATAGACAAGCGCTATGGGCGCGCCGTTATGTTTGTAGCAGCGACGAAGGCGCGTCACCTTTTCCCCGCTGTTGCCGAAGACCTCGCTCACACGTTGCGGTGGGACGACCTGATCGATACCCAGCACCTCGACTTCCGGCTCAATTCCCTTTTCGCGCAACGCTTCGACAATGGTTTTGGCCTGCTGGTTCAACTGCTGGTTGACGTGCGTAGCACCGACGAAGGTCCCTTTTCCTTGCCGCCTAACGATCTGACCGTGCTTTTCCAGCTCGGCAAGAGCCTGGCGCACCGTGACCCGGCTGACGCCGAACTCGTTCACAAGGTCGGATTCACTGGGCAACATTTCTCCAGGATTAAGCCGCCTTGACTCCATGCGGCTCTGCAACTCCTTGGCCACTTGCCTGTAAAGAGGCAGGTCAGAGTCGCGGGAGAGGATCTTGGACTCTAGCTTCATTACAACTCACTAAGCATGCACTAGACCTCGAAGCGAGATTTGAAGCGCTCCATACCAACCGTAACGCTCTTTACCTGCGTGTATTCACGCATGGCTTCGGCACCATGTTCGCGGCCGATGCCGCTCATCTTATAGCCTCCAAAGGGAATTTCCGACTGATAGCCGTAAGCGTTCAGAAATACATTACCCGACTCGAGGGCACCGGCGAGATGGTGCCCTTTGCGCATGTCGTTGGTCCAGACGTAGGAAGCCAGGCCGAATTCGGAATCGTTGGCCATGGCGACGGCCTCATCCAGGTTATTATAGGTCATGACGCAGAGAACAGGGCCAAACAGCTCTTCCTGAGCGGCATCCATATCCGGTTTGACATCGGTCAAAATGGTGGGCGGCAGGAAATTGCCCTGCTCAAGGCCGGGCTCGGTGACTTTTTTGCCCCCGAAATGGATCGAAGCCCCCTGCTGTTCCGCCTTATTCACGTCATCAAGGATTTCATCGAGTCGCTGCGCGGTCATGAGTGGACCTAGTTGCGTCGTGCCTTCCAACGGATTGCCCATGGGAATTTTCGCCGCCTTGGCCGCCATGTCGGCGAGGAACTTGTCGTGCATGGAAGGTGGGATGAACAGCCGGGTACCGGCGAAGCATACTTCGGCCTTGCGCGCGAAGGCCTGGGTCAGTACGCCGTCGATGGCCTCGTCCCAATCGACGTCTTCGCAAACGATGATCGGTCCCTTGCCACCGAGTTCCAGAACTGCCGGCGTCACCGTGGCTACGGATTGCTGAAGGATTTCGTAGCCACCCTGAGTGCCGCCAGTAAAGATCACCTTGCGGACCTTCGGATGCTCGACGATCGCCTTGCCCACGGTGCGGCCCGATCCGGTGATGATATTGACCGAACCGGCCGGGAAGCCGGCTTCCTCAACGATCTTGGCAAAGCGCAACACGCTCAACGGTGCCACGATGGAGGGCTTCACGACCATGGTGTTACCGCAGGCGATAGCGGCGGCGAAGCCACGAGCCATGAGCTTCAAGGGCGTATTCCAAGGCACGATCTGACCGATCACGCCGTAGGGCTCGCGCCGCGTGTAGTTGAACCGGGGCCCGAGATCCTGATAGGAGCCTTCGATCTTTCCGGCGAAGCCCGCGAAATATTCCAAATGAAGCGCCGAGGTCGAAACTTCCATCCGGGTTTCGCGAATGGGAATGCCGGTATCCATCGATTCCAGCGTGGCGAAAGTCTCCAGATCCCGGCGCAACAGCTCGGCAAGCCGGTAGAGAAGCATACCTCGTTCTCGATCCAGGAGATCGCGCCAGGACGGATTCTTGAAGGTCGCATAAGCGGTCTCCACCGCTTCATTGACCTGCTCGTTGGTTGCCGGGGTGACAGCGCAAATGGGTTGGTTGTCAAAAGGATTGAGGATTTCCACCGATTCTCCAGCGCCGCCTTGGACCCATTTGCCGTCGATGTATTGATCGGTGACGATGTCGGATTTGGTTTCGACAAGATTTGCAACGGTCATTATTAAGTTCCCTCTTTAAGTCAGCGGCCGTCGCCGCTCGTCACTTCCAAGGTTTGATGGGCAGAGGCGCGGCGCGACCGCCACTCCTGCCAAAATGTCCAAGATAAATAGACGCCGATTAGCACGATGAATGTCAGACTGATGGGCTTCTTGAAAAAGATCAGCGGGTCACCCAACCCGATGATCAACGACATACGAAACTGTTCTTCGAGAATGGGGCCCAGAATGAGGGCAAGTAGCATGGGGAGGACGGGGTATTTCCATTTCTGCATATAAAAGGCCAGCACGCCGAAAAACAGCATGATCCAGACATCCAGAATGCTGTTCTTGAGCGCATATGACCCGACGACGCACATCAATACGATAGCCGGCATAAGAATACGTACCGGGATGCGAACCGCGCGGACAAAAAACGGGATGCCGAACAAGGCAACGATAAAGAGTACCAGCAAGGCAATTCCGTAAGAGCCGAACAGGCCATAAACGACCTCCGGGCTGTCCTGAAACAGCAGGGGGCCGGGTGTTAGCCCTTGAATGATCAAGGCGCCCAGCATCACTGCGGTTACAGGATCGCCGGGGATGCCGAGGATCAGCATGGGAATCAATGCGCCGCCGGTGAGTGCGCTATTGGCCGCCTCGGGCGCGGAGATTCCCTCCGGGTGACCTTCGCCAAATGGCGTCTCGCGATTGCGCGAAAACCGCTCGGCATACTGATAGCTCAGCGTCGCCGCGATCGCGCTGCCGGTTCCGGGAATGGCGCCGATAATGGTGCCGATTGTCGAGGATCGGATGATGCAGCCGGCGAGGCTTTTCAACTTGCCGAAGGCTTCTTTGATGGCGTTGAAGGAATGAACCGTGACCGTATTGTTCATTTGCGCCTCGCCCTTATTTTGTCTGAGGCTTTGGATGGCGACCGGGACCGCGAACATGCCGATCATCACCGGAATAAACGAGATCCCTTGCTGAAAGATCACGACATCGAAGGTGTAGCGCGGCGCCGCCGAGATGGGGTCCAGCCCAATGGTCGCGATGGCAAAACCGACACCTGCGGAAATAAGCCCGCGTATGATGGCGCCTTCCGAGAACCCCGCCACCAGCGTTAGGCCGAGAAGCACCAGAATGGCCTGTTCTGGTGCGCCGAACAGAAGTGCGAACTCCGCCAGTTGCGGCGCCACCAGTATCAACACGACCAAGCCGAACAGCCCGCCCAAGATACTGGAGAGAAAAGCAATACCCAGCGCGAGATCGGCTCGCCCTTTTTTGGTCATGGGATAGCCGTCGACATTGGTTATGACCGATGCCGGGTTGCCCGGGATATTGATCAGAATGGCCGAGATCGCACCGCCCGCCATGCCGCCGACGAACACGCCGAGCATCAGGCCAAGCGACGGACCACTTTCGAGATAAAAGGTAAAGGGCAGCAACAGTACCACCGCCATGGAGACGGTCAGTCCCGGCATGGCGGATATCACCAGCCCCATCACGACCCCGGCCACTGTGAACAGTAGGGTTAAGGGCTGGAGTGCCGCATTGATGCCTTCAACCAGATATTCCAAACGACAAGCTCCTCCGCGCGGTCCACGTCAGAAGGCGAACACCACGCCGAACACCTCGCTAAAGATGAGGTACATGCCAACAGCCAATAGCAGCGACACCGCGACGCTTTTCCACAGTGGCCGCAGTCCCATCACAATCGACAACACCAGAACTATGGCAGCGCTAGCCGGAATGAAACCGATATAAGGCATTGAGAGCACGGCCGCGACAACGCAAAAGACGACAATGAGGCTGTTAGTGAATTCTTGAAAACTGATTCCCCAATCGGCTTTCCGACTGGATTTCAACCGGCGATATTCCACGATTTGCCGCATCCCTTCGATGAGGGCGAACAGACCAATAACCGCCATGATGATGGTGGGAAAAAATCCGGGACCAAACCCTTCCTGCAAACCCATGGGGGGAAAGCGCTGTGCGGCCAGCCCATAGGTGAGCGCGACCAAAACCAGAAAAAACGGAAAAAAGATTTGGCCAAGCACTGTGGGTTACTCTCTGTTACGTCGAAAAACAATTCGGCAGGCGGTATTAATTCCCGCCTGCCGAAATCGTTTACACAGGCTATTTCTTCTTCTTGATATTGGCGACAACCTTGCTCAGGAGCGCGTTCTGTTCCTTCACATAGCTGGGGAATTTATCGAGACCGATATAGTTGATCCCGAACCCCTTCTCCTTGGCGGTAGCCGCGAGTTTCTCGTCTGTCGCAGCAGCTTTGAAAGCCTCGGCGAGAGCCGCCTTGACGCTGTGTGGCGTGCCCTTGGGCACGAACACGCCACGGAATTGATAGAACCCGAGGTCCATGCCGAGTTCCTTAAAGGTCGGCACATCACCATAGGCCGGTACGCGCTTCGGCGCGGAGATGGCCAGAAGCCGAACCTTGCCGGCCTTCATCGACGGGATGAGTTCGGGCGGATGCACCGAGATGGCGTCCACTTCTCCTGCGAGCAGGGACGGCAAACGCCGCCTGCCGACCGGCACGAATGTGACCTTGGTCTTTTGCTCCGACACCAATGCCGCCGCCGTCATGAACGTAAAGCTGCCAGAGCCGGCATGACCGATTTTTATTTTGCCGGGGTTTTTCTTCGCGGCCGCCAGGAACTCCGGCAACGTCTTGTACGGCGAATCCGCACGGACTGCGATGGTCGTCGCATCGAACGTGACGCCGGCAACATAGTCGAATTGATCGTAGCCGTATGGCAGCTTGCCGAGCAGCGTCGTGGTCAGAATTGACGCCGACAACCAGCCGATATTGTACCCGTCGGGCTTCTGCTTGCCGACGAAGTCAAACCCGATGGACCCGCCGCCGCCAAGCTTGTTGGTGGCCTTGATGGGCTTGCCCAGAATTTTCTCGGCGGCCTTTGCCGACAGGCGTCCGGCGATATCAGCCGCTCCGCCGGGTTTGAACGTGATGGTCATAGTGATCGGCTTGGTCGGATAGTCCTTGGCAACAGCAGTGGGCGCCATGGTCAGGGGTGCCGCAACGACACCGGCTGCAACGATATACGCTAAATTTTTCATCCTGAATCCTCTCCCTTTCATACTTGGTGCGTTAGTTTTGAGTTTGAGAAACGTGAACGCGCAGCAGGATGTTCCCACTGCGCGCTTCTTACTATTTATGCTGCCTGATCGTCTGTTTCCTTGAGGTCTTCAGCCGCCTTTTCGAGGGCGTCACGGCCCACATTGGCGATCTCCTCCGACCCTTCGTCAGGGGCACGGTTCCAGCGCTCCGGCACCTCGTCCCAATCGCGATAGATCGAGAACGGGTTTTCGGTCTTGCCCATGGGCGGTACACCGGTATAGCCGCGGTGCTTCAACTGATAGAGATAGTTGTTGGAAATCCGCCCGTCGCGCGCGGCTTCGACCTGGTTCGGGTAGATATCGACCTTGGTCATTCCCTCGGTATCGCCCATCTTCATGATGATGTTGCCGTCATAATCAGCGACCATGGACCGCCCGAAATAGGAATAGGACGCGTCCTGACCGGTGTGGTTCACGGCGACCACGTAACACTGGTTCTCGTAGGCGCGGACCTGGTTGGTGATGTCCCAGATATTGTCCCACGGATACATGTATTTGGACGGGCGCAGGATCACGTTGGCGCCCTTCCACGCGGCCTCGCGGGAAACCTCCGGGTAATCAAAATCAGAACAGATGGCCATAGCGAGTTTCGAACCCTTCGGGCCGTCGCACACATTCATTTCTTCGCCCGGCGTCCAGGGTTCCTTCGGGCACCAGGGCATCATCTTGCGATATTTGAGAGCGACCTCGCCGTCGGAATTGATGATGACCATGGAGTTGTGCGGCTTGTCATTGGGGTTGTCGGCCTTTTCGACGACCGACACGCACAGCCATACACCCTTTTCCTTGGCCTTCTTGCCGAACAGTTCGGTCTCCGGCCCAGGAATGGTCGAGGCAAGTTTCAAATGTTTGGCATAGGGATCAAATCCGAATCCATGGGTGCTGTATTCCGGCACGACGATCAGATCGACACCGGGGAAACCGTTACAAGCCCGGTCCACATATTCGAAAATGCGTTCGATATTGCGCTCCACGCCGGCCCAATCGGTAGCGGGTTCCGGTGAAAATTGGCAAGTCACGATGCTCATGGCATCGCCAGCGGGATTTACTGCAGGCATGGCTTATAGTCTCCTCATAGCGCGGGTGGACAATATGTATTAGAATGTTATAATACATGTATTGAACTGTAATACAAGCCCTGATTCAGTTGGATCAATCAAGACCCTTGTATCGGGCACATAAGGAGAGCACAGATCCATGGCAGGTAATCCTGTAATCGTTTTCGCAAGCTTTTCGCCCAACCCGGGGCAGGAGGCCGATGTCGAAGAAATATTGCGCGGCATGGTCGGACCAACACGCGCCGAACCCGGCAATGAGATTTACGACCTTTACAAAAAGACCGCCGACGGCGACGGGGCGCCCACCTTTCATTTCTTCGAACGCTATACGGACGCGGACGCGCTGCAGGCCCATCGCGATACGGACCATTACAAGGCCTATCGCGCCAAGATCATGGATTATCTGTCGGAGCCGATCGGTGTGGTCGTCCTCGATGCGGTGGACGCTGCGAGTTAGGGTCTGGTCGCGGGCCGCGCGGATCAACTCTTTCAGCCTCTCGTCCCCACCCTCCACGAGCATGTCCGCTTGCATACCCGAATTTTCCGTTCCGAATACATTCCGAACTTCGTTTTGGAAGAATTCTCCAGAAAAAAGGAAACGCCGCTAATTCATTGGAATAGCGGCGTTTTTTGGTTGCGGGGCAGAATTTGTTCAAGCACCTACAATCTGTCGGGCAGTGTGACCGCCAATCAGAGTGGCCGCCACAAGGTCATGACCGGTTACAGCCGGAACTATCTCATCGAAACGGCAAACGCCGACATCGTCGACCTGGAGGCGGCGGCGCGGATCACCAATGAGCGGACACCACCCCCCGTAACCCCTAATAATACCGCCTCGGGATTCCGAACGCGGTTTTCCACACCCTGGACGCGCCCTTGCCCATGATCATCTCTTCGTGGAAATCGCCGATGGGGTAGATGTCGGGCGCGTCGGCGTCGCTCCAGATACCCTGCCGCTTCCGCGCCTCCCTCTGGTCGATCAGCCACTCGATGTAGCTGTCGCGGAAGTGGCCGGGCGCGACCATCAGCGCCGCCCGCACCCGGTCGTCGATCTCCCGATACGTGGCCGCGGCCTCGTCGCTGATCTCGATGGCGTCGTAATCCAGCCCGTAGCCCGCCTCCAGCTGCTCCTCGCCGGCCACGGCGGCGAAGATCTGCTGGTCCTTGACGCTCAGGAGTTCCTTGTAGACGCCGACGAACCTGCCGGTCACCGGGGTGCCGAGGGGCGCGTGGGCGATGCCGCCCGGGTTGGCGATGTTCTGGGACCGGTTCCGGGCGATATCGGATTTGTGGAACTCGAGCATGGCGGGCGAATAATCCTCGCCCAAAAAATCGCAGACGCGCCGGAGCTCGGGCTCCGGTTCCCGCACCAGGGTCTCGTAATTGAGGTCGAGCCACTGTTCGGCGCTCAATTTTTCGCGCCAGGGCTTGGCCGCGTTGATGAACAGCTTCCAGCGCTCGGCCGAGCAGAATGCGTTGTACGAGCCGAAACGGGAATGGATGGTCTCGGCGACGTTGTCGCGCCCGTCCCGGGTCAGGTAGATGAACTGCGCGTTGGGGAAATCCTCGACGATGTGGCCGATGAAGAATCCGTTGTTGGGCGACTTCTCGGCCCAGCGGGGCTTGCCGTTCTGCCGGGCGTGCCGTTCGAGCATGGCGCAGAAGATGCCGGCGAAGCTCCGCTCCCGGAGATCGCCCAGGATTTCATCGACGATGGTCGCCGGGTTGGCCTTCATGCCCAGAAACGGCGGCACCAGGGTGAAAATCATTTCCTCGGCGAGCGTCCGGAAGTTCTCCTCCCTGCCCAAATCCCCGTAGGTGTGGAGATAGGGGCGGAACCGCTGGTAGTACCAGGCGACCTCGGGCACCGCGATGCGGGGATGGCTGCCGAGCATCAGCATCAGCATGGTCGTGCCCGATCGGTGACAGCCGAGAACGAAGACCGGCTTTTCCTCCAAGGTGATGCTCATGGATTCAGGTCCTCCATTCGGTCTTCTGTTTCCGGCCGGGGTTCCGCCGCGTCCGCGGCACTTCCCTCGTGCAGGTGGCACGACACCCAGTGGTTCGGCTCCACTTCCTTGAGGCTCGGGGATTCCATCCGGCATCTTTCGGTGGCATAGGGACAGCGGGCATGGAAGTGGCAGCCCTCGGGCGGGTCGATGGGACTCGGCACGTCGCCGGTCAGGATGACCCGGCCGTCGCGGGTGACCCCGGGATCGGGGATCGGCACCGCCGACAGCAGCGCCTCGCTGTAGGGATGCAGCGGGTTCGAGAACAGGGTCCGCTTGTCGGTCAGCTCGACGATGCGGCCCAGATACATGACGCCGATCCGCTGGCTGATATGCTCGACCACGGCCAAGTCGTGGGCGATGAACAGGTAGGAGAGCTCGTAATCCTCCTGCAAATCCATCAAGAGATTGATGACCTGCGCCTGGATGGAGACGTCCAGCGCCGAGACCGGCTCGTCGCCGACGATGAGGCTGGGGCTGAGCGCCAAGGCGCGGGCGATGCCGATGCGCTGACGCTGGCCGCCCGAGAACTGATGGGGGTAATTGTCCAGCTGTTCGGGCCTGAGGCCGACCCGCTCGAACAGCACCGCCACCCGCTCGCGCAAGGCGCCGCCGGAAGCGATGTCGTGAACCTTCAGGGGCTCGCCGACGATGTCGGCGGCCTTCATGCGCGGATTGAGCGACGAATACGGGTCCTGGTAGATGATCTGCATCCGCTGGCGCAGCCGGCGCATTTCCTCCCTGGGGATGCGGGTGATGTCGCGCCCCTCGAACTCGATGCTGCCCTCCGTGGGCTCGATCAGCCGGAGGACGGTCTTGCCGACGGTGGTCTTGCCGCAGCCGCTTTCACCCACCAGGCCGAAGGTCTCTCCCCGCTCGATCTCGAAGGAAACCCCGTCGACCGCGTAGACGTGCCCGGTGACGTGCGCCAGAACGCCCCTGCGGATGGGAAAGTGCGTCTTGAGGCCGCTGACCTTCAGGAGGGGCGCGCCGCCGTTGGTCGCAGTTTCGGTCATGCCGCCGCCTCGCCGAGCCTGTCCGTGTGCCAGCAGGCCGCCCAGTGCCCCGGGCGCTTTTCCTCCAGCGGCGGATAGGCCTCGCGGCACTTTTCGTCGGCGAACGGGCAGCGGGGCGCATAGGCGCAGCCGGGCGGCAGCCGGTTGAGGGACGGAACGATGCCCTTGATCTCGTTCAGGCGTTCGGGCCTGTAGCCCGCCGTCTCCCACACGTCGAGCCTGGGCACCGATCCCAGCAGGCCCTTGGTGTAGGGATGGGCCGGCGACGCGAACAGCTCGCCGACGTCCGCCTCCTCGACCTTCTTGCCGGCATACATGACCACCACCCGGTCGGCGTTTTCGGCGACGACGCCCAGATCGTGGGTGATCAGGATGACCGCCGTGCCCAGCTTCTCCTGAATCTCCACCATGAGGTCCAGTATCTGGGCCTGGATGGTGACGTCGAGGGCGGTGGTCGGCTCGTCGGCGATCAGCACCTTGGGATCGCAGGCCAGCGCCATGGCGATCATGACGCGCTGCCGCATGCCGCCGGACAGCTGATGGGGGTATTCGTCCACCCTGGCGTCCGGCACCGGAATGTTGACCAGCTTGAGCATTTCCACCGCTTCGTTCCTGGCCGCGCGCTTGGAGAGGCCCCGGTGCAGCATGAGGGACTCGCTGATCTGCCTGCCGACGGTCAGCACGGGGTTCAGCGAGGTCATCGGCTCCTGGAATATCATTGAGATCTGGTTGCCGCGGATGCGCTGCATCCCGGCGTCGTCCAGCTCGAGCAGGTTGGTCCCCTGAAAGCGGATTGCGCCGCCGACGATGCGGCCCGGCGGGCTGGCGATGAGCCTCAGGATCGACATGGCCGTGATACTCTTGCCGCAGCCGGATTCGCCCACGATGCCGAGGGTCTCGCCGTCCTCGACCGAGAACGAGACGCCGTCAACGGCCTTCACGATGCCGTCCCGGGTGAAGAAGTGGGTGCGCAAATCCTCGACCTCGAGCACGGGCCCTTGGGACGCATCGCCGGGGGGATGTGCTGCTGTTGCTTCGGGGGCGGGCATCACACCTCCTTGGCGAACCGGGGATCGAGGAGGTCGCGGAGACCGTCGCCGATCAGGTTGACCGAGAGCACCGTCGCGGCCAGGAACAGGCCGGGAAACAGGATGATCCATGTGGCGCTGCTGAGATAGGAGCGGCCGTCCGCCATCATGGTGCCCCAGCTGGGAATCTCAGGCGGCGTTCCCGCGCCGAGGAAGCTCAGCGCGGCCTCCGACAGCATGGCGGACGCGCAGACGAAGGTCGCCTGCACGATCAGCGGCGCGAAGGTGTTGGGCATGATGTGCTTGAAGATCACCCGCGCCGTCCCGGCGCCCGCGGCCACCGCCGCCTCGACGTAGGTGATCTCGCGGGTGACGACGACGACGCCCCTCACCAGCCGGGCGACCCGGGGAATCTCCGGTATGGTCAGCGCGATGATCACGGTCTCGATGCCGGCCGGAAGCAGGGCGATGAAGCCGATCGCCAACAACAGTCCGGGGATGGCCATCAGGCCGTCCATGATCCGCATGAGCCAGGCGTCGATCTGGCGGACGTAGCCGCTCAGCAGCCCAACCATCAGCCCGATGAACACGGCCAGCAGCGCGACGGTTATGCCGACGGTCAGGGAAATGCGGCCGCCGAATATGGCGCGCGCGAAGACGTCCCGGCCGAACCTGTCGGAACCGAACCAGTACTCCTCCGAGGGAGGCTTGAGGCGGCCCGTGACCACGTTCAATTCGGCCGGGTCCTTGGCCGCGATCCAGGGCGCGAATACGGCGACGAAAATAATCACCGACACCATCAGCAGGCCCAGCGACAGGTTCGGATTGCGTCGGACGAACTCGACGGCCCGCCGGTGCATGGGCAGCGCCTCGGCGGGGGCGAACTCCATTTCATTAACGGCGGCTGTCGACATGACCCTAGTGCCTCACCCGGGGATCGAAGAGCGAATAGCTCAAATCGACCACCAGATTGACCAGCACGTAGATGCCCGAGAAAACCAGGATGACGCCCTGGACGACCGGATAGTCGCGATCGAGAACCGCCTCGATGGTGAGATTGCCCATCCCCGGAATATTGAACACGGTTTCGATGACCACCACGCCGTTGATCAGCAAGGCGAACCCGATCCCGATGACCGTGACGATGGGGATCGAGGAATTCTGGAGGGCGTGCCGGAACAGCACCTTCATCGGCGGCAGCCCCTTTGCGTAGGCCGTGCGGATGTAGTCCTCCTTCAGGACCTCGACTACCGTGGCGCGGGTAATCCGGGTGATCAGCGCCATGTAGGACGAACCCAGCGTGATCGTCGGCAGTATCATATGGTGGAGGAAGGTGCCGAATCCCTCCCTGATGCTGACGAACCCCTGGGCCGGGACGATGGTCCAATCCACGGCGAACTTCGAGACGAACATGAAGCCGAGCCAGAATCCGGGCACGGAGAACCCCAGGACGGCGAAGATCATTATGGAGTGGTCCCACCACGTGCCCTGCTTCCAGGCCGCCATGACGCCGAGGGGGACCCCGAGAAAGACGGCGAACGTGAGCGTGGTGATGGCCAGGAAAATGGTCGGCTCGATGCGCTGGGCCATCAAGGTCGTGACCGGCTTGCTGACCAGCAGGGAGGTTCCGAGGTCGCCCGTCGCGATGTTCCCGGACCAGATCAGGAACTGCGTGTGCAGCGGCTTGTCGAGCCCCAGCGACTCCCGGAGTTGCTGGATTTCTCCCGGGGTCGCATCTTCATCGGCGAGGATATCGGCAGGATCGCCCGGCGTCAGGTGGATGAGGAGGAAGACGAACACGCCCACCACGATCATCACCGGGATAGCAGCGAAGCAACGACGGACGATGTAGGTAAACATGGCCGAATACTACCCCAAGGCCGGCAGCCCCGAAAAATTTTTCCGGGGCTGCCATTGAACCCTGCCTATCTGAAACTACTCCTTGCGGATATTCCAGTAGATGGGGGACGGCGCCCTGACGGCGCCCTTGACGTTGCTGCGGTATGCGGCCTCGTTGGAGTACAGGCCGGTCTGAATGTACGGCACGGTGTCGTACACCACCTTCTGCAGCTCGGCGGCGATTTTCTTCCGCTCCGCTTCGGACTTGGCCTGGCCGAAGGCCACTTTGAGCTTTCCGATCCGCTCATCGCAGGTCCATCCGTAGAAGCCTTTCTTGTTGCAGCCGTCACCTTGAAGGAGACCCATCAACGCCGGAATGGACGGCGTCACTTCCTGGGTGGCTTGAACATAGATATGCCATCCCTTCTTCGGGTCCTTGTTGGGATCGACGGTGCTCTTCCGCCGCGCAATGGCCGCGCCGCGGTTCATGGCCTGGTGTTCCACCTTGACGCCGATTTTGCGGAGATTCGCGGCCAGTACCGTCGCATTGGAGAAGGTTGCGGTGCTGCCGGCCTGGAAAACCTGGATCGTCTGGCCGTTATAGCCGCCCTCTTTCATGAGCTGTTTGGCCTTTTCCAGATCCTGCTTCATGATCGCTTCCGACCCCACGTCCGTCGCGTACGGGCTGGCGCAGGTCCAAACCGAAGGACAGGTCTGGTAGAGCGCCGGATCGCCGGTGATCGCCGTCAGGGTTTCATCCTGGCTGATCAGCCAGAGCAATGCCTGACGCGCCTTCTTGTTGTCGAACGGCGGCGCAAGGTGATTGATGAAGATAAGGCCCTGGCGGCCGGTCCGCAGCGGCTTCAGGACGACGTTAGGATCGTTCAGCAGGTCTTTCCTGAGCGCATGAGGGACTTCCTGGATCAGGTCGATCTCACCCGTCCTCAATGCCGCGACCCGTGTGGCATCGTCCTTCATGATTTTCCACTCGAGCTTCTTGACGTAGACTTTCTTGCCTCCGGCGGTGAAGCTGGGCGGTTCCGAACGGGGCACGTAGCCCTCGAACTTCTTGAAGTGGAGCTGCTTGCCCGGGACATATTCGTCCGGCAGGAAAACATAGGGGCCCGAGCCGGTGAAATCCTTGATCTGTTTATTTCGCGGCGTTTTGGCCAGCCGCTCCGGAATGATCGCCGGGGGATAGCGGACCGAAGTAAAGACCTCCATGGCCATCCCGAACGGCTCTTTCAGGGTCCAGGTGATGGTCTTGTCATCCAACATGTCGATGGACTTGGTGAACTGTTTGAAGATCCGCGCGGTGCCGCGCCTTCCGTTGCTCCAGCGCTTGAGCGATGCAACCACGTCGGCGGAACGCACCGGCTGGCCGTCGTGGAACTTGAGGCCGGGCCGCAAGGTGACGGTCAGCTTCGTCTTGTCCGCATTCCAGGTGAACGTGTCAGCCATTTGGGGCCGCACCACCATGTTTTCATCGAATGCGAACAGGCTGTCGTAGACCTTGTATTGAAAGAACTCCGTACTCCCGCCGCCGCCGAAGTGGGGATCGAGAACTTTCACGCTGAACCCCGCGAACCTGAGCGTGTCCTTCGGCGGCATTCGCTGCGCCAACGCACTACCGGACGCAACCAGCACCGAGAAGCCCAATGCGAGGGCCATGGAGAAAACCAAGGAGCGTTTCGACATGATAAGTCTCCCACGAATATTTGTTGTCTGGCGCCTAGCCTTTCAGCGCCCCCGTCGGCCTGCCCTTGGCACTCTTTCCAATCGAGGGTCTTTGTGCGGGCCAGCCTACGAATGAAACTCTAGCCCTTGCCCGGAAACGAAATTGTATTGAAGGCGACATTCCTGAGATTTCCCGCTTCAAGGCGAAAAGGTCAGTCGGCGGAATGCGGCTCGTGGTCGGGCTCCACCGGTTCGACGAACGGATAGCGCTGAAGCGCCTTGGCGTAGAAGCTGCTGGCGCGGCCCCGCACATAGCGCCGGGAATCGTCGCGCACCGTCTGGACCGCCCAGTTCGAGTATTTTTTGGTGGTTTCGGTCAGGTCGCGCAGCAAAAGCCTCCTCTTTTGGCTTGTTCGAATGCGTTCACCCAGCGCGGCGGGGTCCCAGTCCGAATACAGCCGCTCGCGCAGACCCTGCTCGACCTCCTTGACCTCGTCGCAGCCCGCGAGGTTCTTCAGTTCGTCCGGGTCGTTCTCCAAATCGAAGAGAAGCGGCGGCAGCCCCTCGCTCACCCAATATTTGTAGTTGCCGCGCCGCACCATCCGGGACGGCGCCGGGTGACCCGTCGCCGACCACTCGGAGATCACCTCGTCTTTCCAACCGTCGGATGAGCCGTGCATCAGGCTGACCAGGCTGTCACCGTCGAGTTCGGTGACCGGCTCATCCTCTTTTCCAGCGAGTTCCAGGCAGGTCGGAACCAGATCGACCAGGGAAACATTCTTCGTCACCCGCCTGGGCGCGATACCTTCGGCGTAAATGAACATGGGCACCCGCACCGACCACTCATAGAAGGTGTCCTTGAGCCACATGCCGCGCTCGCCGAGCATTTCGCCGTGATCGGCGGTGAAGATGATGACCGTGTTCTCGTCGAGCCCGGTCTCCTTCAGCGCCGCCAGAACCGACCCGATTTTCTCGTCCACGTACGAGATCATGCCGTAATAGGCGTGCCGCGCCGTCCGGATGTGATCGTCGGTAATGTCGTAATATTGATGCCCCATCGCAATGGCCCGCGTTTGGCTGAACGGATCCAATTCCTCGAAAGGAATCTCCGGGACCCGCGGCAGATCGACGTCCTCGTCCCGGTAGAGGTCCCAGTACTTGTCCGAGATCACGTAGGGCGGGTGCGGGTGCGACAGCGAAACGGTGAAGAAGAACGGCCGGTCATCGGTGTGTCGGACGAGGTCATAGATTTTCTGGACTGCGTGATACTCGACCTCGTCGTCGAAATCCATCTGCAAGCCCCGGATGCAGCGCCCGGACTCGATGACGTTCCGCACGCGTATGCCGCCGCCCTTCCTGAAGTTCTGGTCCCAGTTGGGCGTCCATGAGAAATCGGACGGATAAATGTCCGTCGTCAGCCGTTCTTCGTACCCATGGTATTGATCCGGGCCGATGAAATGCATCTTGCCGCAGAGCGTCGTCGAATAGCCGAGCGCCTTCAGATAATGGGCGAGCGTCGGAATCTCGGCGAAGAATTCCGCCCCATTGTCCCATTGGGAAATATTGTATGGCAGCCGGCCGGCGAGCATGGATGCTCTCGAGGGCGAGCACAGGGGAAAATTGCTGTAGGCGTTCTCGAAAACGACGCTTTTGGCGGCCAGCTCATCCAGGTGCGGCGTCTTGACCAGCGGATGCCCATGGACGGACAAGGCGGTGGGCACCAACTGATCCACCTGAATGAAGAGGATATTCGGACGTGAAGCGCCCGGGTTCTCATTGGTCGTGTTCATAGCTTTTCCCCACTTTCGAAATCCAGGGATCCGTGCCGTTCAGGCCTTGAGCTCCCCGTTGATTGCCATGGCGTAGAGCCGCCGGGACTCCTTCTCGCCGAGAGGGATCGGATTGTTGCGGCCCGGCCGTTCCTGGGCGGTCATCGCCGCGAGCCGGCCGGCATGTTCTTCCCGAATACCGACTTCGGAGAGAGTATGCGGAATGCCGATGTCCCGGCGCAACGCCACCACCCAATCCAACACCGCGTCAAACGACGGGTTCGGCAGGCCGAGGTGGCGGGCGAGTATCGTCATTCGTTCCTCGATGGCCGGCCGATTGAAGGCAAGCACGTAGGGCATGACCACGCCGTTGGTGAGACCGTGATGGACATCATGCACGGCGCCGATCGGGTGGCTCATGGCGTGCATCCCCCCCAGCCCCTTCTGGAACGCGACCGCCCCCATGCTGGACGCCGCCATCATGTAGGTACGCGCCGCAAGGTTGCCGCCGTCGTGCACGGCAACGGGGAGCCATTCCTTGATGAGCTGCATGCCCCCCAAGGCGACGCTCTCGGAAAACGGATGAAACTGCCTTGTGCAATAGGCCTCGAGATTGTGCGAGAGCGCATCCATGCCGGTCGCCGCCGTGATGTCCGCCGGCAAGTCCAGGGTCAGCTCGGGATCGATGATGGCGAGATTGGGCATCGCGTCCGGGTGGGACACGTTCCGCTTGGTCTGGGCCTCCTCGTCGATAATGATCGCGCCCCGGCTGACCTCGGATCCGGTTCCGGCGGTTGTGGGAACGGCGATCAGCGGGGCCGGGGGTGCGATATCGTCAACGTCGACATCTTCGCCGACGATGGTGAAATCCCAGATCGACCGGGTTTGGCCGGCCAGGTTCGCGATCGCCTTCGCGGCATCGATACTGCTACCGCCGCCGAATGCGATCACGCCGTCGCAGCCGTTCTCGCGATATACGGCGACGCCGTCGATGACGTTGCGGGCCACCGGGTTTCCCTTGACATCCGAATAGACGGTGGCGGCGATCCCCGCCGATCGGACCGCCCCGAGAGCGCCCACCGTCGTCGGCAGTTCGAGTAGGCCGGGGTCGGTGACCAGCAGCGGGCGGGTCATGCCCAGCGACCGGCAGGCGCCGGGCAGCTCGTCTATGCGGCCGGGTCCGAACCGCACACTTGTCGGATACCTCCAATCGCCGCGAAGGGTCGCGGGGTTAATCTCCATGTCCATCTATCCTCCAACTGCGCCCCTTTCACTCCTTGGGATGGGTGCCGAACCTGGTCTTCAACCGGGCCTGCTCGGCAATGGTTTCCATCCAAAGGCGGGCATTGGGATCCTGGTCCAGGGGCCGGTCGGACTCGTTCCAGATTCCCTCCCGCCGGCGTTCCTCCCAGCGTTCGACGAGCCGCTCGTTGAACCGGCTGAACGCGTACTGATGCCCCATCAAATCGAAATTCGCCGCGCGGGTGCGCATGTCCATTTCCAGGAACAATGCCGCGTCCCCGGCGCTGGTCTCGATGGGATCGACATTGATTTCATAGCCGTTCTCCGTCAGCTCCTCACCCGCGACACCGGCGAAGATCCGCTGCTCCCGAATGCTCAAGTACTGCTTGTATTCGCCGATCAACTCGTCGGTCACCGGCCTGGCGATGGGCGCATGGTCGGGATTCCTGCCCCGGTTCCGGGCATAGGCGGTTTGATGAAACCCGAGCATATCCGGGCTGTAGTCCTCGCCGAGAAAGCCGCATATTCGTTCGAGCGTATTCTCGGGCTCGCGGACTAGTTCCTCGTAGCGGACATCGAGCCATTGGAAGCCGTCCAGCCGGGCGCGCCAGTGACGCGCCGCGACCTGAAACTTCTTCCACAATTCCGCCGCCGCATACACGTTGGTCGGCCCAAACTTGGACTGCATGTAGGTCGCCCCGCTGTCGCGGCCGTCGCGGGTGATAAAGACGATCTGGGCGTTGGGGAAATCCTCCAGGATCGACGCGACGTGGAAGATGTTCTGCGGACATTTTTCCACCCATCTCGGCTTGCCCTTTTTCAACACAAACCAATTCATCACACCGGCGAAGGCGCCCGGAAACGTCCTTTCCGGCACATGGGTCATGATCTCGTCCAGTATGGCGTCTTCGTCTACCTCGATCCCGAAGAAGGGAACCAGAAGGCCGAACATCATTTCATGAAGAAGGACGCGAAAATTTTCCTCCTTGGAGATGTCGCCGTATGTGTGCAGATAGGCCCTGAACCTCGGGTAGTACCAGGTGACCTCGGGAACCGCGATGCGCGGGTGGGACCCGATCATCAGCATCAGCATGGTAGTGCCGGAGCGCTCATACCCGCCGATAAAGATCGGCGCTTCATCCAGGGTTATCGCCACTCCCCGCTCCTCTCTCCCGTCCTACCGGCGAGCGCGAACCGGAATTCGGCGGTTCCGCCGGCGAACGGCCCGTTAACTATACCGCCTCGGAATTCCAAATTCGGTCTTCCACTTCCTCGACGCTCCCCGCCCCATGATGGTGTCCTCATTGGGATCGCCTATGGGGAACTCGTCGGGGACATCGGCATCGGTCCAGATGCCCTGGCGCTTCCGCGCTTCCCGCTGATCCACCAGCCACTCGATGTAGCTGTCCCGCATATGGCCGCGGGCATGCAACAGGGACGCCCGCATTCTGCCGTTCTGCTCACGGAAGTTTTCGAGAGCCTCCTCGGACAACTCGTCCGGCTCGTAGTCCAGTTCGTAGCCGTTTTCCGTCTGAACATCCCCGGCGATGGCGGCAAATATCCGCTGATCCTTAACGCTGAGAAGCTCCTTGTAGACGCCAATGAAGCGGTCGCTCACCGGTTCGGCCAACGGCGCGGGCGAGACGCCCCCCGGGTTCTTCACCACCCGGGCTCTGGTCCGGGCGACCTCGGATTGATGGAAATCGAGCATGGACGGCGAGTATTCCTCGCCGATGAACTCACAGATCAGACGAAGTGTCGCCTCCGGCTCACGAGCCAGGGTTTCGTACTTGATGTCCATCCACTCCGAGGGGTCCAGCGTCTCCCGCCAGGGCTTCACCGCTTCGAGAAACAGCTTCCAGCGTTCGGCGGCGGACACCATGTTGTACAGGCCGTGCCGGGAATGCAGGGTTTCGGCGCAATTGTCCCGACCATCCCGGGTGATGTAGATGAACTGGGCGTTGGGGAAGTCCTCCTTTATCTGTTTGATGAAGAAGCTGTTGTTGGGGGACTTCTCGGCCCAACGCGGTTTGTTTCCGTCCTCCCGGGCGTGCCGCTCGAGGACGGCATTGAAGATGCCGGCGAAACTTCTCTCCTCCGCATCGGCCATGATCTCGTCGACGATGGTCGCCGGATTTGCGTTCATGCCGAAGTAGGGCGGGATGAGGCCGTTAACCATTTCGTCGGCGAGGGTTCTGAAATTCTCCTCGTCGTTCAGATTCCCATAGCTGTAGAGATACGGGCGAAACCGCTGATAATACCAGGCGACCTCCGGCACGGATATCCTGGGATGCGCGCCGATCATCAGCATGAGCATGGTGGTGCCGGAACGGTGGCAGCCCAAGACAAAGATTGGGCGTTCCTTAAGGGTGATGCTCATGAATTCGGTCCTAACGATAGATATAAATCGGGCTCGTCCAGGCCAGCGTTCCGTCTTCCTGGGTCAGCCTGATGTAGACCGGATTGTCCCCGTCATCCTTGAGGCCGATGGTCCGTTTGAAGGTCATCCGGCGGTGCGGGTTCCGGGCCGGCAGGCGGTATACCTTCAAATAGCGGGGCAGCACACCACTCCGGTCGAATATCTCGTCCTCGTATCCGATTTCCTCGACGGGAATGCCGCACTGTACGAGCGGTGTTTCCAGTTTGAGGGTGCCGCCGTAGGGATCGGCCAGCCAGACGTCGAATCCGCCGATGTTCCCGGTGGTCAGGGCCCTCCATTCGAGGCCGTTGTCGCCGAGACGATTCAGGGACTTGTCCGGATTGAAGAAATTGATGGGAGCGGCGTCTTCGATGCGATTGTCCGAGAGCAAGGCGCTGCCGTCCCAGATCACCTGACGGAACCGGCCGCGATATTCCGCGCCCTCCCATAGAACGCGTATGCGATTGCCGAGCTCGTCCGGACCATAGGGCCGGACGGTCTCCACATGGTCCAGCCCGTTGAAGATGTCGACCCGTTCGATGGGGCAGGCGACGTGAATATCGACGCTGATCTCGGCGCTGCCGTCCGGCAAATGTACGATGTCGCCCATGATCGCGGATCGTCCCGGCTGGCCCTCGGCGGGGCCGATCGCCGGATCGTCGTGATAGATCGTCGCGTCTCGGCTGAACGCCGCCGCGACGCCTATATACATCCGCCCGTTGGGCCCGCCGGTCGTTGCGTAGTGGTGACGTTTGCGCAGGCAATCGAGAACCGACGACCGGGTCAGTTCGCCGGTGATGAGGCACGTGAGTCCGCCGACGGCGCCGAAGAGCGAGGCGCCCGGGTAACTGGCCCCGGGGCGGCCCTTGTGGCCGTCCGAGTTGGCGACGATCCCGGTCCGGTAGCCCATCTCCAGCGCGTCATGGAGAAGCCACTCGAACGTGCCCCACGAGGAGTGGATCTCCATGGATTTTTCGAAGCGGCCGTCATGGGCCATCTTCACATCGGCGTAGCGGCCGCCGCAATGGGCGAAGACCACCACGTCCCATTCCCGGTTGGCAGCCAGGGTCTCGAACAACTCCGCGGCGGTGGTGCAGTCCGTGGCGATGTCGGACCGGTCCTCGACCAGCGCATGGGACGACCGCCTGATCTGGCGTCCCTCTTCGGAGAAGTAGACGTTGCGGTCCCCGCCGAGACCGGTGTTGCCCGACCACTCGTAGCCCGGAAGGACGACGAACTTTCCGTCTTCCTCGAACCGGGCCGAGAGCTTGTCCAAGCGTTGCCAAAACCGGTTGGTGATCTGGAAATCGTTGCCCTGGTGCCCCGTCGCGTCGACAAAGGCCCGGTCCCGGGCGAAGGCGAAATAGTCGCCAGCATCGCCAGTGCCGATCGTCTCTTCCGACTGGCCGTGAAGGTCGGCCCAGTAGTGGATCTTGTCGGCGTCTTCGACGATCCGAAGGGGGTTGGTCTCGGTGACCGGGTTTCCGGCCTCGTCCAGCAGTTCGATCACGAGATCTCCGGCTTCCGTCACAGACAGGCCCGGGATTTCGGCGCTGAACGAGCCGTCGGGAAGGCTGGCCGTTCCCGGCAACCCCGAAACGGGAATATTGGCGCGCAGGGTGAACTCGCCGCCGCCCTTGTCCGACGGATTACCCCACCGGTCCTCGCCCTTGAACTTCAGCGCGAATGTTTCCCCAACCCTCCGGAGCGTCGGGATCACGGCCAGGAACCGCTCCCGTTCACCGGGAACGATCTTGATCTTCGGCTGCTCGACGAGCGGCTGATAGGTGAACGTGGCAATGGGATCGACGAGAACGTGGAACTCGAACGAGTCCTCGCAGAACGTCTGAAGACGCATGCCGGGAGAGCCGTGATCGGTCACCCCGAACCGCACGGAAATCGTGTCCCCTTCCTTCAGGAACCCATGCACGACCTTGATGTACAGCGTCCGGTCCCACGGCCGGACATTGCCCTTGGGGTCGTAGCGATACTCCAGCACCGCGTTGTTCGATGCTTCGATGACCGTGTAGTTGGGTCCTTCGGGGTTTTCGAACTGAGGCCGGGTCTGATCCGACGCAAACCGAAAGCAGATGCGGAGCGAGCCCGAGTCGTCGATGCCGTATTTCCCCGCCGTGTAGACCAGCGTGAAGCTATGGTAGGATCCGGCGGCAAACTCGCCCCCCGGCGACAGGGCGGCGGAACCCAAGTGCTCGGGATCGATGGGATTCCGGATGACCGTCGACGCAAATCCTGCCGATGGCGCGGCGGACGCATCGTCCGGACTGCCGAGGGGCTGTTCACTCATTTCCGTATCTCCCGGGAGGCCTAGGCATTAGTTCCAATATCATGGCGGCGACGCGCGGACCAGTTTGTCGGATCGATTACATTCTTTTGGTGCGGGCGCCTCCACTATCCCGGAATACCTGGACCAAACGGGTAGGGTCAACCTGACGGGGAGCCGCCAAAGTGCCCGACAAACCGAACATCGTTCTCCTCATGCCCGACCAACAGCGGGCGGATATGCTTGGCTCCACGGGCGATCCCATAGCCAAAACGCCGAGCACGGACCGGCTGGCCGGCGAAGGCGTCCAATTCAACAACGTCTACGTCCAGGGGCCGCTCTGCATGCCGGCGCGGGCATCCCTTCTCACCGAACGCTACGTGCGGGATCATGGTGTCTTCGAGAACATGTCCGAGGTCCACGATGCCGTGCCCACCTACGCGCAGGCGCTTCAGCAGGCCGGATACCATACGGCGGTGATCGGAAAGACCCACTTCTGGCGCCATATCCCGCCGCGGGTGAAGCACGCCGATGAGCAAATTGGTCAGCTCAACGGCTACGGCTTTACCGAGGTGCTGGAGACGGTCGGCAAGGAAGCGACGTATTTCCTGAACACCAAGTACACCGACTTCCTCGAAAGCCGGGACCTGCTGAATACCTACCGCGACTACCTGGGCTCCAGACAGAAGCACAAGCGCGAGGCCGCCCCCGATGCGCCGCCCTACCGGGCCTGGCAGGCCGACCCCATCCCGTTGCCGCTGGACGCCTATCAGGATGCCTGGCTAGGCGACTTCACGGCCGAGTGGCTGGAAAACTATGACGGCGACAAGCCGTTCTTCGTTCAGATCGGATTTCCAGGCCCTCACGACCCTTGGGACGCGCCGCAGGAGGCGGTGGATTGGTACGACGGCGTCGACATTCCGATGCCGGGGTCCCTCAAGCGGCCGGAGGTTCCGAAATCGGGCCCGCTTTCCATCTTCCTAAGGGCATTCTTGCGGTACTGCGATTCGGAAACCATGACCGACGAGGCGATCGTCAAACTGCGCCGCGCCTACTACGCGAATGTCAGCATCATCGACCGGTCCATCGGCAAGATCGTCGACGCTCTCGAACGGACGGGCAGGCTGGAAAACACCTGGGTGATCTATACCTCGGATCACGGAGAGATGATGGGCGAGCACCGGATGATCAAGAAAATGGTCTTCTTCGATCAGGCGGTGAAGGTCCCGCTCATTGTTCGTCCGCCCGCGGGCACGAAGGCCGGCCAGATCGACGATCTGATTCAGCACATGGATATCTCGGCGACCATCCGGGACATCGCCAATGCCGAACTGCCCACCGCAGAGGGCCGCTCGCTGCTGCCCGCCGTTACGGGCGAAGGCGCGGTTCCCGACCACAAGGTGGTGATCAGCGAATCCTACGGCATGGGGATGTTCAAGACCGACCGGTACAAGCTCGTGGTCTACGAAGACGAACGCACGCCGGCACAATTGTTCGATTCCGAGACCGACCCCCTCGAAGACAACAACCTCGTGGACGATCCGAAGCATGCGGACGTGGTTGAAGGGATGATGGACGAACACGTCCTGCCGTTTCTGAGATACCGGCCGCTCCGGCCACACCGAAGCCTGATCGAGCGCCAGACCGTTGGCGGCTCCACCTTCTACCTGCCCGATCCGGCCGACTTCGGCTGACGCGCCGCCTCCGCCTGCCTAGTAATCGCCGCCCGCCAGGGTCTTGGCGAGATCGAACATGTAGGAAGCCCGCTCCAGCGACGTATCGAGCGAGACGTCAAGAGCCTGATCGGCGACGGTCTCGGCCCCGGGCCGCAGCCAGACCCCCTCGGGTGTCTGGGTATCGCACACCCACGTCCAGATTTTATCGCCGAGCTGACCGAACTTCTTGTCGCCGGTCGCGGCAAACATGGCACCGGCGCCCCAGGCGACCTTCCCGTTGGTGATGATCGCGTAGACCTCGTCGTCGCAACGGGAAACGATATCGTAAATCTGGTCGCCTGCTTTTTTCCATTTTTCGTCCCCGGTCCACCGGTAGAGGCCGGCAAACGCGACCATCGCCATTCCCAGATACCAGTACACCTGGCCTGTCTGGCCGATCATCACGGAATAGAGGTTGGCCGGCCGGTCGGTCATGTCCGTGATGATTTCGCCGGAACCGCCGCGCCGGAGATAAAGCGCTTCGCCGCCGCCGTCCTGGTCGTTGAGCATTTGGGCGAGGAAATCGCCGCAGCGGACGGCAGGCTCGTGCCGGCCCATCGCCAGCAAGGCGATCGCCGTGGAGCAGGTGCTTCCCCAGTCCATTTCACGGTCCTGACCCTCAACCGACGAGGCCGTGAGGACACCGCCGGTCTTCTCGTCCATTTCGGATTCCAGGAAATCACCGGTTGGAACCGAAAGGTCATAGAAGCCGAGAGTGTGGAGGCCGCGCCCGATCCAGGCGTTGCGGTAGTTCTTCGATCCGCCGGAGGTTGGATCGTTCCTCACCCCATGAAAATCGCCGTTCCGGAAGAAGGTATTTTTGAGATGGTTTGCCACGGCGGCGGCTTCCCCGACCCGGCCCGATAGGGCGAAGGCCATGGGCGCCTTGTAATAGGCGAGAATGCGTTCCTCGACACCGCCGAAGCTGCCGTCCTCGTTGAGGTGGCCGGACGCCCATTCGACGGTTTTGTTGCCGGCCTGGATCAGTTGTTGCGCTGTAAACATGCGTCTCGCCTCCAAATGTCCCTTGTTTCTTTCCTCGCGGGCGCCCCGGGCCGGTTGCCGAGTCGCGATCTTCGACGCCGGAGCCCGGCGCCGCTTCCTGCGGCCCTTACAAATCCCCGAAATATTAGGCAAAATCGGGACAACGAAATGTTGGGCAGCCGACAAACAGGGAAGCGATGGATCAAGCGGTGCCAAATAGCCGGGAAAATCGGCGGAGCTTCCTCGCCGGCAATTACTGGTTTGCCGGTCTGCCGGCCGGGGTCATCGATCATCTGGCCCATGTCTCGACGGTCAAAATCCTCCCCGACGGAACGCTTTTCGTGACGCGGGATGATATTCCCACGCACCTGGCGACCATCGTCCGCGGCGGCCTCCGCAGCATGAGTTCGTCGGTCGAGGGCGTCGAGCATGTCTTTTCCATCCTCACGGAGGGAAACATCTGGGGCATCACGTCGGTCATGGATGGTGAAAAAAACCCCAATGAGGTCTATGCCTATGGGGAGACCGAGTTGCTGTTGATCCACCGCAACGATTTCAAGGCGGCGCTCGATCGCTTCCCCGACCTCTACGACATGGTCGCCCGCCTAATGAGCTATCGGCTGCGCAAGGCATACACCCTCATAGAAAACCTCGCCTTGAACCCGGTCGAGACGCGCCTTATCCGGACGATCGTTTCGATGGCGCTTGCCCAGCGCGAACATATCGGCGTCGGCGCCGTCGACCTGAAGATCACCCAGGAAGAGTTGGGAAGGATCATCAAGTCGACCCGGCCGACCGTGAACAAACACCTGAAACACCTGGAATCGCTGGACCTGATCCAGGTCGAGTACGGCCGCATCCATGTTCCCGACATCGACAAGCTCGAGGCCCACGCCGGCGGCGAGGTGGTCTATTTCCGCTAGGGACAGGTCCGGCGGGGCCGCCGAGCCGGGCTCCCTTAGGAACTTGCCTTCTTGCTCTCTTCCTCCCCGAAGTCCGTTCCGGCGAACCTGGCGAGTACGCTGCCCACACGGGTATTGTGTTCGTCGCCGTAGCCGAACTGCGAAGCCATCCGAAACAGATCGCGCGTCGCTTCGGCAATCGGGGTCAGTGCGCCAAGTTCCAAGGAGAGCTTGGTGAACAGATCGATATCCTTCAGCGACACGTCGATCGAAAAGGTATTCTTGTGGTCGTCTTCGATCAGGCGCCGGGCCGTATCGGGAAGCTTTTTGCTGGCCGCGAAACTCACGCCCATGACCCGGTTGAGGGTGTTCAGATCGATGCCCATCTTCCGGGCGACGGTAAACGTCTCACAAAGGATCGCGCCGTTCGCGATGGTGACCGCGTTGTTAATCAACTTGATCGCGTGACCGTTGCCCAGGTCTCCGGAAGGGATCAATTCCTCGGAAACGGCTTCGAGCAAGGGCTTCGCGCGTTCAATCGCGCCGTCCGGACCGGAAACCAGGAGCTGCAGCGTCCCGTCGAATGCCGCCTGCGGATTTCGGAGCATGGGCGTATCAATGAGTTGGGCGCCCTTCTCTTCCAGCATCGCACCGTACCGGCGGGTCAATTCCGGACTGCTGGTGGAGAAGTCGACGATCACCATGCCAGGCCGGACATTGGCGATGATCCCGTCCGGAGACCCGTAAACCGCTTCGATGGAGCCCATGCTGGGAAGGCAAGTCATCACAATGTCGGTCTGGCTCATCAGGCTTTTCAGATCGATGGCGCCGACCGCCCCGCGCTCTTCCAGCCGGGACACGGCAGATGGCTTCAGGTCCTGCACGACCAGCGAAAACCCGTTCTCCAAAATATTCTTGCCGAGCCCCTGGCCCATATTGCCGACGCCGATCAGGCCGGCGTCAAACGTCGCTTTTTTCTCGTCTGCCATTGATCTTTCCTCTGGCGGGTAATCCAGACAATGCCTCACCAAGCTCCAGCCGATGCAGCACGTGAGAAACTATCCGCGCGCGGCCGAATTGAATGTCGGGGATTTTACATTGTCGGGAGGTTTGCAATTCGCGGAGCATATGCCAAACGGCAATCCGGCATCGTCTCCTGAACCGGGTGCCCGGTTCCGCCTTGGGGCATTAGCGGTTCGCCCCAGACACTCACCCTTTTGTCCATATTTGGTACCGAAGCGGGCTTTTGCGATTTGGTGTTCAGTCGTTCCTCGTTGGTATGCGCACCAATCGTAGACGCATCAAGCGCGGCGTTTTCGACAGTCTAATCTTGGATGGGCTTAGAGAGCGCCTAATGGCCCCCGAACTCGTCAAAGAGTTCTTGACCGCTTTTCCTGAAGAGGTGCGTCTCCGCCAACAACATTTGGACGTCCAACGCAGGGAGTTAGAGACCGAGTTCTCCCGGGTCACGAAGAAGCTTGATGGTTGCAGGAGTTCGGTATAGGTGGTTGCGGGGGCTCGCAACCACCGAGACCGACATTCGATCGAAGTCGTGGTCTGAGCCGTCGCAACCTCTTGATCTACAAGAGGAATATGTAAGTACGTAGCCCGCCACTGGCTAAGGTTTGCTACTCCTTACGCGATTGGCCTAAACGATTCTACCTCGTAACCCCTTTCGGCGACTTCGCCAGCGACGCGGGCGCTACGTTTCCCAATGGTGCCCATCTGGCATGGGACGTTGGTTGGAACACTGCGATTGATACCCTTTCCAAGTACGGTCGCAGGACTGTTCACCCCGATACCCGGTAAAATTTTCAATGGTCTCGGATGAAATCGATTAAAAGTCGTGGCTGCGCTCGGGGCCGGAGCCGGACACTTTCATTATTGCGCCGAAATGCCGCAGAAGAAGCTCGGATTTGATCTCGGCATAGTCCGGATCATGCCACCGGTCCGAAAACTCGTCGGGATCGGATTCCAAGTCGAACAGCTCTCCTTCGCCCGCGTCGTGATAAATGTTCAGCTTGTGCCGTCCATCAAAATACATGCTGGCCCGCGAGCCGACCGAGCCCGGAAAGCGCAAACAATCGAAATATTCCGACAATACATATGGCTTGTGAAAATCGAGAGGCGCTTCACCCCTCAGTAACGGGCCCAAGGATTTTCCCTGCATATTTTGAGGGATATCGATCCCCACTAGGTCGAGTAGCGTCGGCGCGATATCGACGAGTTCGACAAGAGCCTCCGACGCCGACCCGCGCAGCCCCGAATCCGGAACGGAGATTATCAGCGGCACATGGACGAGGCCTTCATAGAAACGGCACCCCTTGTAGAGCAGGCCGTGATCTCCGAGCATTTCGCCATGATCGCTGGTAAAGACGATGATCGTATTTTCAAGGAGTTCTGTTTCTTCCAGCTTTTGCAGCAGACTTCCCACCATGTCATCGAGCAGCAGAATCATGGCTTGATAGGCGGCGCGGATTTCCTGGACGTTGTAGCGGCTCGGCGGCGTATCATGGGTTCCCATGAACCCGTCATCGTCATCCCGGGCATTCGCGGGTCGAACATTTTCGAGTCGTGAAAATTCATCCGGAATGACCGCTTGCCTTGCCTGCTGATCCACACCCGCAAACCGTTTTTGGTGTTCGATGTCCGAGAGCCTGAATTTCGCTTCCGGCATATGTACCGGATCGAACTTGGCCATATATTCAGCTGGAGGATCGAAGGGTGGATGCGGATCGAACACGTTCACCGACAACAACCAGGGTTTATCCACGTTGTTTTCGATGAAGCTGAGTGCGCGCTCCCATGACCACGTGGTCTGGCTATATTCGGTATCCACGCTTGGATCGCAAATTCCCCGGCGCGGTTCGGAAAGTCTCTTTGGATCAAAGCCTCTCTCCTCCAGCCATGTACAATAGTCACTGCCTGGGCCGCCAACCGGCCCTTTTGGGTAAAACTCATGGTAGCCGTCATCGGGGCGCACCTCGCTCATCCCCTCCGTGCGGGACAAATGCAGCTTGCCGATCAAACCATTGTGATAGCCGGCGAGTTCGAAAAGTTTCGTAACGAGCGTTAAATGCTCCGGGAAGCCGATGTTGCCGTTGCGATGCACCTGGGTCGCGATCGGATACATGCCGGTTAGGAACGATGCGCGGCTCGGCGTGCATATTGGGCTTTGGCAATAGGCATTCTTGAAAATGACGCCGCAGGAAGCCAGACGGTCTATATTGGGTGTCACCGCCCCCTTGAATCCCAAGCAGGACAAGGTGTCCCATCTTTGCTGGTCAGTGCAGATCCAAAGAATATTGGGCCTTGTCATTGGGTCTGTCGTCCTTTGGGGCCTAGCCAATGGTCAGCCCATTGGCATCGAAACGATTTATCTTTTCGCTGATCGGCGTCAAATAAACATTCTCACCGGGCGCTATCTCACGCTCACCATCGGTACGAACCGTGAGGGTTTGTTCCAATTGCGGGCATTCGACGTGCAGGAACGTCTCGAATCCAAGTTGTTCCGATACGCCTACCGTCCCCTGCCAAGCGCCTTCGGTCGTGGAAATTTCAATATGTTCCGGCCGAACGCCGATCGTCTGCGCGTTTTGTTTTTCCGCCTCCCGGCCGGCAATTAAATTTATCTTCGGAGAACCGATAAATCCGGCGACAAACATGTTGCGGGGCGTACGGTAAAGCTCGAGCGGCGTACCGACCTGCTCAATCACTCCATCCTGCAAGACCACGATTTTGTCAGCCATTGTCATGGCCTCAACCTGATCATGGGTCACGAATATCATCGTTGATTTTAACTTCTGGTGGAGTTCGGTGATTTCCAATCTCATATTTCCCCGCAAGGCCGCATCAAGATTGGACAATGGTTCATCAAACAGGAATGCAACCGGCTCGCGCACGATTGCCCGGCCGATAGCCACGCGCTGGCGCTGCCCGCCGGAGAGCTGAGAGGGTTTTCTCTCCAAGTATTCCGACAAGTTCAAAATTCCTGCCGCGTGCTCGACCCGCCGCTCTTGCTCTGCACGGTCAACACCCTTCATCCTTAGGGGGAACGCCATATTCTCGCGCACGGTCATGTGCGGGTAGAGCGCATAGGATTGAAATACCATGGCCAGGCCGCGGGCCGCCGGCGGCATTTCGGTGACATCGACGCCATCCAAATAGATACTGCCGCTCGTCACATCCTCCAGACCGGCAATGATCCGCAGCAGCGTGGACTTCCCGCAGCCCGAAGGACCAACGAGAACGACAAACTCCCCATCGTGAATTTCCAGGTCGAAACTTTTGATGACCTCGACATCATCGAAATATTTCACAACTTGCTGGAGCTTTATCTCGGTCATCGTCCACTCCTCAAACAGTGGAATTTTTCAAGTGCATCCGAAAACCCTGCGTGATTCTGTCGCTTTCAATGCGCCAGGACAGAATCTCCAGAATTAGTTCGTGCTTTATTTGACTGTGATCGTGACTATCCCAGAGGTTGTTTTTTTCGCCGTGATCTTCTTCCAGGTCGAACAATTGCCCTTCCTGACAATCCACGAAATGCACAAGTTTCCAGCGACCTCGCCGCACCATGGTCATGAATTCCGTGTGCTGCAAAATCTTGTCATTTGCGTGTTCCGAAAAGACCGCTTCGCGCCCGGACGTATCGTCACCACGGAGTTCCGGCCATAGAGAGCGCGCTTCCATCCAAGACGGCGCCGTGACGCCCGCCGCCTCGAGTATGGTGGGCCCCAAATCAAACAAAGCCGTTAAACCCTCTATTCGCTGGTTTTGTTTAACCCCCGGCCCCCACACAATCGCGGGAACATGTACGCTTTGTTCGAACATATTCCACTTCTGCGAAAGGCCGTGATCATTTAGGCAATCGCCGTGGTCTGTCGAATAGACAATCAGTGTGTCGTCAATCACGCCGCGTCGGGTTAGCGCATCAACTATTTTGCCGACTTGCGTATCGATCATGGATACGTTGGCATAGTAATGGGCCCGTTGGCGGTGGAGCTGTTCCTCCGATGGATCTCTCAGATGGACAATGCCGTCATGATCCTTCTCCAAGTGGTCTTCACGCAGCTTGCGCAGGGGATACGGAAGACTATCGAGATCATAATTCCTGATTGCCTTGGGCAATTCGCGATTCAGATATTTTCGCGCATATTCTTCCGTCGGATCGTAAGGCGGGTGCGGACCCGGCAGCCCAATCTGAAGAAAGAAGGGCTCCTGTCCGCTATAGCGGTCCAGCCACATGCACGCCAAATCGGCGACGAAAACATCCGCATGCAGATCCTCGTCGGCTTCCCACAAAAACGCGCCGAGACGCTCTCTATAATCTTCACGACGCCGATAAGTGACACGCGAGGGTTTTTCGACCCCGCGTTTCCATAGCGCCTTATCCCATTGATCGAGGTAGAAGGGCAGATTCGGGGTATCGCGATCCTTGTTCTCTACAACATGCCTTTCATGGAACCCGAAGTCCGCCTCAGCCGGATTGGTATGCATTTTTCCGACATTGACACATCGGTAACCGGCCGCGTTCAGCAATGACACCCATGTCCAAGGCCACTTTTCATCGTTGCGATAGACCCCGTTTGTGTGCGCGTAGGTACCGGAAAATAGAGACGCGCGCGATGGAGCGCAGGACGGCGCGGTAACATACATATTCATGAACGACGTGCCGCCCTCGACGAGACGGTCAATATGGGGCGTATCCATATGGTCATGGCCATGGGCGGCAATCGTGTCGAGCCGTTGCTGGTCTGTCAGGATGAATACGATGTTGGGAAACCGAGACACAAATTTTTCCTTAAATTTCAGCCCTTTACCGCTCCGGATATGGAACGGACGATATATTTGTTGGCGATGACCATAAACGGCAGAATCGGGAGGGTCAGGATGATACTGGCAAGACCGATGGCCCCCCAATCCACGCTGTCGTAGGAAATGAAGTTCATCACCGCAACGGTTGCTGTTGCCGTGTCCTGTCTGGTGATTACCAGCGCGAAAAAGAAGTCATTCCATGCCAGCAGGAATCCTAGGATGAAGGCCGCGATTACACCAGGTTTTGCCGCCGGCAAAGCGACCAGCAAAAGAGTATTTCTCAGAGAAGCCCCGTCCATGATTGCGGCCTCGATAAGCTCATTGGGAAGTTGAGCAAACGAGGTCCACATCAGCCAAACAACCAGGGGCAATGTTAAGGTCATATAGGCGAATATCAGCCCGGGATAACTGTCGATAAACCCGACCTGCAGATAAAACAGGAAAAGTGGAATTACAAATCCGACAGGCGGAGCCATGCGCAGAAGCAAAAGCAGCCAGGATGCGATGAACTTGCCCGCAAATCGTGACTTGGCGAGCGCGAAACCGGCAGGAATACCCACGAGCATGGAGATCAAAGTAGCGCTTCCCGCGGTAATGAAACTATTCAATATACCCAGCGGAAAATTGGAGCGAATTAGCGAACCGAAATTTTCGAGCGACCAATCGCCAAGATTTTCCCAAATCGGATCGAACAACGCGGCCGATGGCCTTACCGACAGAATTAAAACCCAAAAGATAGGGAACAGCGCAAACAACAGGAACAACGAGATGCTCGTGACGCCCGCACCCCTCTTGAGCGTATAACTCATGGAGCGATCACGCATGATCGGTCCTCGCGATGTGCCTGGCCACATAAAGGCTGATAACCGCTGCAATCAGAAACAGAAAGACGGCGATTGACGCGCCATAGGCGACATTTTCGTTTTGAAACGTCTGAACATAGGCATAGTAGTTGGTCACCTGTGTAGAGCGCCCCGGACCGCCTGATGTCATGATAAAGATCAGGGGAAAATGCTTTAATAATTCTATGAATCTGAAGAGCGCCACCATGATGAGCGCGGGAACCAATAACGGCAGCGTAATGTAAAAAAAGGTTTGGATTTGCGTTGCGCCATCAAGAGCCGCCGCCTCGTCGAGGTCCTGTGAAATTCCTTGCAGGGCGGCGAGAATAATCAACATTACGAACGGATAGGTCGTCCAGGTGTCGGCCACGGTGATGGCGAACAACGCGCCATTGCGGGTCGTCAAAAACGCTGGAACCGTCACGCCGAATAAATCGAACACCGCATTGATGGGTGAGAGGGTCGGAGTAAATAGCGACAGCCAAATCAAAGCCACCGCAACTCCCGGAACGGCATACGGAAGAAGGAATAGACCCCGGGCATATTTCCACTTGGGTATTATCCGATGGAGCCCAACGGCAATGAAGGTGCCAGTCACAACCTGAACGATCACACCGACAATCGACAGGACCGCCATCACATATATCGAGTCGGAGAACCTAAAGTCGGTCAGCATTTTGGCAAAGTTGTGAAGGCCGAATTCACCCCTGGAACCTCTGAGCATGTGATAGTCGCTGACCGAGATGCCGAACATTCCAATGAGTGGTACAATCGCGAACGCCAAGACGGCGACAACCGCCGGGATCATCATGAGCTTGTAACCCCGCTCGAGACTTCGTCGCGCACTACGTTTGGTCATGACAAATCCGGCCGGCAGCAAACCTAATTGTACCGCCAACCAATGGCTTAAGGATTTTTCTCATCTAACTCAGATGCCCCATTTGCGTCACGTCGCGAAGGCGCCTTCTCGACGCCAAGACGGGAGACAGGATTCCTTGGGTGAGTCCCGATAGAGTTAAGGATTTCCGGGACGTTCTACATTGAGTAGGGCTTGGTGGAGAAGCAAGCCCAGCGGCAAGATTGCCGCTGGGCTTCATAGGTTATTATTTCCCGAGGATTTCCTTCATCTCTTGCTCCGCCGCTTTCAGGGCGTTCTCCGGGCTGACCAAGCCATTGAGCGCGGCATTGATGTTTTCACCAATCGCCTGGCCCAAGGCCGGCCATTCGGGGATGAGAGGACGGTAATGACCGATCGCCACATCAAGCGCCTTTAGCCGAGTGGGCATCAAGTCCGGATGCAATGAAGCATATTTCTTCGCGACCTCCGGGTTCTTTGCAACTTTCGCCCTTACAAAATCTGCAAATGGCTCCGCCAGAGCAATTTTGGCGATGATTTTTTCACTGGTGGCCCATTCGATAAATTTGAAGGACGTTTCCGGATCCGATGCTCCTTTGGGGATGCCGAGACCGTGCACGGCGATCGCAGGGGATCGTCCCGCGGGCCCGGCCGGCGGAAGAGCAACGCCCTGCTTGCCGGCAAATTTGCTTTTGGCCGGGCTGGTGATGGCGTTGACAATGCCGGTTCCCTCGAGGGTCATGGCGACTTTACCGTTGATGACCCCAGCTCTCACTTCCGGAAAGTTAAAGTTACCCGCTCCTGGAGGCCCATAGCTGTTCAGCAGGGTCATATATACCCGTAGGGCTTTGAGAGTTTCCGGAGAATTAATCGCCGGAGTCAGGTCCCCACCGGGATAATCGGCGAAGAATTTGCCGCCATAGGCCCTCATGATCATCGGAAAGATGAACATGTTGAAACCCTGGCCTGGCGTAGCCCGCAAAGCTACGGCAGCGACATCCTTACTATGGATGGCTTTCGCCACATCGATCATTTCGTCAAAGGTTTGGGGGAATTTTTTCCCGGCCGCCTGCAAGATGTCTTTTCGATAGGTCATCATTCCGACGGCAGCCATGTAGGGAACGGCCCAATAGTCCCCGTTGACTTTGTAGGCATCGAGCGGGCCCGCAAGAATATCGGCTTTACCCTGGATATTGTTCACCCGGCTGGTTATCGGCTGTACCCATCCTGCCTTGATCCAGCGCTGAACCTGGATAACCGGGGTATGAACCACATCGATCTTATTGGTTTTGCCGGTGAACTCCAGGGTAATGCGATTCTCGAAAACCTTTTGCCCGATCACCTCGATGTTGGCCTTGATGCCGGTTTCCGCCTGAAAATCGGCAGCGAGGGCCTGCAAGCCCCTCGTATACGGCATGCCAAACAATAGGACGTTTATTTCGCTTTTTGCCGCGTGGGCGGGATTGATGAACGAACCCGCCAACGTGGCGAGCACTAATCCCAAACTTAGTAGTAATTTCATAACGTTTTCCTCCTTGAAAATAGAATTTTGGCTAGTTTGATTTCGGCCTGTGGAATTACCCACCGCGACCGGGTTGGATGTAGTGTTTAGGCGGATTTCGAAAAATTGATTTTTCTGCTGAAACCAGTGCCATCAGTTCTTCGCGCACCGTGAGTAACTCAGCCTGCATCCGCGCGAAATTGTTCGCATCAATTTCGACAATGTTTGCCGGTTCGGCCAAAGACAACAAATGCAGGAATTCTCCCTCGGGGCTTTCAATGACCGTCGCAAACCGCCGGATTCCCACGTGATTGCCGTTCAAATCATAGGCGAAAACGCTGTCTCGACATTCATCGATCATTTCTTTCGCTCTAGCTTCCGAAATCAAAACGAGCTCGCGCTTGCCCTCGAATTCGGTTGCGTAGAAACCGTCGGTAAAGAAGTAACTGGAGATTTCCTCCCAACTCATCCGGCTCACATAAAGCCGAGCCAGCGCGTCAAGCTCGTAGAGCGAACGCCGAAAGCCCACATTCGCACGGATGATTACATCTTCGTCGGGATATGGCGTTCTGGAATGCCAAAGCAATTCGTGCCCGGCAACGACCACAATTTCAGCGGATGCGCCGGTCTTGTCCGCTAAATTTTGAATGGCTGTATCGAGATACTGGAGATAGGTCTCCGATAGCGGAACATTCCGCTCGAGCCGAAAATTACGGACACAGTATTTCTCGCTGGTCCTGAATAGGTATCCCCACTCCGAGAGGGTTTTCAGAATTCGATTGAGTGTGCCGGCCGAAATATCGCAAGCCCGCGCGACATCTACTTGCTTGATCGGCCCTGGTCCCGCCGACATGAAGTATTCAAGGACCTGCAATGTCCGTACGGTCGCCGTGCTGCTCATAATTCCATATTTGGATTTTTTAATTTCATATATGGAATTATTAATCATTGACCGAATTTAATCAAGGTGTGTTGTTCGGAGTTCGACCAACTGGCCGCATCTAATCGTGTGCTTCCCGCCACCTGGACAATCGGCAGGATGACCGGGATATCGTGCAGACGCGGCGATACCTCACCTGCCTGGTTCCCCAATATGGCAAACAGTGAGGTACGCAAAGCGTGAGCGTCGGCGTTTACCGTGATCTCCTGTTCGACGAGAAAGGCGCGGATCCGGTTGATCGTCACCATTCCCATCCCATCTGATGGGCGAGACTTGACCCGGTAATTCAATTTGCGGCTAGATGGATCGGCGGCCGGCACCACGTCACTGGTTCGGCCGGCCCGAGATTCACACGCCGCGACAGCATGACAGTCAAACATGGCTAAGAGACCAACCCGCCGCACAGACCGATTGGAGGAGGCCGCCCGGGCCGCGTGGCTGTACTACATCGCGGAAAACACACAAGACGAGATCGCCGAGAAGATGGGCATCTCACGCCAGTCGGCACAGCGTCTCGTGGCCCTTGCCATGCGTGAGCGGCTGGTGAAGGTGCGCCTTGACCACCCCATCGGCCGGTGCCTGGATTTGGCGCAAGGTATCATGGCGCGCTTCGGACTCACATATTGCGAGGTTACGTTCGCCGACCCGACCTCCGATGATCCCGCGCTTGGGATCGCGCAGGTGGCGGCCCAGGAGATCGAAAACCGCCTTTCCGTTTCCGAGCCGGTGGTTGTCGCTTTCGGCACGGGCCGCGAAATTCGGGGTGCGGTCGAACAGATGTCGCCCATGGTCTGCCCCCAGCACAAGGTCGTTTCGCTGGTGGGAAATCTGGCACCGGACGGTTCGGCGAGCTTCAACGACGTGATCATGAGAGTGGGGGACGCGACACAAGCGCCTCACTACCCGATGGCCGTTCCCGTTGTCGCGACCACGACCACGGAGCGGGATACTTTCTGGGCGCAGCGTCCCATCAAAGGCAATATTCAACTCGCGCAGTCGGCTGATGTAGCCTTCGTCGGCATTGGTGAAATTGACGAAACCCCTCCCTTGCTGACCGACGGTTTTATTACCGATGAAGAGTTGGAGCAGATCGTCCGAGCGGGCGGTACGGGAGAAATCGTCGGGTGGGTGTTTGATCAGGACGGTGATTTGCTGCCCGGACATATCAATGCCCGGGTTGCGAGCGTTCCCCTGCAACAGCCCCCCGGAAACGAGGTGATCGGCGTCGCCCGAGGCACAAAAAAGTTGCAGGCAATCCAGGCGGCGCTCAAGGGAAATTGGTTGTCCGGCCTCGTCACCGACGAGGCAACGGCTGAGGAGCTTTTGCGGCTGCCCGGGGCCTGACCGGTGAATTGGACGCCGGAATTGCCGAACTTTCCCGGAATTCTGCGATTTTTCCCCATTGATTGGAATGCAAACGCGTTATTGCCGGCAACATGATTTGACTCCGCGCCCGTTATATGTGAGAATTTGCCCGATCAATTAGCAATTGCCCACATACGTAAGTGGGCGCACAAGGTCTACTTCAACGTCAACTTCCATAATGGGGAGACATTTCATGTTTAGACGACCGCTCGTTGCCCTCACGGGGGCAGCTCTTGGCGCAGTCCTGGCTTTTTCGGCGCAAGCGCAAACGAAGCTGACGATCGCCACCGTGAACAACGGCGATATGATTCGAATGCAGAAACTCACCGGCGACTTCACCAGCAAGAACCCGGGGATCGAGGTGGAATGGGTTACCCTGGAGGAGAACATACTCCGCCAGCGGGTAACCACGGATATCGCCACCAAGGGCGGTCAGTTTGACGTCATGACCATCGGCACTTACGAGGTGCCGATTTGGGGCAAGCGGGGCTGGCTCGTGTCGCTGAACGATTTGCCGGCATCTTACGATATTGACGACCTGCTGCCGGCGATCCGCGGCGGCTTGACCGTCGACGGCAAATTGATGGCGTCGCCGTTCTACGGCGAAAGCTCGATGGTCATGTACCGCAAGGATCTGATGGCCAAGGCCGGGTTGACCATGCCCAAGGCGCCCACCTGGGAATTCATCGGCAAGGCCGCCCGCGCCATGACCGACAAGTCGAAGGAAGTGTTCGGTATATGTCTTCGCGGCAAGGCCGGTTGGGGCGAGAACATGGCGTTCCTGACCGCGGCAGCCAACTCATTCGGTGCCCGGTGGTTTGATGAAAACTGGAAGCCGCAGTTCAACTCGGCGGCATGGAAGAACACGCTCAACTTCTATCTCGGCCTGATGAAGGATGCGGGCCCGCCCGGCGCGTCCTCCAATGGCTTCAACGAAAATCTTTCGCTCTTCCAGACCGGCAAGTGCGGCATGTGGATCGACGCGACGGTCGCGGCTTCGTTCGTGACCAACCCAAAGCAGAGCAAGGTGCACGATCAGGTTGGCTTTGCGTTGGCGCCCGACACGGGCCTCGGCAAGCGCGGAAACTGGCTCTGGGCCTGGAGCCTCGCCATTCCGGCCGGCTCGAAGAAGGTTGATGCGGCCAAGAAGTTCGTTGCCTGGGCGACTTCCAAGGACTATTTGGCGCTTGTCGCCTCCAAGGAAGGCTGGGCCAACGTGCCGCCGGGCACCCGGAAGTCGCTCTATGCGAATCCGGAATACGCCAAGGTGCCGTTTGCGCAGATGACGCTCGACAGCATCAACTCCGCGAACCCGAAGAAGCCGACGGTGGATCCGGTGCCCTATGTCGGCGTGCAGTTCGTTGCCATTCCCGAGTTTCAGGGTCTTGCGACGACCGTCGGCCAACAGTTCTCCGCGGCGCTCGCCGGCACCGTGTCCGCGGACAGAGCCTTGCGGAACGCCCAATCAGTAGCCGAACGCACCATGAAGAGGGCCGGCTACATCAAGTAGGCTGCACTCGTTCTCGACTGGCCGGCGGTCCCTGGCCGGCCAGTCGAGACGCTTCTTCAGCCGCCGCAAGCCGAGGGTCCCATGGCCACCGCACATTCACGTACCGCCGCACGTTTCATGATTTCGCCGGCCGTCCTGCTGTTGCTGGGATGGATGATCGTGCCTTTGGCGATGACCATTTTCTTTTCCTTCCAGAGCTACAATCTGATGAACCCCGGTCAGGAAAGGTTTGTTGGTTTCGCCAACTACGAATTCTTCCTGACCGATCCGGCGTTCTTTACCGCCATCTGGAATACGCTGCTGCTGGTCGGCGGCGTTCTGATCATCACCATCGTCGGCGGCGTGGGTCTGGCCATCCTTCTCGATCAGCCCATGTGGGGGCAGGGGATCGTGCGCATGCTGGTGATCGCGCCGTTCTTCGTCATGCCCACGGTATCGGCGCTGGTGTGGAAGAACATGTTCATGAATCCGGTGAACGGGCTGTTTGCCTTCCTCACCAAGGCACTGGGGCTCGGTGCTATCGACTTCTTTTCCCAAATTCCGCTGCTCTCGATCATCATCATCGTTGCCTGGCAGTGGCTGCCGTTCGCAACGCTCATTCTTCTGACGGCCCTGCAATCCCTCGATCAGGAACAGCTGGAAGCGGCCAAGATGGACGGCGCGCGCAAGTTCAGCCGCTTCTTCCATATCGTGCTGCCGCACCTCTCGCGGGCCATCACCGTGGTCATTCTGATCGAGAGCATCTTCCTGCTGACCATTTTCGCGGAAATCCTGGTGACCACCAACGGCGGGCCGGGCGACGCGACGACCAACCTCACCTTCCTGGTCTACGCCCAGTCGCTCCTGCAGTTCGATGTCGGCAGCGGGTCCGCCGGCGGCATCGTCGCGGTCATCCTGGCAAACATCGTCGCGATCTTCCTGATGCGGATGATCGGGAAGAATTTGGAGGCGTGATGATGTTCGAAAACGCAAAGCAGCGAAACAAGGTCATCTTCACCGCCATCGCGTGGGCGATCGGACTGGCGATCTTCTTCCCGATCCTGTGGACGGTGTTGACCAGCTTCAAGACCGAAGCCCAGGCGGTGGCCTCGCCGCCGGTGTTCCTGGCTTTCGACTGGACGCTCGAAAACTACGGTGAGGTCCAGGAACGGTCGAATTACTTCCGGCATTTCATGAATTCGGTGGTAATTTCCATCGGCTCGACCTTCATCGGCCTGCTGATCGCCATACCGGCGGCCTGGTCGATGGCCTTCGTGCCGGCAAAGAGCACCAAGAACATCCTCATGTGGATGCTGTCGACCAAGATGCTGCCGCCGGTCGGCGTGCTGGTGCCCATCTTCCTCTTGTTCAGAGATGGCGGTTTGCTCGACACCAGGACCGGTCTGGTGATCGTGCTGACCCTGATCAACCTGCCGATCATCGTCTGGATGCTCTACACCTACTTCAAGGAAATACCGGGCGAAATCCTCGAAGCCGCCCGGGTGGACGGCGCGACCCTGTGGGCGGAAGTGATCTACGTGTTGAGCCCCATGGCGGTTCCGGGAATAGCCTCGACTTTCCTGCTCAACGTGATCCTGGCGTGGAACGAGGCGTTCTGGACGCTGAACCTGACCGCGGCCAAGGCAGCGCCGTTAACGGCATTTATCGCCAGTTTCTCGAGCCCGGAAGGATTGTTCTACGCCAAGCTGTCTGCCGCTTCCACCATGGCCATCGCGCCGATCGTCATCATGGGGTGGTTCTGCCAGAAGCAGTTGGTGCGCGGCCTGACATTCGGCGCGGTGAAGTAAGGGGGACATCGTGGGAAGCATCACTCTTGAAAACGTCTCGAAGAGCTTTGGGGAGACCGAGGTCATCCCGCCGCTCGATCTGTCCATCGACGATGGGGAGTTCGTGGTATTTGTCGGGCCCTCCGGCTGCGGCAAGTCGACACTCCTGCGGCTGATCGCCGGGTTGGAAGACGTCACCGAAGGCACGATCGAAATCGACGGGCAGGACGCCACCCATGTCCGACCTGCGCGGCGCGGACTGGCGATGGTGTTCCAGTCCTACGCGCTCTACCCCCATATGTCGGTTCGCAAGAACATCGCCTTCCCGCTCAAAATGGCCGGCGCCGACCCGTCCGAGATCGACGCCAAGGTGAAGGGCGCCGCCGATGTGCTTAATCTCTCCAGCTATCTTGATCGCCGGCCCGGACAGCTCTCGGGCGGTCAGCGGCAGCGTGTCGCGATCGGCCGCGCCATCGTCCGGGAGCCCAAGGCTTTTCTGTTCGACGAGCCGCTGTCCAACCTCGATGCGGCCCTCCGGGTCAACATGCGGCTCGAAATTACCGAGCTTCATCAGAAGCTGGAAACGACCATGATTTACGTCACCCACGATCAGGTCGAAGCCATGACCATGGCCGACAAGATCGTGGTGCTCCACGCCGGCAAAATCGAACAGGTCGGCTCTCCACTGGAGCTCTATACAAACCCCGACAACATTTTCGTCGCCGGGTTTATCGGTTCTCCGAAAATGAACTTTCTCACCGGAGCCGATGCCCAACAGGCCGCCCAGGGCGCCCATACCGTCGGGGTTCGGCCCGAGCATTTGATGATCTCGCGCGATAGCGGTATGTGGCGCGGCACCGTCGGTATCGCCGAGCATCTGGGTTCAGACTCGTTCTTCTATGTGACGCTGGAATCGGGCACCCACATGACCGTCCGTGTTCAGGGTGAGGCGGGAATTCGCCACGGCGAATCGGTATTCGTCACGCCGGAGGGCGACAAGATTTACCGCTTCGACGAGAACGGTGTCTCCATCAGGTGATGGAGGGTTGTGCCGCTGACCGGGGCGGGAGCGCTGGGCCGTGACGACTCTCGTACAACCCCGTCCGGTCCCGCTCAATAACGCGTCGCTGAGTTTGATGGGCGAATCGGTTTCTTTGCCCAGGTATGACCGGGCGGAACTGACTCCGGGAATCCTGCATATCGGCGTCGGTAACTTTCACCGGGCCCACCAGGCAACCTATCTCGATCGTCTGTTTGGCATGGGTTTGGATCATGATTGGGCCATTCTCGGCGCCGGTGTCCGCCCGAGCGACGTCGGGACTCGAACAAGGCTCCTCGCTCAGGACTGCCTCACCACTGTCATCGAACTGGACCCGGCGGGATACAAGGCTTCCATCACCGGTTCGATGGTCGATTACCTGCCCGTCAGTAGTGGGGCCATTGTCGACGCCCTTGCCCGGCCCGACATTCGGATTGTCACGATGACAATTACGGAGGGGGGATATTATATGGACGCGAAGTCGGGCGGGTTCGATTCCGGACATCCCGATATCGTTCATGACCTGCAAAACCCCCACCGGCCACGAACCGTTTTCGGGATACTTCTCGCTGGACTGAAGCTTCGTGCCGATCGAAACCTTCCGCCGTTCACCATCGTTTCCTGCGACAATATTCCCCGCAACGGCGACGTGACGGCCCAAAGCCTCAGAGGGCTGGCCGCCGTGTCCGCGTCGAATGAGTTCGACCGGCTGGCGCGGGACGTTGCGACGCCGAACGGCATGGTCGATTGCATCACGCCGGCTGTGGGTGAACGGGAGCGGGAAATCGTACTCAACGAATTCAACATCGTGGATACCTCTCCCGTCGTCTGCGAGCCGTTCCGCCAATGGGTGCTGGAGAACGACTTTCCCTCCGGCCGGCCGGCACTCGAGCTGGTCGGCGTTGAATTTGCCACCGACGTGGCGCCTTATGAGTTGATGAAAATTCGTATTCTCAACGGGGGACACGCTGCTATTGCTTATGCTGGCGCGCTGCTGGGCTACCACTTCGTTCACGATGCGATGCGCGACTC
The DNA here is from genome assembly GCA_964620095.1 of uncultured Rhodospirillaceae bacterium. Taxonomy (GTDB): domain Bacteria; phylum Pseudomonadota; class Alphaproteobacteria; order Rhodospirillales; family UBA2165; genus JAJDXO01. Next base: position 34,781 of record CAZUGT010000204.1, on the reverse strand, counting down.
GCTGATCCGGGCCTATCTGGACAAACTCGAACGGACCGAGATAATCCCCACACTGGAACCCATATTCGGCGTTGATTTTCATGCCTATCTTGCCTCGGTGATGGAGCGGTTTGCCAACACACGGATCGGCGACACCGTACCCAGACTTTGCCGGGACGGTTCGAACCGGCAGCCGAAATTCATTCTCCCGACCATCGCCGGCCGGCTCGATGCCGGGGAACCGATTGACGGGCTGGCCCTTGAAATCGCCATGTGGTGCCGCGTTTGCCAGGGCAGGCGCGAAGACGGATCGCCCATCGACATCGAGGATGAAGAACGCGAGGTCCTGGTGGAAAACGCCCGCCGCGCCGAAATAGATCCCCGGGCGTTTACCGGGATGTCCGGGATATTTGGCGCGCTCTCGGATAACCCCGAGTTCGAGGCGGCCTTCACGCGTGCGCTTGAATCGATCCGAATCGACGGCACGGTTGCCGCCCTCGAGGCATACATCAGCGGAAATCCGGGATGATCATCTGTTGCGGCGAGGCGTTGTTCGATGTCTTTGTGAACGGCGCGGCGGATGACATCCCAATGGAACTTCGCGCCCATCCCGGCGGCTCGCCGTTCAACGTGGCGATTGGCCTCGCCCGTTTGGGCGGTAACGCAGCGCTGTTGACGGGATTGTCGGAAGATTTGCTGGGTGAGCGTCTCCACCGGATATTGGCGGAGGAAAGGGTTTCGACGGACTATCTGATCCGGTCGGGTAATCGGACGACCCTCAGCCTTGTCGGGGTCGATGGCGGCGGTCAGCCCAACTACGTCTTTTACGGACTCGGCTCGGCGGATTGCAGCATAACGCCCGAAGATATCCCCGAGATCGGTTCCGAAGTCTTAGGATTTCACTTCGGCTCCTATTCCCTGGTGGTCAAACCGGTCGCGGATGCGCTCTCCAGCTTGTTGACGCGCACCAAGGGCGGCTTTGTATCCGTCGATCCCAATGTCCGGCCGACCGTCGAGCCCGATCTCGATGTCTGGCGGGAACGGGTCGACGAATACGCCGCCAAGGCGACACTGTTGAAGGTCAGCGCCGAAGACATGGCGATACTGTACCCGGGTGTCGCAGCGGACTCGAAAGCCGAAGAGTGGTTGTCGGCCGGGGTTCAACTGGTTGTCGTCACGGCGGGCGGAGAACACGTGGCGGCCTGGACGTCCCGAGGCTACTTCGTTCGCATCGCGCCGCCGCCGACCAATGTCGTTGATACGGTGGGAGCAGGGGACAGTTTCCAGGCGGCGCTGTTGGCCAAGCTCTCCGTTGATGGCGACCCGCTGGCGGCGGTACAACAACTCGACACGCGGATGTTGGAGCAATTGGTCGAGTTTGCGATGACGGCGGCGGCACTTACCTGCCAACGCCGCGGCGCAAATCTGCCGTCGCAGCAAGAGGTTGCCCTCAAACTGGCCGGGGAGGGGCCGTGAGAGCGATTACGATCGGTTCAGCCATGGCGGATATCATAGCGCTGATCGGCGATTCCGATGTCGAGCGCATGACGATGCACAATGCGACCTCGTCATTTCTGCTGCTCGAACAGGGCAAAAAGATCGAAGCTCATTCCATCGGCAATCACATCGGCGGCGGCGCGGTCAATATGGCGGTCTCGCTATCCCGGTTGGGCGTGGAGACCTCGACGCTGGTCAAGGTCGGCAGGGATGCAGACGGCGCGAGCATTCTCGAGCGCTTGGCGGCGGAGGGAATTTCGACCGACCACGTTCTCTACACCGATGAATTGCCGACGGGCACGGCGGTAATGGCCTCCTCCCACGACAGGAACCCGACCATCTTCACCCAACGGGGCGCCAACACGCTGCTCGAACCGAAGGACATTCAGCCATCCCTGTTCGACGGCGTGAATCTGGTTTGCGTCGCGAGCCTGTCTAACCAGTCCGCGGATTGTTTCCCCAAGATCCTCGAGCTCGCAAGCCGCTCGGGAGCGTACGTGTCGGCCAATCCGGGCATTCGTCAGCTGACATCCCGGTCCGCCCCGTTTCTGGGGAGCCTCAAATATCTCGACCTGCTGGCCATAAACCGTATCGAGGCGGAGGCGCTCGTCCCGGCGATTTCGGCAAATACCGAAATCGCGGACGCGGCCGGCGCCGTTGACGATGACCCGGACTTGCCGAGGTTGCTCAAAATCGGTCTGGAATCCGTCGGATTTACAATGAGCCTCGACACGTTTTTCCAAGCCGTCCAATCCCTCGGCGTGAAAAGCGTCGTCATAACCGACGGCACCGAGGGTTCGTACCTTGCGACGGCAGACCATCTCTATTTCTGTCCCGCCCGGCCGGTTCGCTTGATGGGGACCGCCGGGGCGGGCGACGCCTTCATTTCAACCTTGTGCCGGTATCTGGCGGATGGGGAAGACAGTGGTGTGGCCATGCAGGCGGCTACGCTGAATGCCGGTTCCGTCATCGAGTACATCGATACCCAGGAGGGCCTGCTTCCCACCTCGGCGCTTGATGAACGCGTGGCCCAATACGGTTCGGAAATTCCGGTCAGGACGTTCGGTTAGAGCTTCGGATGTTTAATCTGCAACATACACTGCATCTTTGAGGTAGTTCCTGCACTCCTGTGGATCGAAGAGGGCGCAGATGTCGCCGACAGCGCGCCAGAGGGCTTCATAGGTGCATGCTTTGGCTTTTCTGTGCAGGGCCTTTAGCTTAGCGAAGGCCATTTCGATGGGTCGGTCACCGATCAAATCCGAGACGCCGCCAAACTCATCGACGAAGCCGAGAACCTCTGATCATCGTCGGCGCCGGCGGCAACAACGACCTGATCAAGAAATATGTCGGCCTGCCGGCAGGGAGTTGAACCAGCCTCCCTGAACTCGTTGGCCGACTTGGTCACCAGCCCCACATTCCGCGCAGCCCTGACAGATTATCTAGCGAGGCACAACAATGAGCCCACCCAATTTGTTTGGGACCTCGCCAAGTCCCTATCCAGATCGCCAAACACTGGGTGCGCGTTGATGAAGAGCACCAAAATGAACTGCAGGACATTCCGCTGCAGCCATGACAGGGTCTCTATCACCACAGGCCCTCCGGCGTACCTTCGAAGATATAGTCGTTCAGAAAGATCTGCTGGCCGAACAGGTTGCCTTCGACTTCGGTCAATGCGGCCTCCTCGCAAATGTCGTCCCATGCGTCCCGGACGGTGCCTATCTGCCGTGCGATGGTGTCTTTCGCCGCTTTCTCGCCGAGCTGGAAATTCGGCGCGGCCTCAAGGCAGGCCGCAAGCGTGCTCCTCCGATTGTCTCCGACGATCAGCATCGCTTGGTTGGCCACATTGCCGGAGCGCATCTGCGGGCAAATGTCATAGGCAGGCGTCAGGGTCAGGTGTTCGCCGTCCCAGAAACCCGCATGGTTGCGGGCGTGATCGTCGGTGTTGCAGCACAGGACGTTGAACACGAGCCGTCCGTACAGCTCGTGCAACGTCGCCTTCGGCGAGGTAAAGCGGTGCCGGATAATCTCCGCGAGGGCTCCATAGCTGGCGTAACGCGCCATCATCTCATCGAGAAGGAACAGCGTCAGCGCCGACACCATCGCCTTCCGCGTCCAGCCGTCTTTCTTCCTTATGCGGTCGAATCGCTCGACCAGCAGCACGTCCCTGCCGGCGGCGCGCTCAAGCCGCGACGCTCGAGGAGCTGCTGAGCGCCGCAACAGGCGGTATCTCAGCCTACGATGCCAGCTTTTGGCGGCGTTGAAATAAAGACAGTTTTCGTCACTTCGGCAACACAACATATGGACGAAGATGTCCCTGAATCCGTGCCTTTCTCAGGCGAGATGATCATGCTTGATACAGAATTTGAAGGATTCGCCGGAAGGCGCGTTCGGCTGCTAATCTTTACAACGGAGTTGACTTACATAACAGCGCCAATTTGCCACGGTATGAATTCGAGATCGCCAAAGCCATGCGACTCCGACTTGGATGGCTTTCCGCTGGCGACCTCCAACATCAGGTCAAATATTTCCTGACCCACCTGCTGGATAGATTTGTTTCCATCCGCGATGACGCCACAATTGACATCCATGTCCTCATCCATCCGAGCGAACATTTCAGTATTTGTCGCGAGCTTTATTGACGGGGCAGGTTTGCAGCCATAGACCGATCCGCGACCGGTCGTAAAGGCGACCAAGTTAGCACCGGATGCCACTTGACCGGTGATGGCCGTTGGATCAAATCCCGGACTGTCCATGAAGACAAATCCCTTGCGGTCCACAGGCTCCGCGTATTTGTAGACACCAGTGAGGTTTGTGGTTCCGCCCTTAGCGGCCGCGCCCAGTGATTTCTCAAGAATCGTGGTTAGCCCGCCGGCTTTATTCCCGGGAGACGGATTGTTGTCCATTGAACCATGATTACGGGCCGTGTAGTCCTCCCACCATTGAATCCTTTCCAGCAGTTTATTCCCGACATTTTTGTCAACTGCCCGCCGAGTTAGTAGGTGTTCAGCGCCATAAATCTCAGGCGTTTCTGAGAGAATTGCGGTACCGCCTTGGGCGACGAGCAGATCAACAGCGACGCCCAACGCCGGATTTGCCGTAATGCCGGAATAGGAATCGGAACCACCACACTGCAAAGCAACCGTCAACTCGCTCGCGGCAACGGTCTGTCGTTTCGCCTCGCCCGCTATTTTCAGCATCTCTTCGATACGTTCGACCCCTTCGTCAATCGTGCGCCGTGTTCCGCCCATGGCCTGGATGGTCATCGGTTGGAACGACCGTCCAATCTCCATTCCTTCGGACTTGAGAAGTCTTGGAATTTGATTGACCTCGCAGCCCAGGCCGATCAGCAGGACACCACCAAAATTTGGGTGCCGCGCATAGCCTGTGATTGTGCGCTGTAAATTCTCAAACCCTTCGCCAGAATCGGCCATCCCGCATCCTGTGCTGTGGCAAAAGGCAGCGATGCCGTCGATATTTGGACAGTCGTCGAGTAGTCCTGAGTCGGTGACCTGATCAGCAATACGTCGCGCGACCGTCGCGGAGCAGTTAACCGAAGTCAGTATTCCCAAGTAGTTGCGGGTCCCAACTCGTCCGGTATCGCGTAAGTAACCGTCAAATGTCCGTTGTTGGTCAGCTGGAGCAAACTCGGTGGAGTTGCAATCTACCGAAAAAGCATGATCACGCTCAAAATTGGCAAATTCGAGATTTTGAGTGTGGACGTGCTCACCAGCCGCGATCTTGCCGCTAGCGAACCCAATAATCTGGTTGTACTTCCATACAGGGTCTCCCTCGGCAATATCTGTCGTGGCAATCTTGTGCCCGCGTGGAACAATCCCAGTTGGAACAACGTCTTCCCCGGGTATCGGCATGCCTGGGATCAAGTCCGTTCGGGCGACAACAACGTTGTCACCTGCACCGAGCCGTATGGTCACAGACTTCGTTTTCACGGGGATACCTGCGCGCTGGCACATCTCACCTTCGTCGGGATAGCCGACCGATCAAGTACCATCATTGTCACGTGCTTCAGCCATTTTATCCTCCTGTTGAGATGCATAGATGTTGACCATCGCTGTATCCAGATGTCCGCGAAGCGCTATTGCCGTCGCGTCCGAATTTCGGGCCAGCAATCCGTCGACAATATCCTGGTGTTGAGCAAGCGTTCGCGCCCGCGCGCGTTGCAAACGACGAGATGACATAAAACGGGCGCGCCAAAGCATGCTGTTAATCTGTCGGTGAGTGTCCTCCAACACGCTATTATGCGCTGCAGCGACAATGGCCTGATGAAGTGCCATATCGAGATCGAAAAATTCGAGGGGGTCTCCGCCATCCGAAATCTCAAGCATCTTCTCGTGAAACTCAACCACTCGTGAGAGTTCTGTGTCGGTCGCATGTTGACAGGCCTGCTCGCCAGCCAGCGGCTCAATTGCGGCCATCACCATCATCGTTTTACCGATGTCTTCAAAGGTTGGATTTGCAACGCGGGGCCGCCGGGTGGGCGAAATCTCCAGCAACCCTTCCATGGTGAGGAGCCTAATTGCTTCCCGGATCGGCGTGCGACTAATCCCCAGACGGTCCGCCAACTCCCGTTCAGGAACGGCGTCACCCGGTGGCAGAGTTCCTAGCAGGATCAAACGTCGCAACTGCTCCGCGGCTTCCTCGGCCAAACTTTGGCGCTCCATCGGTACAAAATTTACATCGTCAACAAGCTTGGAACTTTCGCGGCTCCTATTCGACATCACTTGCCCCACCTTATTGCAACTGCGTCCAACTCCTGCGCCATCTCTATCAAGCTGGCCCGAACATCGGGATGAAGTGGCGGCGTAGGATGGCGGCAAAAGTCAGACTCAATCACGCCGCCTTCCATGAGAGCCGCTTTCGCTCCACGAAATCCGCATAGCCTATTCTCGTGGTTAATCAGGGGAAGCAAGCTGTTATAGGTTTCCTTTGCGTGCGCCCGATCACCTGACAGGTGGGATAGGATTGCAGGTCTAATCAATTCCGGAATAAGGACCGACGTCATACTTCCCGTCGCGCCGGCGTCGAGATCGGCGAGCAAGGTTATCCCCTCTTCACCGTCGAATGGTCCATCGATGAAATTGCCCGCTAACGCGATCAAGGACCGCAATTTCAACGACGCCTGAGTGCTTTCGATCTTGAAGCAACGAACCTGCTCAATCTCCCGCGCCATTCGCCCCAGAAAATCCACCGACAACTCGACGCCGGAGATCGGGGCATCCTGTACCATGATTGGGAGGCCGATCTCCGACACGGCTGAAAACTGTGCGAAGGTTTGTTGCTGGGTACCCTTTAACAATGCTCCGTGATAGGGCGGCATGAGCATGAGCATGGAAGCCCCGAGCTCCAAGGCCTGCTTCGCCCGGGCAACAACTATGTCCGTCGAGTAGTGGCTCACTGTTACGATCACCGACACCCGGCCAGCGACATACTCAAGGCAAAGCCGGGTAAGCAAATCTCGCTCTTCGTCCGATAGGACGAATTGCTCCGAAAAATTGGCGAGTATGCAGATCCCATCAACCCCCTGTTCGACCATGCAGTCGAGGACCCGTTTCATGCCCTCGAGGTCTACCTCGCCACTGTTTTTGAACGGCGTCGGTGCGACAGGCCAGATCCCTGAATATTTGGTGCAGCTACTCACTGGTGAACCTTAAAATCGGCGAGATATTGATCGGAAAGGGTAAGTCCGAGGCCGGGCCGTTCATCATCAAGATTGAGATGCCCCTCCTCTGCCTCGGGCTCTCCATCAAAGATGTAATAGAAGAGTTCGTTTCCAATTTCGATGTCATACATCGGGAAGTACTCGGACATCGGGCAATTCAAGCTAGACATCGTCAGATGATAGTTATGCATCTGACCAGCATGGGGTATGACCGGCACTTGGTGGGCCTCCGCCAGCGCATTAATTTTTTGTGCGGCGGTAATGCCGCCAACCCGGTTCGTGTCGTATTGGATGATGCTTACCGCCTTGAAATCGAGTAGTTGGCGGAATTCCATAATTCCAAACGAATGCTCGCCGCCGGAAATTTGGATGGGTCCCCGGTTTAATTCCGCATAGCCATGGATGTCGTCGGCGATGACCGGCTCCTCAAGCCATCGGGGTTGAAACTCTAACAGTTTCGGGATCATCAACTTGGCGTAATTGAGGTTCCACCCCATATAACATTCAAGCATGAGGTCGCGCTCATACCCAATTACTTCACGGACGGCTTCAACCCGCTTTAGGTTCTCCGCCATACCCTGCGGACCGTCCTTGGGACCAAATCCGAATCGCAATTTGAATGAATGGTGACCCGCATCAACAGCGCTCTGGGCTTCAGCCTGCATCTTGGGAATTTCATCCGAATAGAGTTTGGAATAGTAGACGGGAATTTTATCCTTGGTGCGGCCTCCGAGAAGCTTGAATACGGGCTTGCCTAATATCTTGCCCATCAAATCCCAGATTCCAATGTCGATGGCGCTTATTGCGGTCATTCCCACGCCCTTCCGGCCCCAGGCGAGACTGTGCCGATACATCTTTTCCCAGATATAAACGTGGTCAAAAGGGTCTTCGCCGATCGCGAGTTCGGCCAAACAGCTATCGATGGCGGGTTTTACGAGCCAGGGCGCAAGAGCAGCATTTCCATAGCCAATTGTCCCATCATCCGCCTCTACTTCACACACCAACCACTGATGAAATCGAAAACTCCCCATTGCATCGCCAGTTTCAAATAAGGCGTCCGACGCATTGGTACAGAAGTTGGCTTGGGGAGGAACCGTTGGCCCCGTCCATTCATACAATTTCGTCCGGATGGTCTTAATTTTTGGCACTATTACCTTGCGGTTCGATTTGCGGATCGATCAGCATGCTGAAAAATCCAATGGATTCCGGATTACGCCTCTTCGGAAAACTCTCTGCGCCAGATCGCCTGGGCATGACCAAATTCACCAAAGCAATGGTCAATTAATAGAGGACCGAAATCCTCGGTCGTCTTGACCCAAAATCTACTGCGTATTTCGCATCCGAACCTTGTGTCGCGGGCTACATGGACAAAACGCGTCATCTTGTAATCGCTCTCGCCAAATTCACCCGGTGTGCCGTAAGCAAGAACGACGGTCGCATTCGCCGCCTTCACTTCGTCCATATCAAACATCTTCGCAGGGTCTTCGAAATGAATTGTCGAGTATTGGGGCTGACGGCCGCCAATCTTTTGCTTCGCCGTATGGGCAGCGCCGATGTAGTTGCCCTTGCTCCACTTGTCGTTCCAAGTGTGAGTGAAATGCTCGTCGGGATGCCACTCAATAAAGTCTTCCTCAGTCTCAAAGTGTCCAAACCACCGGTCCAGCCACTGATGCTTACAGCCCATCATCCGGTTCTCAACGGCGACCAACAGCTCCTGGGTTTCATCCAGTATTCGATAGCCGGTTTCCATATCGAGATATCCCGGCTGCAACAGCTGGGCCATTTCTTCATATTTCATCCAATTTCTCTCACACTAATAAATTCGACAAACGCCAACGCTAAGTTTTCCTGCCAGCGCCATCGGTTGTTTCGGTCTTTTGCCGATGACGCACCTCTATCGACACCCCGCCTGCCGATCCAATGTGAGTACCGTCGACTGTTTTAAGAATCGGGGTGCGGTGCAAAATTTGGTATACCATTCTAGGGCTGCAAAATTCGCGAATCAAGTTTCCCAAAAGCCTATGGCACTACTCACAAATTTTTACCTTCATATTGTAAGGCTCGCTCAGTCTTCTTCAGCGTTGACTCCAAAAGATAAATCAAAATAGAATATTTGGTATACCAAATTTGAGGGCAGTAAGTCTCATGGTGCCCGATTCAGGTGGGTAGGAAGTCCGGGCCTGGTTGCTCGAACCCGAGCCCAACCTCGGCACCTAAGGCTCGTTAAATACCTACTCGTTCAACACAAAACCGATGGAATGAAAATCAATTGTCCCACGTCCATGCAACAAGGAGCTGTTTTATGAAACCGTTTAGTTTGAGACCCATTCTTATTGGTGTCGCTACGGCCATGGGCCTAGGGACCTTTTCATTTGCAACGCCGGCCACGGCGGAAACCAAGCTGCTGTTCAATATATTTGTGCCGCCAAATCACACCTTCACCAACGGCGGCTTTAAGCCATGGGCGCAGGATGTGGAACGGGTCACCGACGGGCGAGTGAAGGTTGAATTCACCTCCGCGACGTTGGCACCTCCGCCAAAGCAGTGGAATATGGTTACCTCGGGAATCGCCGATGTTGCTATGCTTGCCAACCAGTTTGAGTCCAGGCGCATTACACTTCCCACTATTGGCGGCCTGCCATTCCTGGGTGACACCTCCGTTCAGCGCGGGGTCGCGCTTCAGCGGACATATGACAAGTATTTCACCGCCGCCAATGAGTTCAAAGGCGTAAAGCTGGTTGCGCTGTTCACGAATTCAGGCGCCGGTATTATCGCCAACAAAGAAATCAATTCTATAGATGAGCTTAAGGGCACCAAGCTCTGGTCCATGTCTGGCCGACCGGCCGGCTACATGAAGAGCATTGGGGCGGTTCCGGTTCCTGGTCCTGGACCCGCCATGTTTGATATGTTTTCAAAAGGGGTTGTCGATGGCGTAGCAACAAATCCGGGCGCCCTGCCAATTTGGAATTTGTACAGATACACCAAGTCCCTTAACCAAGTTCCCGGTGGAATTTATGCCGTGGACTTCTCGATCATTTTGAGCCAACGCAAATGGGATGGTATTTCCGCTAAAGACCGGGAAGCGATCGACAAAATTTCGGGCGAAAAGGTCGCCCTTGGAATTGGTAAGGCGGTGGATGACTTGGATGTCAAAGCGCTAGCAGAGACCAAAGAGAAAGGGATCAAGATTGCGACCGCCGACGGTAATTTTTTGAAGGGAATGGCCGACCGTCTAAACGCCGCAACTACCGATTGGATCAAAAAGGCCGCGGCGCGGGGCGTCGACGGTGAGGCCGCGATCGCTTACTTTAAGTCTCAAGCGAAGTGACGCCGATAGACGATAGATGACTGATGACGAAAACACCGGCGTCGGGACTGAACCCGGCGCCGGAATTTTTAAGGTGCTGATGTGGGCGCTGAAGGCGGTCATTTGCGTCTCAATATTTTCCATCGCCCTCATCGTCTTTATCGACGTCCAATTACGTTACTTTTTTAACTCACCCATACCGGCGGCGTTTGAAATTAACGGGATGATTTTGGGTCTCGTTACTTTTGCCGCACTACCGCTCGTTACTATGGAGCGGACTCACATAACAGTGGATTTGTTCGACCATTTGTTCCGGGACAAAATCCGCAAAATTCAACAATTTATCGTCCTTATCTTTACGGCCGTCATGATCGGCTTTATTTCGGTCCGCCTATACGCCACCGCCATCGTTGAGGCTGAAGCAGACTATGTTTCGGTTGATCTTGGGCTGTCTAGGACACCGCTCCTCGTGACCATGTCAGCCTTGGGAATGATTACCGTGCTGATAGTTTTGGCGATGGCATGGCAACTTGCAACGGGGCGCCTCCCTGTGAAATCACCGGCCGCAATGGGTGATATCGGCGAAAACGCGCCCTAAACTTCTGGATTGTTGGGCTGCCATTGACCGTCCTTAGCATTGCTACTATCGGGTTATTCGTACTGGTTTTCCTGGGATTCCCTCTGGGTTTCTCAATGCTGCTTACTGGTGCCACCGGATTTGCAATTCTCCGGGGGGCATTTCCCGCCCTAGAGATGGTCTCGCAGCAAACTCTGGAGGTCGTTCTCAACACGAACTTTGTGGTTCTTCCCATGTTCTTGATGATGGGGAGCTTTATTTACCGCGCAGCACTTGCCGATGATCTGTTCGAGGCAGCGGACGCCTGGCTGGGCCACTTCAGAGGCGGACTGGCCATGGCGAGCATTGCCGCATGCGGCGGCTTCGCTGCTGTGTCCGGCAGCTCTCTAGCCACGGTGACCACCATGACCAAGGTGGCGATCCCTTCCATGAGAAAACACAAATATGCCGATAGTTTGGCAGCAGGGACAGTCGCGGCGGGCGGAACGATCGGCATACTCATCCCCCCCAGTGCGGCGCTCATCATCTATGGAATTCTGACGGAGCAAGATATCGCGGCGCTTTTCGTCGCAGGAATCATCCCAGGTCTCATAACCATCTTTCTCTATATTGCCGTCATCAAAATTGTCACCATCATTTGGCCCGGCCTCGGCCCCTCAGCTGATCGTTCGAGTTGGCGTGATCGGTGGACCAAACTCTTAAAGATATGGGGAATTATAGTTCTCTTCGCCCTGATCATGGGCGGAATCACCTTCGGAGTATTTACCCCGAACGAAGCCGGTGGTATCGGCGCAATCGGCGCCCTTCTCTTCGCCATGGGCCGGCGAAAAATGACCTGGAAGATATTTATTGATTCACTGCTGGAAGCGGCCAAGACGACAGCGATGGTATTCATGATCGGTATTGGCGCACTGGTTTTCAACAATCTCGTTACGCTCTCAGGATTGTCGGGGGCGGTCGCGAACTGGATGCAGTCCCTGCCACTATCTCCGCTCGGAATTATGATAATAATTCTCGGGTTTTACGTGATTCTGGGGACCGTAATTGAGGGTCTGGCAATGATCTTCCTGACGGTTCCGGTTTTTGTTCCCGTGGTAGATGCGCTTGGGTTCGACCTCATTTGGTTCGGTATCGTCCTTGTGATGGTTGTTGAGATCAGCCTAATAACGCCGCCAATCGGGCTGAATGTTTTCGTCCTGAAGGCAATGCTCCCGGAGGTCCCTTTGAAGACGATTTTCAAGGGTATAGCGCCGTTCTTCTGTGCGGATCTGGTACGCCTCGCCATAGTAGTGATCTTTCCGCCAGTAGTCCTGTGGCTACCCCGCCTGGTATATGGCGGATAGCTGACCAGTGCTGACGAAAATTTTCAGGCCTCAGAGCAAGTCGCTTGGCGCACTGCTCCATTGAAGGCCCACAACCCCGGAATTGCGCTTTGACAATTTGTGGAGCGATTCGGGCCGCGAATACGTCCCGGACGGTCCTACCGAGGACATCATCGCCGCATTGTCGCGTTACCGCAATGACGCCTCGGCAATAACATCAATTTGCGCCGCCTCTTGGTTAGCGGCTCCCAGAAAGAGGCTGATCTCCACGGGGGGGGGGGTGCCCGTCTCGATAAGCTGCAACGCGCTCCCTGCGACGACGGCGCACCGTCTCGTTCCGACCCCCGAACGCTCGCGACGCAAAGGTGTCACCCAGGGTTTCAGCGGGACAAGCGGTATACTGACTCCGCTTACGGTATGCTTACGGTAAGGGAATTGACCGACGCTACAGAAAAAGAAAACCCCGCTATTCCATTGGAATAACGGGGATTTTTTGGTTGCGGGGGCAGGATTTGAACCTGCGACCTTCAGGCTATGAGCAAGGCCTCTGCGACAGGCGGCGCCTCAGGTATTGTTGCCGGCTATCCGGAAGACTGGATGATCGAGCAACTTCGGGAGCCCGCTCAACGCATCACCAACAAAATCGAGGAACTCATGAACCCCCTTACGCCTCCGCCTGCCCTCGCGCACGATCCGCAATAAGCTCCAGTGCGAGTTCACCTCCGGTCCGGCCGCCCAAGGTCACGCGGGCTCGACGGCACCCAGCGGGATGAGGCAATCCGCACGCCGCTTGATCACTGGATTCCAATTGTTCGAAATTTACCCCTTATTGTCAGCAACTTAGATGTTGTTTAGTCCTGCTTGCGGGGAAAGCAGACGGTCCATCCCATTAGCGGTCATTTGGCCAATACAATTTGGCCACGTTCATCTTCGTCGTCGCCCCGCTATCCGCTGGCATACCCGTCACTGCGCCAGACCCAGAGGGAAAGCAGACCGATCAGCAGCACCGCTGCGACGCCGACAATGTAGAACGCCGCCTCCAGGCCGGAGAACTCGGCAACTAGTCCCATCAACACCGGAAATATCAGGCTGCCGAACCGGTTAAATGAAATCCTAAGCGCGACCACTCGGCCTTGGAGATCCCGACCGACCGACCGGGAAGCGATGGACATCATCAACGGCAGGTTCAACCCCTGTCCAATGCCCCGCACAGCCGTGGCGATGAACAAGAGCGACAACAGGCTCAACGCCGGCGTGACGCCAATGGCGACCACAGGCAAGAGAATCATCACGATCAGCAGCCAGCGTTCATCGAACCGTCTTACCAACGGGCCGATCGAAAGAGCCGAAAACGCCGAAACCAGGCTGCTTGTCCCAATCAGCAATCCGATCATACTCGCCGTTATCCCGGCTTCCGACAGCCACACGCCGTAGAATGAAGACTGAATGCCCGATCCGACCTGCCGCATGAACGTGGCGGCGATGATCAACGCGATCGCCGGCAACAGCAGGAGCCGCAACGTAGTCTTGTAGTCAGCGGACTTGGGCAGAAACCTCGTTGAAGCCTTCTCAGGCTCGGACGCCTTCCGGTCGCCGGTCTCCGGCAGGTGCGGCGGAACGCTGGGCAACATAAGCGCCGTCGCCGAGCCCAGCAGTATCCAAACGGCCAGGAAACCGAACCCGCCAGCCGAGCCCCCTGTCTGCCAGGCAAAGCCGGCCAGTGCCGGAGCGATGAAACCGCCGACACGGGCGACCGCCGTCATTCGGCCTGCGTATACGGGCTTGCCCTCCAACAATCGGCCAACCAATGACTGGGCGCCGATCCAGCATCCGACCTCGGCAAATCCCGCAAGCATTTGAATGGCGATAGCGGCAACGACCAACGGCAGGAGCGGGTACAGGACGGCGAGCGCACTCCCCGCCAAACCCAGAAAGACAATCACCCGCCGGGAATCGAATCGGTCGAGCAAGGCGCCGGCATGAATGGAGAAAATCACCGCCAGAACCTGACGGCTCGACACCAACAGACCGATCATGATCGGCGAGGCGTCCAGTTCCAGCGCCCATAAGGGGATGATGACCGTAACGATGGAAAACACGTTACCGGCGAAAAAGGCGACGGCATACACCGAGAGCTGGATTCGAAGTGGCGTCAAATTCCGGCCTCCGCTCCCATGCCGTTGTCTTCAGACGGTCGCCGGGCCGTCGGCAAGGAATGTTCGGCAGAGTTCGGTAAAACGGTCCGGCTGATCGATCTGCACATAGTGGAAGGCGTCCTCAACTTCGACGAGGCGAAAATCGGGGATGCCTCGGGACAGGATCTCGCAGGTCTCAGGCGGTATCATCTTGTCCTCCACCCCGTAGATCAGCAGTGTCGGCGCTTGAATTTCCGGAAGCCGCGCGACGAGCGCATCATCCGACGGCATGCCGCCGTGATAGTGGAGGGGCTGATAGCGGTTGCCGCGGATGACATCGCGGGCACGGTCCTCCGGAGGCGCCTTCTCCGGGTACTTGAACAGGCTCGCCCTCAACTCGCGCGGGTCTTCGCTCATACCGCCTTTTCCTTCGGACCGGAATCCGGCGGGACACTCGAGAACCAAACGCCTGACGCGTTGCGGGTGCCTGACGGCCAGCCAGCAGGCAAGCCATCCGCCAAAGGAATGGGCGACGACAAACGCCGGACCATCCGCCTCGGTATTGAGGAAATCGGCCATGTGGTCGGCGAGTGCGGCCATGCTGTCCAACCCGGGCAGAAATCCGGCGCCGTCGAAGCCGGGGTGAACAGGAGCGAGAAGCCGGTGGTCGGTGGCGAGATCGTACAACGGATAGGACTTGGTCAGACCGCCGGCTCCATGCAAATAAAGGATGATGTCTCCCTCACCGGCGGCGAAGTAGTCCTGGCCGCCCGCTTTCAGGGCGACGCGATACCGATCGAAAGTGTAGTTCATTACTTCGGCTCGTCGGTCATGGGAGAAGCAGCGGTTGGTGCCAGGCGATATGAAGGACCTGGTCGTAATAGCCAAACAACACCAGCCAGCCGGCGGCGGCATAGACCAGCGAGATTCGCCAGCCATACTCTCCCCAGCGCCGCAAGTAGAGTGCGATAAACAACGGGATGGCGATTTGCTGCCCGACGAGGAGCCCGACAATAAGAATCGCCACCAGCCAACCGAAGAGATCGGCGGTACGCCGGAACGCGCCGCGTTCGGCAACCACTGAAAATGCCGGGCCTAGGCCGCCCACTTCCGCGACGGCATTTCGGGCCTCGCCAAAGTCGCGCCACGCAGCCGTGAGGAAGATAAAAAACGCGGGTATGGCTACAACGAGGGTAAACTGTTTCAGCGACACCGGCCACGGGATGGCCATGATGACCGCCACCCCGAACACGACCGTCCGGACCGCCGACACCGGGAAAGAGATTAGCGGGTTCTTTTCCTGCCCCTCACCCTTTTCCGGGCCGGATTGGCCGGAGAACTGGTTCTTGATGACGCCCCGCGCCGAGAGAAAAATGGTCAGCGCGACGATCATGATAATGCCGATGGACACGGGTCGGAGCAGGAATGCCGGGCCATAGGCTTGCATGCTGACCTGAAACGCCTGTTCCATGATGGGGCCGAGAACCATGGCCAGAATCACCGGCGGGCACGGCCATCCCGCCCGCTTCATGATAATCCCGAGAAGGCCCGCGCCGAGCATGGCGATCCAGTCCCCGATGTCGGCGCTTGCCATAAAGGCGCCCATGAACACGAACAGGTTCACGCCCGGCAGAATGAGATGCCTCCGAACAAAGGCTATCTTGGCGACCTGAGTGGTGAACGCCATCAGCAGCGCCGCCGCGACGATGTTGGCGATGACGATGGACCAGACCATGGAGAAGGTGACGTCGAGCTGATCGACCAGCATCTCGGTGCCGGGTTTCAGTCCCTGGATCAGAAGGGCGCTCAGCAGAATGACCTTGTGGCTGTTCGCGGTGATGCCGACTTTCGCGCCCGCCTCAACCAGAGCGCAAATCATCCGCGCGCCCGTGAAGGTCTTGCCGGCGCCCGGCGGCCCCTGGATGGGCAGCACGCCACCTTCGAGCAGAGGCGCAATCCGCAAAGCCGCCTCAACAGTCGTTTCGCCGTCACTTTGCAGGGGCGCGCCACGGACACGCGGCCGCTGTCTCAGCAACAGATCGCGCCACGCTGTGTGCACCGTCGTCTTCAACATCGTTCATCACGACATATTCCCCGATGCCGACTAGAGATTCCGAGAGAATCTGCGTGCTCAGGAGTTCATGGAAAAATACCGCCGGCGGGTGCCGGTCGACGCTGGCCATACGCTTCTTGATGTCAACGATCCGATCCTCGAACGATATCGTCTCCAGCTTGCCCAACTTCTCTCCGCCCATGCTCATTAGCGTCTTGCCGTCCCTCAGATCGGTTTCCTGCCCGGGAAAGCGATAGCGATGCCCCGGGGCGCTTGCAGTACCCCCAACCGTATCAACGAACACCAAGTCGGCCAAAGCGTTGCGCTCATCGACCAGATCATCCGCGGACAGTTCGCTCAAACGGAAATATTCCCACCAAACAGACTTGTCCTCGCGTCGGTGCCAATCCGCGATGTTCGCCAGCAGCCACTGCGCCTGCTACCGGACCGTCCGGTCCTCGCTATTCACCGGCACGTCCCTGGTAAGCCTTTCCGCCAAGCACGTTCACGCGCTCTTGCCAAGTGCTGATGGCCTCGCTGGGATCACCCGCACCTGCCTCGGTCGCATAAAATGGTGTGTAGAATACGCTGCGGAAATTTTCACGGAGCGCGATGGACATGGGTGCGTTCCGGCGGTCGTTGATCAGCAGTTTCGTTAATCGAGTGTCCCGGCTCGGAACGGAATCATCGACCACCTATACGGTGGCTGTGAAGTAGTTCTGTATTTAAACGGACTCAAACCTTTGCCGTCGCCGTGCCGCGCGGATGTCACGGACGATCGCAAAGACTAGTGATGCTGCGGCGGCGATGAGTAGCCCAAGGCTGATGGGATCGGTGAAAAATACCATGTAGCTGCCATCCGAGAGTATCAGGGCACGACGCAATGAAATTTCGATCATGTCCCCGAGAACCAGGCCGATAACGACCGGGATCAGAGGAAAACCGAATTTGCGTAGGATGTGGCCCATCAAGCCAATCACCAGCATGACCACCACGTCGCCAATGCTGCCACCGACACTGAAGGCACCGATGAAGGCAACGCTGAAGATGAGGGCCGCCAGGACAGGCGGCGACACTTCGACAACCTTGAGCCAAAGCCGGATGAACTTCAGCCCCAGGAAGAGCATGACGAAGTTGGCCAAGAACAGTGAGGTGAAAATACCAAACACGATGTCGGGGTGCTTCTCAAAAAGCTGAGGTCCCGGATTGATATTTTGTAGCGCGAGAGCGCCGAGAAGAATCGCAGTGCTGCCGGAGCCAGGTACGCCCAGCGTGAGAAGGGGCACCAGGGCGCCACCGACGGTCGCATTGTTGGCGGTTTCCGACGCGCAGACCCCCTCAGGCGCGCCCTTGCCAAATTTTTCCGGTGTTGACGAAACACGTTTCGCTTCGTTGTAAGCAACGATGCTGCCGATTGAGGCACCAGCACCTGGCATGACGCCGATGATGGTTCCCAAAATGCTGGAGATCGAAAGCGTTTTCCAAAGCCGACCGAATTCAAACCAGGAAATGCGCTCCGTCGAGATCTTCGCGGTGTCCACGACGCGGCTCTTCAACTGCGATTCGAGGATGTGGAACACTTCGGTAATGGCGAACAGACCCAACATGGCCGCGACAAAGGAGACGCCATCCCACAACGCCGGCTGGCCGAATGTAAATCGGAAAGTTCCGGTCATGGGTTCGGCGCCCACGGTCACGATGAGCAGGCCGATCATCGCCGAGATTACGCCCTTGATCCAATTGCCGCTGACCAGACTGGCAACGATCGTTAGGCCGAAGACGCCCAGGGCAAAAAACTGAATGGGTCCGAAAGCGATAGCGACCTTGGCCAAAGGAATGGAAAACAGCACCAGGCAGATAGTGCTGAACACGCCTCCGGTGGTGGACGACATTATTGAGATGCTGAGCGCACGTCCCGTTTGCCCCTGTTGTGTCAGCGGATAGCCATCGATCGCCGTAATCGCGCCAGAAGGGGTTCCCGGCGTATTGATCGTTATCGCCGTGATAGATCCACCGTATTCCGCACCGACATATATGGAAATCAGCAGGACGATTGCGACAATCGGACTCAAGACAAAGGTAAAGGGAATCATTAGCGCCAGTCCGGTCGGGCCGCTCAATCCCGGCATAGCGCCGACGATGATGCCGAGCCCGACACCCAAAACCATGGCGAGGAGGACCTGCCACTGACCGAGTTGACTGACGCCAAGGATCCAATTTTCAAGCATGCAAGATACCGAACCGGAGGGGGAACAATGCTCTACGGCATAAGGGTTGGCAAAAACTGCATCGGCAAGGGAACCCGAAGCAGCAGGACAAAAAACAGATAAACGAAAATGAGAAAACTGGCGGTGACGAGAAAGATATTCTTGAATTTTACTCCCGCCACCCACAGCAACAGCGGCAGGGAAATTCCGACCGCGATGAAGGTCGATAATTCCTCAAACGCTAGCGCTTGGAACAGCATTACGCCGGCGGCCAGGGGAACTTTGTACCAATAGCCCCATTGAACCATGTCCGTGGCCGGCGTGGTGCGCGCGGTCTGGACAATCAGCGCAATCGCGAGGAGTGCGATCCCCGTAAAAAGAATTTGCGGAAAGAAGGCGGGGCCCAGGGTCTTCACCATGCCCGGCTCCACCTCAAATTTAACGGTTTCGATCCATCCAAGGATCGAACCGACGATCAAGAAGAGGGCGACAAGAATCTCGCCGCCCTTTCTACTTGTCATCTCAAGACGCCTCGTCTCAGATTCACTCCAGACGATTTAACTCAGGCTAGGACCCCTTCTTGGAGAAGTGATTTCTCAGGTCGCTCACCTGTTTGTTGAAGAAGGCGTCGAATTTCGTTGGCCCACCGAGATAGCCGTTCAGAATATTCTGACCCGAAGCGTATTTGACGTATTCCGGATCCTTGAGAATTTTCTGTAGGGCCCCGTGCAGCTTGTCGATGACCGCCTGTGGAGTTCCCTTCTTGACTAAGACTCCGCGCCAAATCGCCGCTTGAACGTTGTACCCGCCTTCCTGGAAGGTCGGCCAATTGGGGTAGGCTTTGAGGCGTTTGTCGTGGGCAATTCCCAGCATCCGCAGTTTACCGGCCTGGACCTGATCGATGATCTCACCAGGGTTCAGGATCGCCGCATCAATATGGTTGCCGAGAAGCATGGCTTTCATTTGGTTGGCCTTACGCGACGGCACATATTTGATGTCGGACTTCTTGATAGCGGCTGATTGGAGCAGGAGGTCAACCGTAAAGGGATCCATGCCGACCGAGTGCGCACCGGTCCAGCGGAGTTTGCCAGGGTTTGCCTTAATCCAGGTGGCGAGATCCTTGAAGGTTTTCCATTGGGAATCGGCACGCACGCCAACGCCCTGCGGGTCTACCTGCATGCGGGTCACACCAATCCAATCAGTTTCCTTGAACGGCACCTTGCCCAGTGCGATGACAATCGCGGTGGTCGTCGTGTCGAGGAAAATTGTGTGTCCGTCTGCCCGGCGTTTTTGGATGTAGGCCTGGGCTACCGCTCCGGATCCGCCTTTCTTATAGAGCGCGGCCGCGGAACCCCCGATATATTTCGGCAAAAGTTGCGCAATTTTGTGGCCAAGCACGTTTGCGCCGGAGCCCGGCCCAGCTTTCACCACAACTTCAATGGGTCGATCCGGAAACGCTTGCGCGGCTGGAATGCCACTCACGAACAGGGCACCGGCAGCGACCGATACACTCAACGCGTAACTAATCTTCGTCAAATTTCGTGTATCCACCGGTACCTCCTCCGTTTTTTAGGTCGATTCAAATGTTCGTTCGATAACGTAACGAACTTGTGTTGACGGAGTCCATGATAATCGTGCAATCGCCAGTTTTGCGCCTAGGATAACTCCAGCGAGATGGTGTTCCCCGTGCGGACCGAATCTTCGATTGCCAGGCAAATTTCCAGCGTCCGGCGTCCCTCTTCGATCGTTGTATGTCCGGTCCGCGCACCCGTCACCAAATGATCGAGCCATGACCTGGTTTCGTTTGCGATGGGCCCCCAGAAATCGTTGAGCGCCCAGTCGCCGGACGAATTGGTTTGCATGAAGAGCATCTTGGCGTCGTGGTCTGGGACGTAGCTGTGGGGGATCCCTTTCTCTGAAAACAGCACACTGTCGCGGTTGTCGACATCCAATAGGATGACACCGTCGTTGCCATAAACCTCGAACCGGGGGCTCTGACCGAAGGCCGGATAGGTCGGCGGAAGGGCATAGAAAATTCCTACATTCGCAATCGCGCCCGTCTCGAACGTAATCAGTGCCCAGGTCGCATCATTCGTATCGTGGCCCAACTCCCGGAAAACCTTTCCATGGCCACGTGCCACCACCTCAACCGGGCGGATGCCCTCCAAATACCAGCAGACCATATCAACGTAATAAGTCAGGACATCCAGCACCGGTGAGGCGTCTGGTGATCGCTTGAGGATCTCCATCATCTGCGTTCGCGTGTTGATGACACGCGATTGGATGGAAATGATCTCACCGACGCGTCCGGCGGCGATATGCTCTTTCGTCATCATCCAACGCCGGTCATGGCGGCGGGAATAGCCGATCACCAGTTCAACACCCGCCTCTTTGACCGCGTTTGCAATGGTATCCCCATCCTCAAGCGTCAACGCTAAGGGCTTTTCCAAAAATATGGGCTTACCCAACTCGACCGCCTGGAGCACGGCCTCCACGTGATCGTGTTCCGGCGTCGCGACCACCACGGCATCAACCTCCGCGTGCGAAATCGCCGCATAGTTGTCGTCGGTTGCCAGATTGGCGCCGATCCGCTGGGCCAAAACGTCCGCACGGGTTTTATCGCTGTCGGATACCGCCAAGAACCTGACGGAGGGATGGCGCGCCGCCATACTGGCCCGCAGCGTGCCGATCCGCCCCGAACCGATAACGGCAATTCCGAGTTCCTTTTTTTCCATGAGTAGTCCCACCCTGTCGATGCGTATCTGTCCTCCAGCTGATAGGATGACTAAAAACGATGGTGCGTAAAGCCCTTGGGTGGTTTGATAACCGGCCGAATTTGATGCCATCGAGACTGGATCCAATGCCATGAAACGATTAATCCGACAGAGAGACGGCCAACAGTGGATCAACGACTACATGCTTAAAGTCACTGGCCGGCCGGTACACTATGAACTGGATTCACGCCTTCTCCCCGCGCAGGCCAAGAGCATGCGCATGGTCACCAAATACGCGATCAAAGAGGCCGAACACGCCGAACATTTGGCGCAATCGGCTGAACTGTGTGGAGACACCATCAACGCGCGGGCGCTCTACCGGACTGCCTCAGAGCGCTACCGGGAAGCACAGCATTTCTCGATCCCCGCGAACGATCCAAAACGCTGGCCCATACTAGCTAAGGCTGTCGAGTGCGCGAAACGTATGTTCGACCATTTGGATTATCCGGTCGAACAAGTCGAAATACCGTTTGAGGATAAATCGATTCCCGGCGTTCTACACCTGCAGCCGGGCGGTGTTGAGGCGCCTGCGGTTGTCTTCCTCCCCGGCATGGACAACACAAAGGAAAACTATCCCAACCCGCTCGATAATGAATTTCATCAACGCGGTATGCACGTCCTCGCTATCGACGGACCGGGTCAAGGCGAGGCGCTTCAACGGGGCATCTATGTCACCCCCGACAATCACGTCACCGCAGCATCTGCAGCGTTTGACTATCTGGCCGCCCGCGACGACGTCGATGAAAAGCGCATTGGACTTTCCGGCCGCAGCTTCGGCTCCTTTTGGTCAATGCGTGCCGCAGCGGATGACCATCGCTACGCGGCGGTTGCCAGCGCGGTCGCCTGTTATTACTGGGAATTCCTGACGATCTTCGACGAAGCACCGATCCGCTTTAAGCAGGTTTTCATGGCGATGGCGGGTATGGACGACGAGGCCGCCTTCGACGAGATGTGCGAAGGATTTACGCTCAAGGATCATGCCGGGCGTATCGACTGCCCCGTCCTCATGTGTATTGGCGAATTCGACCCCTTGAATCCGTTGGAGGACGCCGAACAGGTTTACAACGCACTCCAATGCCCCAAGGAGATGTGGATTTTCGAGGACGAATTCCACTCCATTCACACCACGAAGCCGTTATGCGGCCGTCAGACCTTTCATTTTATGGCGGAGTGGATGGATCGCGCCCTCAACGGACGCCTGCCGGACAATCTGGATCGAAAAGCCTTTATCCAGAAGGATGGCCGCGGCATGTATGACGACTAATCGCCGGTGCTTTAGCCCGCGGCCCGCGGATGTGCCTCGTTGTTGCCTAACCGGGGCGAGTAGGTAGGTCGATCACCGACGGTTTGAACCCGGTGCATTATCCGTCGCGAGTCGGGGTCGAATGCGTCGCGGTGGTGCATGACGCACCGATTGTCCCACATCAGAATGTCGCCGACTTGCCACTTGTTGGTCCACGTGAGGTCGGTATTGGTCGCGTAGCCCCAGAGCTCATCCAGCAAGTCCTCTGACTCGTCGACCGGAAGTCCATTTACGTAAGCGAGGGTCCGCCGGCCCAAATAAAGGGCGTTATGTCCACTCTCCGGATGCGTGCGGACGATTGGGTGGCTCGGGCCGAACGCTGTTCGCACATCAGTGGTTTCGGGCACACCCTTCCGCCGCTGACCCGCGCTGTTAAAGCTCTGATCCCCCTTGATCGTCATCCCCTCAATCTGCCGCCTGAGCGCCGCCGGCACGCTTTCCAGCGCCGCGTACATATTTAGAATGGATGTATCTCCGCCCCATGTATCGGGAATCTCCCAGGCGTGGAGGATCGAGGCCGCATAGGGAATCTCGTGAAACGAAAAATCGGTGTGCCACTGTGCCTCACCATCCCCGAGAGCGCCGATCATCCGGCCGTTCTCGACGACGTTTGAGATAATGGAAACCAGGGGAAACTCGTTCTCGTCGCTGGTGCGCGCACCCTCAGCCCCGTGTTCCGGCGGCAAAGGGGCCGCTAGCTCGCCAAACAGCCCACCGAACTGCATCAGTGCGGGGTCGTCCAGATCCTGACCCCGGAAGAGCAGTACCAAATGATCGAGAAACGCCTGGCGAATCTTGGCGGCCCCTTCGTCGTCGAGCGTGCGCACGTCGCAGCGCACCTCGGCACCCAACGGCGCCGGGAATGGGATGATTTCAATCTGGTTCCCGCTTGATCGAACAGCGGGCGCTATCGGCGTGTGGGCGGCATTTGAGCTTGGCATCATCACCTCCTGATCGACAACTGCCCTAGGACGTGCCCACCATAACGGCTGCCCGTCCTGTTACCAAGCCGGACTCAAGTCGCTGATGCAGCGCTTCGGCCTCGGCAAGCGGACAAGTCTCGGTCACGATCGGCCATAGCTCGCCGCGGGCAACAATCTCCAGAGCCTCGCGAACTTCGTCGCGAGTCGCATAACGGCTCCCCAATATTTCCCGTTCTCCGGCCTTAATCCAATTTCCCGAGACCGGGAACGGGTTATCTACACCGCCGCCTCCCAGGATTGCTAGCCGCCCCCCCTTGCCTAACGTACGGACCGAGTCTTCCAATGTTTTTTCATTGGCGACGAAATCGATGATGACGTCGGCGCCCCTGCCGCCGGTCATTGTCTTTACGGCGTCGACAAGATCGCCGCTGGATGCATCGAGAACCTTCGACGCGCCGGCATCTCGGCAGGCGTCGAACTTCTCGGACCGGACATCGACCGCGATCACATTCGCCTTCGCCCAATTTGCCACTTTGACCATCTGCAAACCCAGCCCGCCACCGGCGCCGATCACCAGGACGTTCTCATCCGGCTGGATACGAGCCTTTTTTACGAGCTTGACCGGCGTCGCAATCGCATCGGTGACGACGCCTATCTCAGCGGGGTTGGCCCGATAATCCAAGCCGTCCGGGATTTTGATGAATGAGTTGGCTGGCAGCTTGATGTATTCCGCATAGCCGCCGTCCATATCGCGGCCAACATTGCCGGCGAAATTGTTGCAGAGCGTCTCCCGTCCTTTGCGGCACCATTCGCAGGTTCCGCATGTCAGGTAATAGTAGGCGGTGACAGGATCTCCGATTTTGAGATCGCCGACACCGGAGCCTGTTTCGACGATCACCGCCGTAATTTCATGACCGATGATGCGCGGGTAGTCGATCTTGATACGTCCCGCGCGCTGGTGCTGGATGGTGAGCCCAGCACCGCAAGTCAGGACCTTGGCGATGGCTTCGCCCTCGCCGGCAACGGGATCGGGGACATCCATCAACTGAAACGGCGTGTCCGGTGCAGTAAGAACCATTGCTTTCATGCGACCATTCCAATCCCGTGGCGCGGGGCTTCAGCGTAAAACCCGGCCATTTCACCTCATCCGGGATCAATCCCTAACAATTCCGCCGCGTTGAGACCGCAGATGTCGTCGCGTTCCGCCGGCGTCAATCCCTCGATCGCTTCGACCAAACCGACGGGATCCGTCTCGCCCATGTCAGCGCAATAGTCGGTCCCAAGTAAAATACGATCGGACCCGTATTTGCCGATCAGATATTTGAGCTGATCATCACCAAACACCATCGTGTCGAAATAGAGCCGTTTGAGGTAGGTGGTTGGCGGCTCCGTTATGTGCTGGCGGCAATCCTCACGGGCAAAATAGCCGTGATCCATCCGCGCCGGATAGGCACTGGCAAAGCCGCCGCCATGGGCAACGCAGATTTTGAGGCCCGGATGGCGCGCCAGGGTTCCGTCGAAAATGAGGTGCATGATGCACACGGTTGTGTCCAAGGGGTTACCAATCAAATTCCCAAAGTGGTGATTGGACAGTCGGCCGCCGTCGCTGAACCCCACGGGGTGCAAAAACAGGAACAAGCCCAGCTCTTCGGCGCGGGCAAAAAACGGGGCCAGACGATCGTGCGATAATTCCTCACCGTCCACGTTCGTCGCGAGTTGGAGCCCTCGCATGCCAAGTTCATCGGTGCACCGCCCCATTTCCGCAATCGCGAGTTCGGTGTTTTGCAGGGGCACGGTTCCCATCGCCACAAACCGCTCGGGGTGCGCCGCCGCGATGCCGGCCAGCTTATCGTTGATCAGCCGCGCCGCATCACGTCCCAGCGCCGCATCGGCCCAATAATACGTCTGCGCGGGTGTCACCGTGAGCGCTTGGATGTCGATGCCCATGGCATCCATGTCTTTGATGCGCACCGCCGGATCGGACAGTCGGTGCTTGTTTTCTTGGCGCTGTCGCCGCGTGACCTCTCGCGTCAAATCGTTGCGAAAATACGGAAATCCGGGCTGAGATTTCGCACGCTCAGCAGTGGCGTCGGCCATTAGTTCGATGGCTTCGTCCACCTCGAAATGATTGTGAATGTCGATCGTCAATGACTGAGATTTGCGCTCACGCGGTGGACCGGCCCATTCGTTCGGAGCGGCACGGAGTTCACAATTGACGAACATGATTTGGGACTCCCAAATACCCCAAGCAGTCGCTGGAAATTTTCGGCCGCATCGGCCCGCATCCGCTCCCGTTTATTCGCTGAATTCGGATGCGTATTGCGGTAACGCGGCCGCGATTTCCATGACGCTGTCTTCGACCGGAACACGCAACGAATCGTTCAGTGTGTTAAGCATCCCCATCCCGGCGGCGACAATGGCGATCTCGATCCGCTCCTTCGGCGTGAATGTCGAGACAAACAACGCGGCGATTTCGTCGGAAATGTTGGAGGCATCGACCGTCATCGCCTCAGCAAACGCCAGCGCCGCTCGCTCCCGATTATCGAAAGCGGCATGGGTCATGAATTCATGAATGTGGCGGATCTTCTCTTCCGCGACTCCCATCTTCTTTAGGTAGCCAAGCTGATGTGACGAGCAATAGTAACAGGTATTCACGGCCGACACTTTGTAGCGGATAAGCGCGCGGAAAGGTCTTGGCAGGTCGCCGAGTAACCAAGTGGACTCCAAGAACTGCCGCGCAGACGCCGCCAGCTCTTCACCGTGCGCCGTGGCACGCGCGCTATTCGATATGTGTCCGGCACGAGCGCGAACACGTTCGACCGTCTCGCGGTAGTGCGAGGAAAATTCCTCCACGTTCAATAGGGGAACGAGCGGCCCGTTGCCAAGTTCCTTATCGGGCGAATTCATTGTATCCCTCGGCCTGAGGATAGGGGCAAATAATTGGCGGCATCGTGCCAGCCTCGTGTGTTTACGGCGGGTTCTCGTGCAGTGCTCAGTCTAGCCAAACGATGGCCGCACAACCAGCGGAACAGCATGGGTCCTAAGCGTTAAGTTATGTCCGCTTCTGGCTAGAAGCCGACCTTCAACCGTATTCTGCCAAGCGTCCCCAATTAGCCAAGTGCGGACACAAGCACGCGAACGGGTTGCTTATCGCGGCACTAAAATTCTAGGTGTGCCAGAATTGTTCAGCACCTCCAAACTTTGGCGGCAAAATTCAGCTACTCCGCTGCAACTGATTGCCGTGGATTGATGACCGTCTGTATTGCTTCCCGGGGACCTTCAGCCCCTCCCGCCGCCAGATGCATCGCACCCGCTTGGCGTTCACATGCCAGCCTTTGGCGCGTAGCAGCGCCGTGATGCGGCGATAGCCATATGGGTCAGGTTGGCGCAATCTGTCCAAACCAATCCACGGTGAAGTTCGCGAGAAAACCGTTCCCGATCGATGATGAGGATGGCTGCCGCACCCTGTTGACGACATCGGCGACGGCCTGAATGTCGTCGTCGGTCCCAACGAGATGGGAAAGTCGACACTGCTCTCGACAAGCTACAACGTGTTCCCGCGACGACGGCGCACCGCCTCGTTCCAGCCCTCGGCGCTCGCGACGCGACGGTGTCACCCGGGGTCCCAGCAGGGCCATGCGGTGCATTGGCTCCGCTTACGGTATGCTTACGGTTTCGGAATGAACCAAGGCCGCAGCAAAAGAAAACCCCGCTATCCTATTGGATTAACGGGGCTTCTTTGGTTGCGGGGGCTCGCAACCACCGAGACCGACATTTGATCGAAGTGCCCGTCTGATTTGGCTTAACCGTTTGAGTTACAGAAATTAACCTTTCCCCCCGGATTTCGCTTACCGCACCCCACTAGGCGGTGCCTGCCGGTGGCATGCAGTATCAGGAGGGTGGGGTCGATTTACCGGGCAATCGCGACGGCCTGCGCCGCAAATACGCTGCCGGGCATGCCGACGACGGCGGAATCGGGAATGGGCGAGCGGTTCGGGACGGCCTCGCGGAAAGGCCGGTGCTACGTAGCGGAGGGATCCGGCCACCGCCGTTTCCGGCCCGGTTCGAGGAACTTTGCCCGCTGCCATCGCACGGAACCTCAAACGCCTCGCCAACCTTGCTCCAATGCCGCCGCCCATCCCGAAAGCAGCCTGATCACAGCGCCCAAACGCCGAAGATACCGGCCAAAAGGCAAAATAAACCGCCCGGCTATTAACCGGGGGCGGCGGGGAATGGTCCGCAATAGGCAAAAGCGGAAATCCACCATCGCCCCCGACCGGCTTCTTCGACAACCTCCGCCAATTCGAGACAATAAACACCAAATTTAGTTCCATAATCATACAAATAAATGGCTAATATGTTTGCGGGGAAGCTGAAACATCTAAGCGAATAATCAGCACCAAAGCGAAACGCCAGTCGATCGTAAACGCCGCTTGACGCGCATGATGGGTCTCGGGCATTTGATTGATTGAGAATTTGGGAGAGGAAACATGAAAGCATCAGTACTTGCCGTGACTGCGATTTCGTTGGGTTTCGCCGCGACGACCGCGACGGCACAAGTGTATTCAATTGGAACAAATCCATCCGGCACATCGTCCTATTCGGTGAGTGCGGCCATCGCCAAGGTCGTCTCGGAAAACACCGCGCTTCGGATGCGGGTTGCCCCCCAAGGCGGGCCGGTCGTGACCATTCCGCTGCTCAACAAAGGCGAGTTTGAATTCTCCATGGGAGTCAGTGTGGTCTCCTTCCTCGCCCACAAGGGCGCGGCAATGTTCAAGAAGGCGGGGCCGCAAGAGAACATGCGTGTCGTGGCGACCGTCCTGCCCTCGCCGATCGCGTTCATGACCAAGCGCAGCGCCGGGATCAGCAGCTTGCAGGATCTAAAAGGCAAGAAGATCGGTTCGGGCTTCCCCAAGCAGCGCATCGTTGCCGTTTTTGCGAACGCCTATCTGAAGGCCGCCGGTGTGAGTAAGGATCAATACACGCCCGTGGCCCAGCCCAACGCGGTCCGCGGCGTCCAGGACTTCATGGCCGGCCGTATCGATGCCACGATCATGACGTTGCTGTCGGGTGGCGCCCAACAGGCCGATGCCAAGGTTGGCGGGGTACGATGGATTTCCTTGCCAAGCTCGCAAGAAGCGCAAAAGGCGGCAATGAAAGCCGCACCGGGGACCATCGTCGTCAAGCTGAAGCCTGGATTTAGCATCGGGGTGAAGGAGGAAATTTCCGTCCTGTCGACGCCGATGGTCATGATGGCAAATGCGAAGATCGGTGAGGACGT
This sequence comes from uncultured Rhodospirillaceae bacterium, assembly GCA_964620095.1. Classification (GTDB taxonomy): domain Bacteria; phylum Pseudomonadota; class Alphaproteobacteria; order Rhodospirillales; family UBA2165; genus JAJDXO01. The sequence continues at coordinate 5,746 of CAZUGT010000204.1, read as the reverse complement.
GGTCTACCAAGTGGCCAAGGCCATCCATACCAACAAGGCGGGCCTGCAGGCTTCGTACAAGGCGTTGAGCCACTTCGCACCATCCGACATCGCGACAAACTTCGGCGTGCCGTACCACAAGGGCGCCGAAAAGTACTACCGTGAAGCGGGGGTGTGGCCCGGCAAATAGGCGGACCAAAACCGTTCCGCCGCCCTTGGGATGACCGACACGACCGCCGCTGAAGCACCCGTATCCTGGTCGGTACGGGTGCTGGGCCCTGTGGTCGGCGCGCTCTTGCCAATCGGTACGATCCTTTGGGCGTTCAGCCTGTTTCGCTTGGTTGGGATCAATCCGTTCCCGGAGCAATTTTTTGCTGCCATGCTCGGGGCGGCACTGTTTTCACTGTTCCTAACTCATCCGGCGCGGCGAGATACGCGGCGTCTCCGGGTCCCCTGGTACGATTGGTGTATCGGGTTCATTGGTCTAGGTGCCGCGTTTTACGTGGTGTTCAACTTTCCTCGGTTGGTCGACGAGCTGTTCGAGCGCAACCCCGATGCCATCATCGTCGGTCTTTTGCTCCTGTTGACGTCATTGGAAGGGCTTCGGCGGACGACCGGCCCCGTCCTGCTCCTTGTGACAATTGGATTTATCGCCTTCGGCTTGGTCGGCCACTTGATCCCCGGGGAACTTCAGGGGCGTAGGGTCGATCTGGCCCGGATGATCATTTTCCTGGGCATGGATTCAAACGCCATTCTCGGGTTGCCGATGCTCGTCGTAACGGGAATTGTGATCGCTTTCATCTTCTTCGGCACGATCCTCAACAATTGCGGCGGCTCCGCGTTTTTTACCAATCTTTCGACGGCATTGATGGGTGGTTTCCGGGGCGGTGCCGCGAAAATAGCGGTGACGGCATCGAGCCTATTCGGCTCGATTTCGGGCAGCGCAGTCTCCAATGTCGTTTCGACCGGCGTGGTGACCATTCCGCTTATGCGGAAAGCGGGGTATGCGGCCCGGTCGGCAGCGGCGATCGAATCGGTGGCATCCACGGGGGGGCAGCTGATGCCGCCGATAATGGGCGCCGCGGCATTCATCATGGCGGAGATCATTCAGCAGCCCTACCAAAGCATACTGGTGGCGGCGATCGTGCCCTCTGTCATCTACTACACCGCTATTTTCATACAAGCGGATATCCAAGCTGCTCGAGACGGCCTCAAGCCGGTTGACCGGTCCATGATCCCCAAAATGGGCAACGTCCTCCTTAAAGGTTGGCATTACCTGTTGCCCTTCGCCGTCCTGATTTGGGCGCTATTCTGGCTTAATGAAACGCCGGAGCTGTCGGCTCTCTATGCCGCCGGCACGCTAATAATGGGGTGGGCGATATTCGGCAATGACGGTTCCCGCCCGACCGTTTTGGGCCTTTGGCGCATATTGGTGGAGAGCGGGCAAGCGGTGCTCGCGATCATCATGATCGGTGCAGCGGCGGGAATCATCATCGGCGTATTGAATATATCCGCGCTCGGATTCGCTCTCACCTTGGTATTGGTGAAGTTTGCCGGCGGCAATCTCATTCTCCTGCTCGTGATGGCGGCGGTCGTCTGCATCATCCTCGGCATGGGGATGCCGACAGTCGGCGTATATATCCTTTTGGCGACATTGGTCGCGCCAGCGATCGTTGAGTTAGGTGTCCCGGTGCTCGCGGCGCATCTTTTTGTGCTCTATTTCGGGATGATGTCCATGATAACGCCGCCGGTGGCGATCGCCGCATATGCCGCGGCAAGCATAGCGCGTTGTCCTCCCATGCAAACAGCGGTCGAATCCGTTCGCTTTGGCTGGACGGCCTTCCTTCTACCGTTCTTGTTCGTCTTCTCTCCCAACTTGCTGTTGCAGGGCGATCCTTTGTTCGTGCTGGGGTCGGTCGGCACGGCGATGCTGGGCGTCTGGCTCACCTCGATGGGCGTGATGGCCTACGCGCGGGTGCGGCTCTCGGCGACGCAAAGGCTGCTTTATGTAGCGACTGGCCTGGCATTGATCCTGCCATTCGATCTTTTTTCATACGCGTTACACCTGAATGCCGCCGGTGCGGCTTCCGCCGGAGTTCTGTATTATCGGAGTTACCGCCAAGCCGGCCGGCGGGTAAAGTAGGCGCTCGACTTTGACAGAACTCAATTTCATTCGAGAGGGGACCGGCCAGCCGATCATTCTATTGCATGGCTTGTTCGGCGGTGCCGGGTATTGGCAGCCGTTGGTCGACCGGTTCAAGGATTGCTTTGATTTGCTGGCGGTCGACCTTCCTGGGTTCGCCGGGAGTTCGCGGGTTCCACAACCGGCCGACATTGAAGGTTATGGCCAGGCGATATTCGATTTCCTGGATCGACGGAAGCTGGAACGTTTCACGCTGGTCGGTCACTCGCTCGGCGGTGCCATTGGCCAGCAAATGGCGCTGGACCGACCGCACCGCATCGGACGGTTGGTGAATTATGCAACCAAATCCTCAGCCATCGATGACGGGCGGTTCGAACCCTTTGACACAACGGTGGCCCGGCTAATGGAAACCAACATCGAATCCGTCGCCCGAATGCAGATTGCAACATGGTTCGCCGAAGGTCGTGATGCGGAAGGTTACGAGTTGTGTTGCGGTGCCTCGGTTGGCGTGACGCAGTCGACTGCGATCAATGCGCTGACCGCCATCCGGGGATGGGATGTCCGCCACCGGCTGGCGGAGCTGAAGATGCCCGTCCTGATCATTTCCGGAGATCGCGACCGCTCGGTTTCCCTGGAGGAGTTCGCATTTCAGAACCGACAGATCGAGCGGTCAAATCTTTGCATCCTGCCCGGTTGCGGCCATATCGCCCACCTTGAGATGCCGGAGCCCTTTCACACCGTCTTAAGGCAGTTTGTTTACACCGAGGCCCCGAATGTCGAAGATTCGACCTGTTGATTGGAGGTCAAGTTGATGAAGCGCCATCCATATTCGAATTCCCCGATGGAAATCCGCGAAGATTTGATTGCGGCACACCGCAGCGCGCTGGATCATCTCGCCCGGCCCGGCACCTGGTTCACCGGTATCCAACGGTTGGCGGTCGCCCGCGAGGTCCGCAACGTGCCGAACTGTGAACTATGCCGTGCGCAAAGGGACGCCCTGTCTCCCAATGCCGTTACCGGCGAACACCTTAGTCTTGGCGAATTGTCAGCCCCGCAAGTCGAGATCGTCCACCGCGTTACGACCGATGCCAGCCGACTTACGCGGAAATGGGTTCAGGACGTGCTAGCCGAAGGTGTAACAGATGCCGAGTATGTCGAAATTCTTACGGTGACGGTTACCGTGGTCTCAATCGACACCTTTGCGCGTGCCATTGGTGCGCCCTTGCCCGAATTGCCCGACCCGCTTCCCGGTGAACCAAGCCGCAGACGGCCGGCCAGCGCCATTAGCGAGATCGCCTGGATCCCAACCGTCGATATGAGCCTGGCGGAAGCGGAGGAAATTGAAATCTACAAGCAAGGAAAGAACAATATTCGCCGCGCCATCAGTTTGGTCACCGATGATGCACGCGAATATTGGAGCATGATCGATCACCAATATCTGGACGGTTATCAAATCGCCGATAATCGAAGCAACGTAAAAGGCCGAGCGATTTCCCGGGCGCAAATCGAACTGCTCGGCAGCCGGGTTTCAGCGATTAATCAATGCTTCTACTGAACCACCGGTCATACCGTGAGGCTCCGTGAGAACCTCGAACAAAACGGACTAGCATACGATTTGAATGCGGTAACGGGCGTGTCAGACGGAGATACTGGCGTTCCCGAAGGCGATACTTTGATGGCATTCGCTGATGCGGCGATCGGTGATGACGAGCTTGAATTGGAGGCGGCCCGCCAAGCCGTCGTCGAAAGATTGGGGCCGGCAGCGTGCGCCGACGCGGCGGGCATCATTGCCACCTTCAACGCGATGGATCGGGTTGCGGACGCAACCGGCGTTCCCATCGAAGTTTGGAAATTGGAAGGTTCAGACGACTATCGTGAAGAGGCCGGTATCAACAAATTGCGGGCCGCCTACGATGCCCGGAGCGCAACTTAGCGGCGATCCAAAACACGGACTGATTTGGTCGGCCCACGCGGGAATGTGAGTGGCGTCACCAACTCCACGTCGACGTCGACACTTGATGCCGCCTTGATGGCCGATATCAATTCTCGTTGACAATTCGATTGTGCGCCCTCACCCGATGCGGCCAGAGCGTCGCTCATTTCCACCTTAACGCTGAGAACGTCGCCCTTGTCTTGCCGTGAGACCTGGAACTGGAAAAACGGTCGTACCCGTTCGTCGGACAACAGGACTTGTTCGATATCCAGAGGATAAATATAGCCGCTATCAACGGCAATAATGTCATCCGCGCGGCCGCGGAGCGGCGCCAGCCGACGCATCGATCGTTCCGCCACGGGGAGAATACAAGTGATGTCGCGCGTTCTGTACCGGATGACGGGGCAAGCTTCCTTCGCAAGCGACGTGATCACCAACTCGCCATATTCACCATCCGGCAGAGCTATTCCGGTATTGGGGTCAATGATCTCGGGATAGAAAAAATCTTCCCAAATCGTCATGCCCTCGCCAGATCCAGGGGTCTGCGTAGACATGCCGGCGCCGCAGACCTCTGTAAGTCCATAAATTTCGACGGCCCTAATACCAAATCCTTCGGCGATCTTTTCTCGCATCGCCGCGCTTCCCGCTTCCCCGCCAAACAAACCGATTTCAATCTGGGCTTCGTGAGGATCGATTCCCTGGCGTGCAAACTCGTCGAGAATGGTGAGGGCTTGCGACCGGTTGGAAACAAACAGGCGCGGCTTGATATCGAGCAGATATTTGACATGCGCTTCGGTGGTATCCCCGGCTACCGGAATGACCAAGCAGCCAAGTTCCTCCGCACCGTAATGCATTGGAAATGCACCCGTTTTCAATCCGTACACAAGGCCCATGTGGAGTGTATCCCCGGCCCGCGCGCCGACCGCATACAATGTTCGCGCGGCAAGATGGCTCCAGTTTTCGAGATCCTGCCGCGTATGCCCGGTAACCACCGGGTTGCCCGTCGTACCGGATGACGCGTGTACCCGAATGACCTGTTCCATCGGTACCGCGAATAGCCCGAACGGATAGGATGCACGCATGTCCTGCTTGCTGAGGAGCGGGAATTTCGCCAGATCCGCCAGATTGTTGACTTCGGCGGGAACCGCCCCCGCCTTATCGAAGGTTTCCCGATAAAACTGGACATTGTTGTAGGCATGGGCCAACGACCAACGAAGCCGCTCTGTTTGTAGGGCCTCCAACTCATCTCTACTGACAGTTTCGACAGCATTGTATGCATCGGAATCGTCTGTGCGAGCCATGTGATATGCGATTCCCTAAATCCTTATGAAATACCCATTCGATAGTATAGATGGCGATACCTCATATGACACGGCCCATGGGTGGCGCTCCTTTTCATGCCGTGGTACTATCCCGCCATGAGCAATGACCGCCTGAATGCGATTGTCTGGCCGAAGGCCGACTTCACGGCCGTGCCCTATCAGATCTTCCGGGACGAAGAAATTTTCAACCGTGAGGAAGAAGCACTCTTTCGTGGGCGCACATGGCATTATTTGGGGCTGGAATGCGAAGTGACCCAGCCGGGAGATTTCATCACCGGCTATGTGGGGCAGACTCCCTACGTCTTGTCGCGGGCGCGTGACGGTGCGCTCCATGCGTTCGTCAACCGGTGTGCTCATCGGGGAGGCGCC
>CAZUGT010000203.1:0-2148 GCA_964620095.1 uncultured Rhodospirillaceae bacterium | reverse complement strand
GCCCGCATAGAGGTGAACCGGGGGCTCGCAGTCCGATCGCGTGCTGAACCTGGACTCGCCCAACTCCCGTCTGAGTTCGATGTAATTGTAGATCTCGGCATTGGCGGCGAGCACGATGCCGCGCGGCCCGCGGATCGGCTGGTCGCCGGTCTCGAGATCGATGATGGCCAGCCGGTTGTGGCCCATCGCCACACTACCGCTTCTATACGCGCCTTCGCCGTCGGGTCCGCGATGGGCCATCGCCTTGACCATGCGGCCGACCAGCGCGCTATCAGGCGCACTTCCATCGGCCATGGCGACCCCGGCGATGCCGCACATCAGGCGGTTACCTTTTCGAAGAAGTCGAGGTACTTCCCGACCACGATGTCCTCGGTGAATTCGGCCTCGTAGGCGTCCTGGCCGCCACGGGAAAGTTCCCCGCGCGCACCCGGATCGTCGGCCAGCCGTTTGATCGACCGCGCCAGGGCCTGCACGTCGTCGACCGGGCTCAGCAACCCGGATACACCCTGACGAATAAGAGCACCGGGGCCCGAGCTGTCGGTGGCCACCACCGGGACCCCCTGGGCCCAGGCCTCGATCACCACGTTGCCGAGCGGTTCGTGGCGGGACGGACAAACAAATATGTCCGCCGACGCGAACAACGCCTCGGTGTCGTCGCGCCAACCGAGAAAGCGAACCCGGGGCTCGATGCCGAGTTGTCCGGCCAACTCTTCGAGCTCGCCCCGAAGCGGGCCGTCACCGGCCAGCCAGAGATAGGGGTCGGGCACCCGCGCCACCGCCCGAAGCAGCGTATCGAAGGCCTTGTTCTCGTGCAGGCGTCCCAGAGCGAGGATGAGCGGCGTCCCTTCCGGCGTGGAAAACGTGCTTCGGGAAAGGGGCGCCGCTTTCTCGGCGGAAACGAAATTCGGCAGGTAGTGCACGCGCTCCGGCGCCCAGCCGTTCCTGACGAGATAGCCGGCGATGTCTTCGGTGTTGGCGGCCAAGTGATCACAGTTCCGGTAATATTTGAGGTTGTAGTAGCCGCCGAGCCGGCCGACATGGACGAACTTCCCGTCCGGCTTGGGAACCGCCGCGGTGGCCCGGTTCATCCAGCTCATGACCACATCGGGCTCGTACTCTTTGATCATCTTGCCCAGCTTGCGTCCGGAACCGACGTCCAACGGTCCGCCGAATTTGAGCTCATAGGGCTCGATACCGGCGCCCCTGAGCGATTTGGCGCGATCCGCATCGGCCCGAATCACGACCCGCTGATCCAGCCCGGCCCTGCCGAGCGCGATGACCAGGCGGGTGAAAAACGCCTCGGCCCCGCCGAACCCGGCGCCTGCCATGCATTGGAGAACCTTCATCGGGGGATCGGCCTTTCGAACGCGGCCGCGGAAATTTCGATCTCGCTCACGCCGCAATCCCCTGCGTCCGTGACCACAACTCCCGCGCGCCCTGCTCCGCCATGTCGACGGTCAGCGAGTCCATGAGACTATCGCTGTTCACATGATCGAAATCGGGAGGAAATATTTCCTCGAAGGGAACCATGGTTCGAACCACCGCGGTGTGATGCCCCCAAGGCCCGTACCGGGATTCCGGCGTCGGACCGAACAGGCCGAGGGTCGGCGTTCCCGAAGCCGCCGCCATATGCATGAGGCCGGAATCGTTGCCGACGTAAAAATCGCATCTTTCGAGGCAGCCATAGACCGTCAGCAAATCGATCCGTCCCATCAGGTCGATGAGTCGGCTTTGCGGAATGCCGTCGATCAACTCCTGCGCCATGGGCCGTTCATTTTCATGGCCGAACAACGCCACCTTGGCTCCCGGCAGGATTCCGCCGGGTCCCGTCAGCCGGCCGGCCAACTCCGCGAAGTGCCCGGCGCGCCAGGTCTTCGCCGGCCAGTTGGCGGCCGGTCCAATGGCCAGAACCTTGGAACCGCCGGGGATCAGGTTCGCGGCCTGCCCGGCAATCCGGTCATCGATCCACAGGGTCGGTGCCGGCGGCTGGTCCAATGAGAGGGCCGCGGCATACCGCTCGACCTGGCGTTCCGGCCCATCGTGGCGGGTGACGCTCAGCCGCCGGCGGCGGCCCAAAAGATAGGTCAGCGGTGCATCCCGGAAATCAACGATAACGTCCCAGTAACGCCCGACGCATTTTGCCCAAAG
>CAZUGT010000202.1:0-20306 GCA_964620095.1 uncultured Rhodospirillaceae bacterium | reverse complement strand
CGATCTATTTCAATAGTGTAGAGCCGATTCACATGGATTGCCGGCATCGCAAAGCGATTCCGGCAATCCATGATCGGCTCTAGGGCAACTGCGTTGATTTCATTGGTCCGCGGCCTGGGCTTGAACGCTCGTTACCGCAATCATCCGGTAAATGTCCTCCGCACTACAGCCGCGGGACAAGTCGTTCGCGGGCTTCGCCAGTCCCTGCAGTATCGGTCCAATCGCCTTTGCCTTGCCGATCCGCTCGGCAATCTTGTAGCCGATGTTTCCGGAATTCAGGTCCGGGAAGATCATGACATTTGCGTTGCCGGCAACCGCTGATTCCGGGGCTTTCAGGTTTCCGATCTCGGGCACGAACGAAGCATCGAACTGAATGCCGCCCTCGACGGGAATGTCAGGCCGAAGCTCCTTGAGCCGCCTGGCCGCATTGTCGACCTTGTCGGCGAGTTGGTGATCCGCGCTTTGACGTGTCGAGAAGGACAACATGGCCAGTTTGGGGTCCAGGTTCAGGAGCGTACCGGCGCTGTCCGCCGTCGCCGAAGCGATTTGAACAAGCTGCTCTTCGTCCGGGTCCACGACCAATGCGCAATCCGCGAAGAGTATCGGCCCTTTGAAGTCGTGGAATTCCTCTTCCAGCAGCATGATGAAAAAGCTGGACACCAGGGAGTAACGATCGTCGGTTCCGATTACCTGAAAGGCCGTTCGGACCACGTCCGCGGTTGTGCGCAAGGCGCCGCCGAGGGATCCCGCCGCATCCCCTTCCCGGACCATGAGATCGGCAAATATCAAAGGGTCCGAAACCGCCGCCTCGGCCGACTTTTCATCGACGCCCTTGTGTTTGCGCAATTGGTAAAAGGCGTCCGCATAACCGTCTCTTGCCGGTGACTTGTCCGGCTCGATCACATTGATGGTGGAAACATCGCCGCCAAGTTTCTTGACGGCAGGCCGAATTTCGTCCGGGTCTCCGAGAACCGTAACGACGGCGAGGCCATCGCGGGCGGCACGGAGGCCGCCCTCGATCACACGCTCATCTTCTCCCTCCGCCAGAACGATATGCTTGGGATTGGAGCGGGCCCGGCTGATTATGGAATCGAACTGGGTCATTCGACTGGCCGGAATGCCTTTGCCGGGAGCCTAGGGAACCGGAGGGGACATCACCCGGGATGTCCCTCCCCGCCGTTCCCAGCCTGCTGGGGGCGCATGTCGCCAGCATCTATTCCCGCAACGGGAACCGGCGCCTTCATCGCGTCCCGGCGGAACGGCTCGCCAAGCTCCTGGTTGAGTATAACCTCGACGAAGGTCGTGACACCGCTTGCCTGCGCCTCGCAGCCTTCTTTTATCGCGGCCGTAAGCTCCTCTTGCGTTCTGGCCTGGACACCTTTCAGCCCGCAACCCTCGGCGACTTTTGCATAGCTGAGATTGGGGTTCAGTTCCGTGCCGACGAAATTGTTGTCGTACCACAGGATGGTGTTTCTTTTTTCGGCGCCCCACTGATAATTGCGGAAGATGACCATCGTGACGGCCGGCCAGTCTTCACGGCCGCAAGATGTCATTTCGTTCATCGAAATACCGAACGCGCCGTCTCCGGCGAAGCCGACGACCGGCGTATCCGGGCAGCCGATTTTCGCGCCCAGGATCGACGGGAAGCCATAACCGCACGGGCCAAATAGCCCCGGGGCAAGGTACTTCCGGCCTTCCTCGAATGTCGGATAGGCGTTGCCGATGGCGCAATTGTTCCCGATGTCGGTTGAGATGATCGCATCCCCGGGCAATCCAGCCTGAATTGCACGCCAGGCCTTGCGGGGCGACATCAAATCCGCATCCCGTTCGCGTGCTTCTTCGTTCCAGACGGTGCCCGGGTCGTCCTCTTCGTGATCCAGACTGCTCAACGTCTGCAGCCAGGCTGATTTCGTCTGGTGGATCAGCGCCTTTCGGTCTTCTCGTCCCTTGTCTCCCGCCGAGTCGGGCAGCCGGTCGAGAATCTGCCGGGCGACCAGCTTGGCGTCCCCGCAGATTCCGACGTCCACGTTCTTCGTCAAGCCGATACGGTCAGGATTGATGTCGACTTGGATGATGGCGGCGGCCTGCGGCCAGTAGTCGATCCCATAGCCGGGAAGCGTGGAAAACGGATTCAGGCGCGTCCCGAGCGCGAGGACGACATCGGCCTTTGCAATGAGTTCCATGGCCGCCTTGGATCCGTTGTATCCCAGCGGCCCGGCGGCCAGGGGATGGCTGCCGGGAAAGCTATCGTTGTGTTGATAGCCGCTGCAGACGGGAGCATCGAGCCGTTCGGCGAGCGCCCGGCACTCCGGAATGGCCTCTCCGATAACCACACCCGCCCCGGACAAAATTACGGGAAACTCCGCGTTGGCCAGGAGATCCGCTGCCTTGGCGATCGATTCGGCGCCGCCACCGGACCTCTCGAGGCGCACGATTTGCGGCATCTCGATGTCGATGACCTGGGTCCAGAAATCCCTCGGTACGTTGATTTGCGCGGGCGCGGACCCCCGCCACGCCTTCTCGATGACCCGGTTCAGGACCTCGGCCATTCTGGACGGGTCGCGGACCTCTTCCTGGTAGCAGACCATGTCGCGGAAGAGAGCCATCTGTTCCACTTCCTGGAATCCGCCTTGCCCCATGGTCTTGTTCGCGGCCTGCGGCGTTACCAGAAGCATCGGCGTATGGTTCCAATAAGCGGTCTTGATCGGCGTCACGAAGTTCGTGATTCCGGGACCGTTCTGCGCGATGGCCATGGCCATCTTTCCGGTGGATCGGGTATAGCCGTCGGCGATGATTCCGGCGTTGGTTTCGTGGGCACAATCCCAAAATTTGATTCCGGCGGCGGGGAAAAGGTCCGAAATAGGCATCATGGCGGACCCGATAATGCCGAAGGCATGTTCGATGCCGTGGTTTTGAAGCACTTTCACGAAGGCTTCCTCGGTCGTCATCTCAGTCATGATTCTGGTCTCTTTGCTTGTTCCTCGATGTGTTGCGCCAATTTCTCATTGGTGCGAATTCAACTGGCCGTGGCAATAAGGTCTGCGCCCCTGGACCGGATTACCGCCGCTCCGATTTGACTTGGAACGGCCACAACCTCGACACCCGCCTGCTCCAGCGCATTTTTCTTGGATTTGTACGTCCCCTTGTCACCGGTGACAATCGCGCCGGCATGGCCCATCTTCTTGTCCTTCGGAGCGCTCCGTCCGGCGACGAACGCGACGACGGGTTTGGACATGGCGGCCGCGTACTCGGCGGCTTCCTCTTCGGCCGTGCCGCCGATTTCGCCGCACAGAACGACCGCCTCGGTCCGAGGGTCATGGTCCAAGATTTCGAGCGCATCCCGGCTGGACGTACCGATGACGGAATCCCCGCCGACGCCGTAAAAGACGGACTGACCGATCCCATGCTGTACCAACTGCAGGCTGACGAGGGTTCCCAGGCTTCCGGACCGGGAGACGATACCGACATTGCCGGGCTGAAAAACATTCTCGTTGAAAGCGGGCATGATACCGACGAAACATTCACCGGGAACGACGATGCCCGCGGTGTTCGGACCGACCACGCGCGTTCCGTTTGCGCCGGCGGCGGCCATTATTTCCAAGACATCCTGGATGGGAATGTGTTCCGTGAGGCAAACCAGCATTTTGGCGCCGGCTTCGATGGCGTCGATCGCCGCCGCCTTCGCCCCGGCCGGCGGAATGAACATTATCGCAATATCGAAGCCGGATTCCCGCAAAGCCTGCTGAGCGGAACCGTATACCGGAAGCCCGAGGTGGGAGGTGCCCGCTTTCCTCGGATTGACCCCGCCTACCACGTTCGAACCGCATGCGATCATCTGCTCGGTCCAGAACGTTCCCTGACGCCCGGTCACGCCCTGAACGAGAATTTTGTGGGTCGCATTGGGGATCATGCCGCAGCCTCCACGGCCGCGGTTACGGCATCATCCATGAAATCAAAAGGTGTGATCTCCAATTCCCCTTGAACAAGTTTTTTGGCTTCTTCCTCTCCGGTTCCGTGAATCGTGAAGAACACGGGAATGGTGGGTTTGAGTTCTTTCCAGCCTTCCAAGAGCCCTTGAGTCATGATGTCGGTTCGCGCAAATGCGCCGCAAAAATTCACCAGCAGGCTCTTGACGGAAGGATTGGCGAGCACGATTTCCAGCGCGTCCCGGCCCTTGGTATAGGCGTCACCGCCTATTTCGAGAAAGTTCGCGGGTGACCCGCCGTAATGGGTGACGGCGTCCATGGTTGTCATGGTCAGTCCGGCGCCATTTGCCAGAATGCCCACCTCCCCTGGAAGCTCGATATATTTGAGGCCCAGATTCTTGGCCCTTTGCTCAAGCGGTGTCAGCCGTTCCGGGGTCCCGCCCTCGGCAAGGGATTCCTGGCGATAGGCCGACTGGTCATCCAAGATGAACTTGCAGTCCAGCGCAATCACACGCCCGTCCTCCAGGAGGCCGAGTGGATTAATCTCGATCAGCTCGGCATCGGAAGAACGGTAGGCCGTATAGAGATCGGCGATAAAGGCGACGACATGTTCTTCCGAGCCGAACAGCTCCAACCCCTCCAGAAGTTCATGTACCGCCGGGAGGTCGATGCCCTTTCGGATGTCCACGGGCATTCGCCGCATCAGGTCCGGCGCGGTTGCGGCCGACTCTTCGATGTCCATACCGCCCGCCGCCGAAAACAATATCAATGGAGACTTCGTTGCCGGGTCGTTGATGATCGAAAGGTAAAACTCGGACGTAAATTCTACTTGTTCTTCGACGAGGACCTGCTCCACCGGCAGGCCGCCGATCTCCATGCCAAGGATGCCGATAGCATTTTCCCGGGCCTCCGGAACGGAGTTGGAGAGTTTGATGCCGCCGGCTTTTCCCCGCTTGCCGGTCGCAACCTGAGCCTTGATGACGCACGGCCCGAGACGCCCGGCAGCCGTTTCGACTTCCTCGACGGTTGAGCATAGAATCCCCGAAGGCACCGGCAGGCCGCTTTCCTCCAGCATTCGTTTTCCGGCATGTTCGACGAAATTCATCGGACTATTTCCCGTACCTTTCCCAATAGACGCCGAACAGATCTTCTTCGGATGGTTTGTCTTCGTCGGCGGTTCGGACGAGATGGGTAATGTTGATGAAGTGCCGGTAGTTCAGATTTTCCGAGATGCTGTTTCCCGCCCAGGTCCCGCATCCCATGGACAAGGTAAAATTCAAGGCGTTTTCGAAGGATCCGCCGTTTCCGAACGTGTGGGCCTGGTTGACCAGCACACGGACGACAGGGAGTTCCTCCGCAAGCTCCCGGGCGTGACCGGCATCGGCGGTATGAATGCCACAAGAATGGCCGATGCCCTTTACATCAAGGATACGGGTGACGAGGTCCTTGGCGTGAGAAAAATCCTTGGCCCGATAAACGGTTAAGACCAGAGAGAGTTTTTCATCGGAGAAGGGGTGCTCGCTACCGACCTCTTGATCCTCGACCATGAAGAACCGGCTGGATCTGGCTTCGTCCGGGAGTCCGGCGAGACCGGCAAAAACATCGGCGTCCTTGGCGATCATGTGGCGGTTGAGGTGCCCGTCGACCCACAGGGATTCTTGGATCAGCGCCTTCTCGTCCGGCGAGGCAAGATAACCTCCGGCTCCACGAAGGGCGGCTATGGCCCCGTCGTAGACGTCATCAAGAATGACGACCGAGTTTTCGGAAGAGCACGAGGTCGAATTGTCGAATATTTTGGATTGGCAGATTTTCTCGGCCGCATCGGTCAGGTCCGCGCTGCTGTCGATAATGACCGGTACGTTCCCGGCACCTACCCCGATCGCGACTGTGCCGCTGGTGTAGGCCCTGCGTACATTGTTCTGCGAGCCGGTGCAGACGACCAGGTCCGATTGTTCCATCAGGGCTTGTGTCAAATCCTTGGATACCGGTGCCGGCAACACCTGAACAAGATCCTCCGGATGACCGGAACGCTTCAATTCCCGCCTCATGTACTCGACAGTTCTTGCGGTCGTCGCGTATCCGGCGGGAGATGGCGCGATGACGACGGCGTTGCCGCCTTTGAGGGCCATCATCGCCTTGTTGACGGGGGTGGCCGCCGGATTGGTTGACGGACAAACAGCCGCGACAACACCTACGGGTTTGGCATACCGGACAAGTCCTTTCTCGGGTTCATCCGAGATGATCCCTACGGTCTTTGCCCGCAGCAGGTCGCGCAACGCACCAAACGTTTTTCGGCTGTTCTTGGTGACCTTGTCCGCAACATTGCCGAGGCCCGTATCCTCTACCGCGAGCTCGGCCAATTCCCGGCATCGCCGCGGCTCATATATCGACCAGGCGAGAGCCCGAACCGCATCGTCCACGCGATCCTGGTCATGGTTTTCATAGCTCTCCATGGCCTCGCGAGCCCGCCAGACCAGTTCAGAGGCAATCGTCACCGGATCAGCGGTGTCGGCTTTTTTCGCTACGGACTGAAGTGTCATCACCAATCCTATTAATCATCTAGTGGGACAAATATCCCGTTCGCGGAGACATTTGAAATTCGGAGTTCCTGCTTCTCAATATTTCAAGCAAATATCAATTGAATGGCAAAAAAACCATCTTTCCGGCAGCGGCAATGGCGATCCGGTTCCCGGAACTCCGGCGCCCAAATTCGAGGCGGGAAGTTCCGGGATCGGATACCGCCGGTTTACAGGCCCTTCAGAAGCTCGGACAGAAAGGCTTGCCTTTCTTTCCACATCTTCTTGACCTGATCGCGATTGAGTACCCGCAATGGTGATCCGCCATTTTTCATCTGCTTGGCGACACGGGCATTCTTGAACATCTCCGGGACTTTCGCGGCCAATAGGTCAATGACCTCTTTCGGTGTGCCTTTGCGCACCATAATTCCACGGAAGTTCACCGAGGAGTCGTCGACATTGAAGCCCTGTTCCTTGAAAGTCGGAACGTCCGGGAGAAAATCCTTGTCGCGCTGGTTGTCGGCAATGCCGAGAATTTTAAGGTTGGAGCGGCTACGGAAAGAATCCGACAGGTTGTTGACACCCGCCATCACCTGACCGCCGATTACGGATTTGAGCGCCGGTGCGCCGCCTTTGTGCGGGACATAGCTCAGCTTGACCCCGGTTTCTTTTTGAATCTGAAGAAACGCGATGTGATGCCCGACGAAGAGTCCGGCGCCCGATACGGTCACCTTGCCCGGGTTGGCTTTCGCAAACTTGACGACGTCGGCCACGGAATTGAACGGGCTGTCCTTACCGACGACGAAAACGGCCGGATCAGCGCCCCAATTGGCGATAGGCTCCAGGTTCTCGATGTTGTACTTGGTCTTGAACTTGATCGATTGGGCGATGAAGTGCGGCACGTTATAGGCGGCCAGTTCATAGCCATTGGTCTTGGCCTTCGAGGCAAAGTGATTCCATCCGACTTTGCCGCCGGCGCCCGGTTTGTTGATGATGACAATGGGTTGACCGAGATATTGTTTGTTACCGGCCACCATCGTGACGATACGGGCCTGGAAATCGGTCGCCCCGCCCGCACTATAGGCAACGGTGACGCTGATCGGACGATCCGGATATTTCTGCGCGAGGGCGTCTCCAGCGAAAGCGACCGACAGCGCGGCCGCCATGGTCATCAGTATGCGTTTCATTTCTAGCCTCCTGAAAACGAAAGGGTGATTATGGGATTCGGAGCCGTTCTCACAGGAACAGCCCTTTGGGGATTTGGACTTTCAACAAAAGAGAAAAAAGCCCGTACATGACGGCTATGAAGCCGATCATTACACCGACCCGCTTGACCCAGGTCTGGATTTCATAATGGGAAGCGGGATCATAGAGTGAGACGATGACGAGAAATGTCAGCGCCGACGCCGTATAAAACCCGAGAAACTCGGCGAAAAAGAAAACGAAGAGCGCCATCACGGCCACGCCGGCGGCTACGTTCTTCAATATGGTTCTGGTAAAGCCCTCGCCGACGTTGTCCTTGCCCAGGAACGCACGGATCAGGGCCAACAGGGAGAGCCCCACCAAGGCGATCGAGATGAGTCTGGGAAACAGATAGGGCTGCGGATCATCGACGTTGAAGCTGACGAACGCTATCCAAAGCGAGAAGGCAACGACGATTCCAGGGGGAACAATCTGTTGCAGCCGTTGGGAGGTGCCCTGAAGATCGCTCATGCGGCTTCCTCCCCGGCCTTGTTCTCCATCGCAGCCGCTTGCAGACGCCTGCCCCTCACCTCCATCGCAATGCTGTAGCCGACCGAAGCCAGGCACAAGACGTATAGGGTCACGTTCAACGGGCCGGTCAGAAAATAGGAAACCATTCCGTCGCCGGCCTGGGCGATGATCCTGCCTTGCACGTAGTTGGATTCCGCGATTGGGCCAAGAATGATGCCCAGCACCAGGGGCGCCGCCGTGTAGCCAAACTTTTCCAGGCAATACATGCCGAGACCGAGCGTCAGCATGACCAAGACGTCGGAAACGGAGTGCTGAACCGAATAGGACCCGAAGACCGCGAGTATCAGAATGCCGCTGGCGAGAATGGGTGGCGGCACCAATATGATCTTCGCGGCCAGACGCGCAATGTAGAGACCGAATACCAGCATCAACAATTGGCCGACAAGCATGGAATCGATAAAGGTCCACGCGACATCCGCATGTTTGGTAAAGAGATCCGGACCCGGAAAAATTCCATGGATCAGCAAGCCGCCCAGCAACACGGCGGCGGTGGGACTGCCCGGCACGCTGAGGGTCAGCAACGGCACCAAGGACGGCCCGACCATGGCGTTGTTGGCCGATTCCGCGGCAACGACGCCCTCGCTTTCGCCGGAGCCGAACTTCTCGCGGTTGGGGCTGAATTTGCGGGTCTGGTCGTAGGAGACGATGCCGGCGATCTGCCCGCCCGCACCCGGTATCAACCCGATGATGACGCCAACCGTGCTGCCGATGAACAAGGCGCGGACCTTGCTCAGCGTCTCGAGAATGGAGTCAACGATACTGTGCTTCACGGTATCTATCAGGGTCATGACTTTCTTGTTTCGGCCTATCTCCAACATCTCCACGACCTGGGGAATGGCAAATAGACCGATCAAGGCCGCGATCACGTGAACGCCGCCATCCAGATGTTCGGTAAAGATGAAGCGCTCGACCCCCTGGATGGAATCCAGCCCGATAGTTGAAATCCACAGTCCGATACAGCCCGAAAGGAGGCCTTTCACCACCGATTTGGAATCCAGCGTGGCGATGACGGTGACACCGAGAATAGCGACCCAAAAGAGATGAGAGGGGCCAAATCCAAGCGCCCAAGCCGCCAGGACGGGCGTGAGGAATATCAGAACCAAAATGCCGACCACCCCGCCCATGGCCGAGGAGACAAAACACATTTGCAATGCCTTCGTGGCTTCGCCCTTCTGCGCCATGGCATAACCGTCCAAAGCGGTGGCTATGTTCGCGGGCGCACCTGGAATTCTCAGGAGTATGGCGCTTATGGCGCCGCCGGCTACCGAGGACGTATAGGCCGCGCCAAGCAGAATGAGACCCTGTGCAGGCTCCATTTGGAAGGTGAAGGGGATAAGCAGCGCAACCGCCATGGTGGGACTCAGTCCCGGCGTCGCGCCAAGAATCAGGCCGCCAACCGTTCCGATGATCAGAATCAGAAACGAGAAGGGCGTAAAGACCGCGCCGAAATAACTGATGAACTCCATACCGGGCCCCTGGACACTGCGGAGCGGACTTTTGTTCATTAAAAAAATGGGTCGCAGCGTCTTATTAATTAACCACACATTTTTCACATGTCAATAAATTTTAAAAAATGGGCAATTTTGGTATAAAAAATGGTCAACGTGCCAAAATTAAGACCCAAGGTGTTGGACGAGCGCCCGACGATTGATTATTCAAACCCGGGGCGTCCGGGCGGAGGTGAAGAGAAATGGACGAGGCCGTTAAAAAGGGGAGCCGTCTTTCGGCGCTCGAGAAAGCGCTTGCCATCCTGGAAATCATCACGGATCAACCGCAATCGATCGGACTGCCTGATCTCACCAGCCGAACCGGCTTGCCGCGGCAGACTCTCCACCGGTTGCTCAAACAATTGGAAGCCGAAGGCCTCATCGTCCGAGACCCCAGCCGGGCTCGCTTCTCGATCGGACCGAGGCTGGCCCGTCTTTCGATGAACGCGCTTCTTTCCACCAATCACCACGCTCCGGTCAGGACGATCCTTCAGTCCCTGGTCGACGACATACACGAGACCTGTAATCTGGGCGTCCTGGACGGTATGGAGTTCATGTATCTGGAGAGAATCGAGACCGACTGGACTCTGCGGGTTTCGCTTCAGGCCGGCAGCCGCGTTCCCGCCCATAGTTCAGCGGGAGGAAAAATGCTGCTGGCAAACTTGCCGGGCCCGCTGCGCAAGCGGCTTCTCAAAGCGGCTCCCTTGAATGCTTTCACGGAGTTCACGATTACCGACCCCGGTCAACTGGAAGAACACCTTCAAGGTATCAGGGAACTAGGGTACTCCCTCAATAATCAGGAGACCACAATCGGAATAATCGGTGTAGCGGTGCCGGTATTGGACCAGTCGGGTAAATCGCTGGCGGCATTGGCCTGCCACGCACCTTCGGCAAGAGTATCCCCGGAGGAGATCATCGGGCATGTGCACCGTCTCCGGCAAGCAGCCAAGGAATTGGCGCCGGTATGGGATGACCCGACTGACGCCAATCCCTGACCCGGACCGTAGGCCGCCTATCGGGGGCGGGGCAGGAACGGTGAAGTCCTTTGGCCGCCGCATACGGTGACCAAAGGCCGCAGGCATCTCCATTGCGCCACGAAGCATCTCTCGCATTCGCCCGGGGGCGAACGCCTGGCCGGCCAAGTCATCGAAGAAAATTGGGGGGCGATCGGGGACTCGAACCCCGGACCCGCTGATTAAGAGTCAGCTGCTCTACCAACTGAGCTAATCGCCCGCCGGGCCCTGCCAAGGGGACGCGTCATATAGCAACCGCGCCCCGGTTCGTCGATACGGGCGTTCGTCAATTCAGGCGTTTGTCGATACGGCTCGTCCGTAAATCCGATTACCTTGGATCAAATTCCGGGATCAACCATCGACGCAGCCTAAAATTTTTGTTGGGTAAACTTAATCGATGAGAGCTTTTTATCATTTGCATCGCGACTACCGGTCTTTGGATACAAGCAGACGATCGCGCGATTAACTGACGATGTCTTCTCCTGACCCTAAGCGGACTCTAGGAACAACTAGGCTACTTTTGGGCCTTCTGATTGACAGCCCCCAAACCTCTTCTAGTATGGCTCCACAATCGCGATCTTCGGGGACTTATGACCTTGAATTCCCGTGCCCGTCTCGTGCGATGTTGAGTTTCGCCGCAAACCGCAAGAATCCCTCGATTGGACATGGGCATAGAAGGTGGCAATCAGTATCATTTTTTTATTGGGAAATGGGGTTCAGAATGAACGAGGCGAGCCGCGGTACACCGGCCTTTAGCGTCTGGGATGAACTCAAAGGGGTCGAGTTCGAGCAGGGATATTTGGATGCCGGAGGAATAAGGACCAGATACCTAGCGACGGGATCCTCGGACCAGCCGTTGCTACTCATGCTGCATGGCATCGGCGGGCACGCGGAAACCTACCTTCGAAATTTGCCCCCCCACGGCGAGCATTTCAGGACGGTCTCAATCGACATGGTCGGCCACGGTTGGACCGATAAACCTGATGTCGATTATGAGATGCCTGTGTATGCGGATCATATTTTGAAAGTGCTGAACTCGCTCGGTGCTGAAAGGGCGCATATCAGTGGCGAGTCACTGGGCGGCTGGGTTGCAACCCATATGGCGGTTCACCATCCTGAGGTAGTCGACCGACTGGTCCTGAACACGGCGGGCGGCTGGACCGCTCACCCGGAGGTGATGAGCCGGCTGAAACAACTGTCGAACCAAGCAGCGTCGGAACCGACCTGGGACTTCATCAAGGAACGCCTGGAGTGGCTCATGTACGACAAATCCATGGTGTTCGACGATCTGGTGCGAACCCGGCAAGCGATTTACGAGCAGACCGGTTACGACGCCACGATGCGCCGCATCATGTGCCTTCAGGAGATGGAAATCCGCCAACGCAATATGTTCAGCGAAGAGCAATATAATTCGATATCTGCTCCCACGTTGGTGATCTGGACGTCTCACGATCCGACCGCCACACCGGAAGAAGGCAAACAAATCTCGGACATGATCCCCAACGCAAAGTACGTGGTGTTGAACGAGTGCGGCCACTGGCCCCAATATGAGGATGCAGAAACATTCAACCGCGTCCATCTGGAGTTTCTGCTGGGAGACTAGGAGCGGAACCTTCGCACTGAAATTGGCGGTGTCTGCTTTCTTCCGATCAAATGGGCGAACTTGGTATGGTGTGAGGTTGTGAACTAGAAAGACCTCACAATCTTCACAAGACATCGGTGTGTACGAAACTCTAGAGCCGAGGCCGTCTCAAATTGTTACCTCAGATGTTACCTCGGCACATTTGCCCGCCCGCCACAAATCAGCGGAACCAATCCAACATATTCAAACGATTAGGAAAAATTGGGGGGCGATCGGGGACTCGAACCCCGGACCCGCTGATTAAGAGTCAGCTGCTCTACCAACTGAGCTAATCGCCCGCCAAGCCTTCAAGCGGGGCCGCGATTGCGGCCCGCCAAGGGGAGGCGTCATATAGCAACCGCGCCCCGGTTTGTCGATACAGGCCGTTGATCAATTCGGGCGTTTGCCGGTACGGCCCGCCCGTCAGTCCCCGGACGCGGCGCCGGGACCCAGCGTGACGTCCCGGTGCACATAGACGCACATCAAGAGCCCGAAGGAGAACAACAGCATCAGCATGGCGGTGCCGCCGTAACTGATCAGCGGCAGGGGCATGCCGACCACCGGCAACAGGCCCATCGCCATCGCCACGTTGATGAAGATGTTGAGGAAGAATACCGAGGTGACGCCCATCCCCACCAGCCGGCCGAAATGGTTGCGGCAGCGGAGGCTGATGGCGAAGCCGTAGATCAGCAGCAGCAGATAGAGCCCCAACAGCCCGAACCCGCCGACCATGCCGAACTCCTCGGCCAGCATGGTGAAGATGAAGTCGGTCTGCTTCTCGGGCAGGAAATTCAGGTGGCTCTGGCTTCCCTGGAGAAAGCCCTTGCCGAACAGCCCGCCCGAGCCCAGCGCGATCTTGGATTGCAGGATGTGATAGCCGGCGCCCAGGGGATCGTTTTCGGGCCTGAAGTAGGTCAGCACCCGGGCCTTCTGATAATCGAGCAGCACGAACTGCCAGATCGGATAGATGGCGGCGACGGCGGCCAGGCCTGCGGCGGTGAACAGCCAGGCGCGGACGCCGGCGAGGAACAACAGCACCACGCCGGTGAACAGCAGCAGCACCGCGGTTCCGAAATCCGGCTGGCCCAGCACCAGGATCACCGGGGCGGCGATCAGGAGCGCCGGGACGAACAGATGGGTCAGCCGGCCCACATCCTCGACCCGGCTGGCATAGAAGTAGCGGGCGAGCGCCAGGACCAGGGTGATCTTGGCGATCTCCGAGGGCTGGACGGTGACGAAGCCGAGATCGATCCAGCGCTGGGCGCCCATGCCGACGGTGCCGGCGACCTCCACGGCGATCAGCAGCACCAGGGACAGGCCGTAGAAAACATAGGCATAGCGCAGCCACAACCGGATGTCGGTCACCGCGACCACCAGCATGACAGCCAGCCCGACCCCGAAGCGGGGCATCTGGCGGGAGGCCCAGGGATCCAGGTTGCCGCCGGCCGCCGAATACAGCATGACGAACCCGACCGTCGCGGTCATCGCCACCAGCAGCACGAACATCCAGGGAATCTGCCAGATCTTCCGGCCCAGGGTGAGTTCGGGATCGTGGCTGAAGGAAAGCGCCATCGGACTACCCTTCCCGCTCCGCCGGCCCGGACGCGGCATCCCCGGGCAGCCGCGCCTGTGACCGGCCGCGGGACGGATCGCGCTCCTGCACCTCCAGCAGGATATCCCGGGCGATGGGCGCGGCGACCGACGCGCCGCCGCCGCCATGCTCGACGATCACCGAGACCACGTAGCGCGGATTGTCCACCGGCGCATAACCGACGAACAAGGCGTGATCCCGCTCCTCCCAGGGCAGTTCCTCGTTCTTCAGCACCCCGGCCTCGCGCTCGGCCTTGGTGATCCGGCGCACCTGGACGGTTCCCGTCTTGCCGCCGATCCGGCGGCCGGCTTGCTGGACCCGGGCGCGGAAGGCCGTGCCGCGGGGCGAATTCATCACCCCGGCCATGGCGTTGGTCACCAGCTCCAGGTGGGAGGGGTGAATATCGAGGGAGTCGAACGCCGGCAGATCGGGCGTGGCGGTTTCCCGGGCATCGAAGGGAACGAGCTGCTTCGTCAGTCGCGGCCGCACCGCCTTTCCGCCGTTCACCAGCCGGGCGGTCATCACCGCCAGCTGCAGCGGCGTGATCAGGAAGAACCCCTGGCCGATCCCGGCGAGCAGCGTTTCGCCGGTCTGCCAGGACTCGCCCTTGACCTTTTTCTTCCACGCCCGGCTGGGGATCAGTCCGGGCTTCTCGCCGGGCAGGTCGATGCCGGCCTTCGCGCCCAGCCCCAGGCGGCGGGCCATGGCGGCGATCCGGTCGATTCCGGTCCGCCGCGCGATCTCGTAGAAGTAGACGTCACAGGATTGAACGATGCCGTCGGCCATGGTCATGGTCCCGTGCCCCTCCTCCTTCCAGCAATGGAAGGTGGCGTCGCCCAGTTCCAGGTGGCCGGGGCAGAAGACCCGCGTGTCCGGGGTGACCGCGCCTTTTTCCAGCGCCGCGAGAGCGACGGCCATCTTGAAGGTGGATCCCGGCGCGTACTGGCCGGCGATCGCCTTGTTGTTGAGGGGCGAACGCGGATCGCCGATCAGGTTCCGCCATTCCTCGGGCGTCAGCCCGCGATTGAATGAATTGGGATCGAAGGTCGGCGTCGAGGCGAGGGTCAGCACGTCGCCCGTGTGGGCATCCATCACCACCGCCGAGGCCGACTGTTCACCGAGCCGCCGGGCGGTGTACTTCTGCAGTTCCAGGTCGACGGCCAGCCAGGCCTCGGTTCCGGGCTGGTCCTCGCGGCGCTCGAGCTCGCGGATTTCGCGGCCGAGGGCGTTGACCTCGACCTGGGAGGTGCCGGACCGCCCCCGCAACGCCTCGTCGTGCACCCGCTCCAGGCCCGCCTTGCCGATGCGGAATCCCGGCAATTCCAGCAGCGGGTCGCCGGTCATCTCCTCTTCGGACACCGCCGAGACATAGCCGAGGATCGGCGCGGTATAGATGCCGTCCGGGTAGTGCCGGCTCTCGCCGACATCGATGGAGACGCCGTCCAAGTCAGGCGCGTTGACCTCGATCCGCGCGACCTCGTCCCAGGTCAGGTTCTCGCGGACCAGCACCGGCAGGAACCGGCGCTTGCGGCCGACCTCCCGGAGAATTCGCTCGGTCTCGGCCTCGCTCAACGGCACCACCTTGCTGAACGTGTCCAGCGCCCGGGCGACATCGACGGCTTTTTCCGGAATGAGCATGGCGCGGTAGTTCTGCCGGTTGACGGCCATCGGCCGGCCGAAACGGTCGACGATCCGGCCGCGCGGCGGCGCCAGCAGCTTCAGGCTGACCCGGTTTTCCTCCGCCAGCGTCGTGTAGCGCTCCGATTCGACCACCTGCAGGTAATACATGCGCCCGGCGAGCGCGGCGAACAGCACGGCCTGGCCGCCCCCCAGAAGGACGGAGCGGCGGCTGAAAAGGCGATAGCGGTCACTGTCGCGATGCATGGGCCGAAGTCACCATCAGGCCTGCTGCAGGAACGCCCGCTGCCAACGAAGAAATATCCAGGCAACGAAGGGAAACAGGCCGGCAGTCACCAGATACTGGAAGAGGAACGCTTTCATGTCCAGCAGCGTCACATGGAACGCGGACGCCAGCACCCAAAGTTCGAGGGTCGCCAGGAACCAGATGACGGCGAAGCCGAACCAATAGACCAGAAACGATTTTCCCGCCAGGAACCGGCGCTGCAGGACAACCGCGCCGTAGAAGGTCAGGAACACCAGCGCGAACAGGCCGACCGGCGCGCCGCTCAGCATGTCCTGGGCTACGCCGAGCAGGAACACGGCGACGAAGGGCAGCAGGTGAGGCCGGTAAACCGCCCAGTGATAAAGGGAAATGGCGGCCAGGACCGGCGCGACCGAGGCATAGTCCGGAATTCGAACCGGCAGCATGCCCAGGACGATCAAGGTGAGCGTCAGCCCGAAGGGCGTCAAATTGCGCGCCCAGCGGTCAAGGCGGAGAAAAAACTCGCTCCTCATTTACCGCCGATGGCGGGGTCGGCCCGGTCCTCGGATTCCAAAATGCCGCCCAACCCGAAATCGGCCGTACGAACGAACTCCAGCCGCTCGCGCCTCATGTACGGCTGGACCTCGATCCCGCCGTCGGTGACCGCAGCGACGATGCCGACCGGCAGCCCCGCCGGAAACGCGCCGCCGTGGCCCGAGGTGACGATCCTCTGGCCGGGGGTGATGCGCGCGCTGGGCAACGTGTGAAGCAGGCGGGGCCGGCCGCTGTTGTTGCCGGCCATGACGGCGCGGACCCGGGTCGATTCGATCACCACCGGGATCCGCGAGTTGATATCCGTGATCAGCAGCACCCGCGAGGCGCGGGAGCCGACCCCGACGATACGGCCGACGAAGCCGTCATTGCCGAGCACCGCCTGGCCGTCCCGAATGCCCTGGCTCTTGCCCGCATTCAGAACGATCGAATGACTGAAACCGGAGCCCGAATCCGCGATGACCCGCGCCGTGTGGTGGCTGACCGCGCTCTCCGGGACGACGTTCAGCAGTTTCTGAAAGGCCTGGTTCTCGGCCTCCAACTGACGGGCCGCCACCTGCCAGTCCCGCAGCCGGGCGTTTTCCTCCCGAAGCCGCGCGTTCTCGGCGCGGATATCGGCAAGACTGCGGACATTGTCGACCGCCCGGGTGAACGTCGTTACCGGCTTGGACATGGCGTCGAGGATCGGCGCGACCGCGTCGGTCACATGGGTGCGCGCGCGATCGACCAGCACGGTATCCGCCTTGCCGACCAGCATCAGGCCGAAGGCCGCCAATATCAGTCCCAGGTATGTGAACCGCTGAACAAAACCCCTCAGCGGCGCGGCAATGCGCAGAAAGGTGCTTGGACGTTCCTCCAAACTATTCCCTCCGTTAACTCCGACCTCGGGCTGCCCCAGGAATTCCCCCGACTGTCAGCGGAAATAGTTAAAACATGGTTGTCAGTACATGGTGGTCAGTACGTGGCGCATCCTCTTCATTTCCTCAAGGGCGCGCCCCGTACCCAGCACCACGCAGCTTAGCGGCCCGTCGGCGATCGAGACGGCCAGGCCGGTCGCCTGGCGAAGAACATAGTCCATCTTCGACAAAAGCGCGCCGCCGCCGGTCAGCACGATGCCCTTGTCCACGATATCGGCCGCCAATTCCGGCGCGGTGTGTTCAAGCGCGACCTTCACCGCCTCGATGATGGCGCTCACCGGCTCGGCGAGGCTTTCGGCGATCTCGCGCTCGGAGATCACCAGTTCCTTGGGCACGCCGTTCATCAGATCGCGGCCTTTGATTTCCATGGTCCGGCCTTCGCCGTCTTCCGGCGGGCACGCGGACCCGATTTCCTCCTTGATGCGCTCGGACGAGCCCTCGCCCACGAGCAGATTATGGTTGCGGCGGATGTAGGCGATGATCGCCTCGTTCATCTTGTCGCCGCCCACCCGGACGCTTCTCGAATAGACGATGCCGCCGAGGGACAACACGGCGACCTCGGTCGTGCCGCCGCCGATATCGACGACCATGGAGCCGGTGGGCTCGGTCACCGGCAAACCGGCCCCGATTGCCGCCGCCATGGGCTCCTCGATCAGGTAGACCCGCCGCGCGCCGGCGGCCTCCGCCGATTCCTGAATCGCCCGGCGCTCCACCGCGGTAGAGCCCGACGGCACGCACACCACGATCTGCGGCGAGGCGAAACCCCGCCGGTTGTGCACCCGGTTGATGAAGTACTTGATCATGTCCTCGGCGATTTCGAAGTCGGCGATCACGCCGTCGCGCAGCGGCCGGATCGCCGAAATGTTGCCGGGCGTCCGGCCCAGCATCATCTTGGCCTCCTCGCCGACCGCGAGAACCTGTTTCTTTCCCTTGACGTCGGCAATGGCGACGACCGAGGGTTCGTTGAGGACGATGTCCTTACCCTTGACGTAGACCAGCGTGTTCGCCGTACCCAAATCGATCGCCATGTCGGCGGAGAGGAAACCAAATAGTCGGGATAACATCTATGCTCTCAATGCCTTTCCAAAAGCCGTTCAGGTCCTCCCGGGTCCGGACTATTCGGCCGGTTCTTATAGATCGGGTTCCGGGGGCGCCGCCGGGCGTTCACAAGGCGGCGGCCGGTACCGTCTTATAGCACGGTTTATTCGCCACAGAAATTGGGCCTGTGCCTTTTTCTCCGTTTTTCTGCCCGTCCGGCGGCACGCGGGCCCATCAGGCCGAGATCGCCGCGGGCGCCGTCTTCTTCTGCTTCACCAGCAGTTTGTTGAGGGCGTTGATATAGGCCTTGGCCGACGCGACCACCGTATCGGTGTCGGCGCTCTGGCCATTGACCGTCTTGCCCTTTTCCTCGAGCCGCACGGTCACCTCGGCCTGGGCTTCGGTGCCCTCGGTGACCGCATGCACCTGATAGAGCTGCAGGTGGGGATCTTCGCCGGTCAACGCCTTGATAGCCTTGAAAACCGCGTCGATCGGCCCGTCGCCTGTCGAGTGGGTGGATTTCACCTCGCCGTCGATATCGAGCGACAGATCGGCCTTGGGCGGCGTGTGCACCGTGCCGCACAAAACCTCCAGCGACGCCAGTTTGATCCGGTCGTTGGTGCGCACCACGGTCTCGTCGACGAGCGCGATGATATCCTCGTCGAACACGTCCTTCTTGAGGTCGGCCAGATCCTTGAACCGCTTGAACGCATCCTCCATCGCATTGTCGCCGATGTCGTAGCCCATCTCCTTCAGCTTCTCCTTGAAGGCGTGCCGGCCCGAATGTTTGCCGAGAACCAATTTCGATTCGGTGAGCCCGACGGATTCCGGCGTCATGATTTCGTAGGTGCGGGCGTTCTTCAGCATGCCGTCCTGGTGAATGCCGGACTCATGGGCAAACGCATTGGCGCCGACGATGGCCTTGTTAGGCTGGACGGTGAAGCCGGTCACCGTGGAGACCAGCCGCGAGGCCTTGGTGATGTTCTCGGTGACGATCCGGGGCGTGTAGGGCATCAGGTCCGCCCGCGTCCGGAGCGCCATGACGATCTCTTCCATCGCCGCGTTGCCGGCCCGCTCGCCGAGCCCGTTGATGGTGCATTCGATCTGGCGGGCGCCGGCCTTCACCGCCGCCAGGGAATTGGCCACCGCCAATCCCAGATCGTTGTGGCAGTGCACGCTGAGGATCGCCTTGTCCATGTTGGGGACCCGGTCCCGCAGCATGGTGATGATCGCCGCGAACTCGTCGGGGAGCGCATAGCCCACCGTGTCCGGAATATTGATCGTGGCGGCGCCCGCATCGATGGCCGCCTCGACGCACTGGCACATGAAGTCGTGCTCGGTGCGCGAGCCGTCCTCGCACGACCATTCGACATCGTCGGTGAAGTTGCGGGCGCGGGTCACGCTGTCGATCACCGCCTGATAGACGTCGTCCGGCTCCATCTGCAGCTTGTACTTCATATGGAGCGGACTGGTCGAAATGAAGGTGTGGATCCTGGGCCGGGCAGCGGGCTTCACCGCCTCGGCGGCCCGCTCGATATCCGCCTTGCCGGCGCGGGCCAGGCCGCAGACGCCGGAGTCCTTGACCATCTTGGCGATCTCGTTGACCGCCTCGAAGTCGCCCTCGGACGCGATCGGGAAACCGGCCTCGATCACGTCGACGCCCATCCCCTCCAGCACCTCGGCGATACGCAGTTTTTCGGACAGGTTCATGGAGGCGCCCGGCGACTGCTCGCCGTCGCGCATGGTGGTATCGAATATGATGATGCGCTCCGGGTCCGTGGCGGACTCGGGCGAATCTGTCGTTGTTTCGTTGGCGTTTGTCATCTCACTGGACCATCTGAAAAATTCCGATTGCGACTGGAAGGCTTCTCTCCCCCGAACGTCCGCCAGTTAGGTGACGAGACCGCTCAGGGGCGGGTAAGTCGCAGGGCCAGGAGGAGGCCGAGACCGGAGATGGCGATGGCGGAAAGCGCGCGCAGGGACCCGCCGG
>CAZUGT010000201.1:0-9231 GCA_964620095.1 uncultured Rhodospirillaceae bacterium | reverse complement strand
CGGCGAGCGCCTTCTTCATGTCTTCGTAGACCAGCCGTTCATGGGCGGCGTGCTGATCGACGATTACGATCCCTTCATCCGTTTGAGCAACGATATAGGTCTCGTGAAGCTGGGCCCGGGCGGCGCCGAGCGGATAATTCTCGTCATCGTCCGCCTCGTAGGCCGCTTCGGGTGCGGACGGCGTTGTGACGTGGCTCCCGTGATCCGCTTGATCCAGCGGCCGATGGAACCCGTGAGCGGTCTCCGCCAGCGCCGTATTCCCCGCCATGGACGGCGGCACGCCGCCGCCGGCGGGCTGGCGGGGCAGGAACCCGGTGCGCGGCAAATCGGCCGGCCGCATGGCGCCGAGGGCCGCCGAACCGACCGTGGTGGAGGCTCGATGCCCGGCTTCGGCGAGCGCATGCTTGAGGGCGCCGACAATCAGCCCCCGGACCAGGCCGGGGTCGCGGAACCTCACCTCGGTCTTCGCCGGATGGGCATTGACGTCAACCGCCTGGGGCGGGATTTCCAGGAACAGCGCCAGCAGGGGGTGCCGGTCGTGGGCGAGAAAATCCCGGTAGGCGGCGCGAACCGCGCCTTGCAGCAGCTTGTCCCGAACCGGCCGACCATTGACGAACAGGAACTGCATCTGGGCGTTGCCGCGATTCAGCGTCGGCAGGCCGATATGACCGGTCAGCTCGATGCCGTCCCGCGCCGCCTCGATGGGCAGGGCGTTGGCGCCGAAGTCGTTGCCCATGATGGCATCCAGGCGGTCGAGACGCGCCGAGAGGAGATCCCCCTGCGCCGGCGGCAGTTTGAGAATTTGGCGTTCACCCTCCGCCAGGGAAAAGGCAATCCCGGGGTGCGCCATGGCCAGGCGCCGCACGGCGTCAACCACATGGTTGCGCTCGGTCTGCGGGGCCTTGAGAAATTTGAGACGCGCCGGCGTCGCAAAGAAAAGATCGCGAACCTCGACCCGGGTGCCCGGCGGATGGGCCGCCGGCTCCGGCCCCGAGACCGCTCCGCCTTCGACGTTGATTTCCCAGGCGCTGTCGGCGTCGGCGGTGCGGCTGGTGACGGTCAATCGGGCGACGGAGCCGATGGATGGCAGCGCCTCGCCCCGGAACCCCAAGGTATGGATATTCTCCAGGTTTTCGTCCGGCAATTTGGAGGTCGCATGGCGCTGAACCGCAAGCGCCAGGTCGCCGGCGTCCATTCCGTGGCCGTCGTCGGCGACCGACAGGGCCGCCCGCCCGCCATCGGTCACCACGATGTCGATACGCCGGGCGCCCGCGTCGATGCTGTTCTCGACCAGTTCCTTGACCGCGGAGGCAGGCCGCTCGACCACCTCGCCGGCGGCGATCTGGTTGATCAGATTGGGACCGAGAATGCGGATGGTCATTGGATTTCTTCCTGTCCCGCGCCCTGGCCCAGATATTCGCGCGCGAGGACCTTTCCCTGTTCAACGGCCGGCTGATCGAAGGCGTCCACGTTCAACAGTTGCGCGGCGATGATCGTCTCCAGCATGAAATGCATCATCAAGGCCCCGATGCTCTCCTCATTGACCGCGGGCAGCGTGATCCTGCGGGTCGGCCGTTGGTTGGCGATCAGCGTATCGGCGGTCGCCCGCTGCTCCGCGTCCAGGAGGTCGCCCATTCTGCGTCCCGCAAGATAGGACAGGTCGCCGTTGCCGGCGAGGTCCTCGGGCACCCGGCCCCCGGTGCCGGAGGACGGGCCGAAAATGACGGTGTAGGCCTTGTCCCCGGGGCCCGCCAGGTAAAGCTGCAACTGGCTGTGCTGATCGACGGTGCCGAGCGCGTTGACCGGAGTGGTTCCCTCGCCGTTCTTGCCGAGACTCTCGGCCCATAACTGGCGGTACCAGAAGGCGAAGTCATGGAGGCGGTCGACATACGGCATCAGAACAAGCTGCGATATGGCCCGTTCCTTGGAGAGGGCGACAGCCAATGCGGCGCCGACCGCCGCCGGCGTTTCCTCGGGTCCCGCGTGCCCGAGAATGGGCGTCAGGACCGAGGCCGCCCCCCGGCGCACCGCCTCCGCATCCAGGCCGGCGATCATCGCCGGCAGCAGGCCGACGACGGAAAGCACCGAGTACCGCCCGCCGATATTCGGGTCATGATCGAGGGTCTCGAAACCGTGTTCTTCGGCCAGCCGGCGCAGGGGGTTGTCCCGGGGCTCGGTTACGGCAAGGAAGTGCCGGCCGAGCGTCCCGGCGGGCAGGGCCTTTCGAAAGACATCCAGGCAGTAGAGAAACTGGGTCAGCGTCTCGGCGGTGCCGCCGGACTTCGAGATCACGATAAAGGCGGTGGCCGCCGGATCGGTGCGGGCGAACAAACGATCGAAACTGACCGGGTCGATATTGTCCATGAAATGCAGCTGCGGGCTATCGGGCTGTCCGCCATCCGGTAGCGGCGCCCCCGGATCGGCGAGCGCCGATAGGCTTTTGCCGCCGAGGCTGGAACCTCCGGTTCCCAGCACGATGATGTCCCTGAAGTTCTCGCGGAGGCGCTCGGCGACCGGCTCGAGTGCCGCCACGTCGTCGTTTCGTTCCGGCAGCCGCAACAGGGGCAGGCTGTCTTCCTCGTGCCAAGATCTAAGGGTTTCGAGAGCCGAAGCGGTGCGGCCCACCCAAGCGCCGAAGACATCCGGCTCAAGGCCGTCCGGACCGATCACGGGGCTCAAGCAAGCTTCGACATCGTGGATGTAGTACGCCACTGGCGATCAATTCCAATCGGGTCCAAAGGGCAGCCCACACTAGCACTTGGGACGATGGCCAGCCAGCGCGTCCCCCGGGAAGGCTTGGCCGGCCGCGGCCGGTCAGTCGGCGGAGAAGTTTTCCGGTTGGCCGACCACGACGAGCGTCAGGTTTTCCGGGCGCAACAGGTTCTTCGCCACCCGATTGACGTCGCCCAGGGTCACTTTTTCGATCAGCGAGTTACGGATGTCGAAGAAGTCGGGGCCCAGATTTTCAAGCTGAACACCGGTCAACATGGCCGCGATTCGCGGGCTGGAGCCGAATCGCAGGGCGTAGGATCCGGTCAGATATGTCTTGGCGTCCTTGAGTTCGGGCTCGGACAGTCCCTGTTCGGCCATGCGCTTCCACTCGGCGCGCACGATATCGATGGTCCGGGAGGCTTGCGCATTCGCCGTTCCCGCGCCGCCGACAATCAGCGCCGAATGGTCCAGGGGCGCAAGGTAGCTGAAGGCGGAATAGGCAAGGCCGCGTTTCTCCCGTACCTCCTCATGGAGCCGGGATTCGAACCCACCGCCGCCGAGAACGTAGTTCATCACATAGGCGGCGTAAAAATCGGGATCCTCGCGCTTGATCCCCGCATGACCGAACCGGATGACGCTTTGGGGAATCGGTTTCTCGATCAACACCCGCCGGCCGTTGGCGGCCGCGGTGACATCCGGCACCTCCCAGGGCTCGGCCGCCGCGGGAAGTTCGCCGAAGGTCGTATCGAGCAGGGTTTTCAATTCCGCCACCGTGATATCGCCGACCACCCCGATGACCAGGTTGTCGCGGGCCAGCCGCCGGGCGGCGAAGGCCTTCAGGTCGGCGATCTTGATGACCGGAACCGTCTCAAGGGTCCCATCCGTGGGGCGGCTGTAGGGATGGTCCGGGAACATGGTTTGGAACATGGCCCGATTGGCGAGCCGGCGCGGGTTTTCCGATGCCCGGCGGAGGCCGGCCAGGACCTGGGAGCGAATTCGTTCGACGGCTTCGGGATCGAAGCGCGGCCGGGTGATTGCCAATTTCAGCAGGCCGAACGCCTCGTCCCGATTGCGGGTGAGGGTGCGCATCCGGCCCGAAAACGTATCGAGCCCGGCGGAGAAGCTGAGCGAGATGGAGAGGTCTTCGAGACGCCGCTGAAAGGTTTCGCTGTCCATGTCGCCGGCGCCTTCATCGAGGGTCGCCGAAACCAGATTGGCAACCCCGTCCTTGCCGTCCGGGTCGAGCGCGCTGCCGCCGCGAAAGGCGAAATTGACCGAGATGATCGGGTTGGTGTGGTCCTCGACCAGCCAGGCGGTGATGCCCTTGGCGCTGACCGCTTCTTGAACCTGGACCGCGGCGCGGGCCAATGGCGCGGTCAATACGAGGGCGGCGAAGATGGCGGCGCCCAGGCCGGCGAGGCGTGCTCTGCTCATGGATTCATCCTCTAACTCGGCCGTTTGGCCAGCAGCAGGCCGGTGACCGAGTTTCGTTCGATCATCACCGCCCTGGCTGCTTCATTGATCTGTTCCAGGGTGACCGCCTCGATGCGTTCGGGCCACGATTCCACGTCCTCGATGGTCTGCCCCGTGGCCAGCGCGGCACCCAATACCCGCGCCCCGCGGCCGGCGGAATCCCGCGCATAGATGGCGCTGGCCGACATGCGCGATTTGGCCCGCGCCACCTCTTCGGCGGTCACACCCGATTCGAGCAGTTTGTCGATCTCCACCTGGAGCGCCGCCTCCAGTTTTTCCATGGAAACGCCGGGTGCGGGGGACGCGAAGTAGGTGAACGCGCTGGGGCCGATTCCGTCGGAGCGGTAGAACGCACCCGCCGAAACGGCGATTTTCTGCTCTCGCACGAGCGACTTGGACAGTACGCCCGTATTGCCGCCGATGATCTCGCTCAGCACCTGCAGCGCGTAAACCTGCCGCTTGTCGCCGTAGCCGTGGCTCGGCGCCATATAGCGTTTGCGGACGCTCGGCTGCCGCACCCTCCGGTCTCGAAGGATCACTCGGCGTGCCGCGTTGTGGGGCGGTTCCGCGGTCCGTTCCCGCTTGGCGCCGGGTCCCCGCGGGATGACGCCGTAATACTTTTCGGCAAGGGGGCGGACCTGATCGACGGTAACGTCGCCGGCGACCACCAGCACCGCATTGTCGGGCCAGTACCATTTGTCGTAGAAGGCCTGCAAATCTTCCACCGTTATCCGTCTGATCTCGTGTTCCCAGCCGATGATTGGATCGCGGTAGGGATAGTTCAGATAAAGCGCCGCATTCATCTGCTCGAACAGCTTGGCGCCGGGTGAGTTGTCGGTCCGGGACCGGCGTTCCTCGAGCACCACCAGGCGTTCGGGTTCCACTTCCCTGGGATCGATGATCAAATTGCGCATCCGATCCGCTTCGAGCTGCATGACGATGCCGAGCCGGTCGGCGGCGACGCTCTGGTGATAACCGGTGTAGTCGTAGGACGTGAATCCGTTGTCGCGCCCGCCGTTACGCGCCACGGTGCGCGAAAACTCGCCGGACTTCAGGTTCTTGGTCGCCTTGAACATCAGGTGTTCGACGAAATGAGCGATTCCCGATTTGCCGCGGGGCTCGTCGGCGGATCCCACCTTGTACCAGACCATATGGGTGACGATGGGCGCCCGGTGATTGGAAATCACCACCACCTGCATCCCGTTGTCCAGGGTGAAGGTTTTCGGGTTGAACACCTCGGCCGCCGCCGGAAGGGCGGATAGCCAGGCCGCCGCCGCAACCGCGGCGGTGAGGAGCGTGCGTCTGAACATCATGAGTTTAACGGGCTGCCTGCCGTTTTCCGTTGAGCAAATCGGTGTCGAAATTATAGCCCGCGGATGGTCCGGGCAAACAGGCCTCGCACCAATGTGATATTACGATTTTGTAATCCGGCGGCTAGAACAGGCCTTCCAGAATCGCTTTCCTCTTTCGCTCGATGACCGGCACATCGCCCTCGTTGATGGGCTTGCCGAGCGCTTGAGTATCCCGGATGCGCTTTGATTCCGCGACCGGATCGACGGCGACCGAGGGGTCCGGCGGGTCACGCCAAAATACCAGCTTTTCCGCGAAGTCATTGGACTCCGCGACGATCTGACGGGTCTCGCTGTCGACCTGACGACGAATACGCGGATCCGTGTTCAAGGCGCCGGCGGCGCGCAGGATGGCGGTTTCCCCGGCGCTGGCGCCGGCCACCGGGCGCTCGGCGCCGCCCGGCCGGCGCGCCGTCCCGCCCGCACTGCTGATGATGGTCCGTTCCACCCGGTCACGCGGGTTGACGGCCTGAGGGCGCTGGGCGCCCGGGGTCGGCGGACGGAGCTGGAAATCCGGCGGCGTGCTCAGCGGCGCGCGCGTGTAGACGGCGAACTCGTCCGGAGACCGCTTGGTCTGGCCAAGGGCCTGTTTGGTCTGTTCACAGGCGGTTAGGGCGACCATGGCCAGCAGGCCTGCCCCGACTCCCAGAAACTGCCGGTTCATGTCTGACCTCAAATTTCACGTACCCCCAATATTACGCCTCTTTCGCTCCCGGGAAAACAACGTTTCAATGATCAGCAATACAGCGCCGACGGTGATGGCGGCGTCGGCCACGTTGAAGGCCGGCCAGTGGTAGCCGCCCGCGTGCAAATCGATGAAATCGATCACCGCGCCGAGCCGTACCCGGTCGATCACGTTGCCCAGCGCCCCACCCATGATCAACCCGAGGGCGAGGGTCGTCGACAGCATTTCGGCGCGGCAAAACCAGACCCCGAGAAAGCCGACGATCACCAGGGCAATTCCCGACAACAGCCACGGACCCCAAACGCTGCCGGCATCGAACATGCCGAAACTGATGCCCCGATTCCACGCCAACACCAAATCGAAAAACGGCAGCACCGGGATGCGGCGCGGCGGCTGCATGACCCAGGCGGCGATCCACCATTTGGTCAACTGGTCCGCGGCAATGACCGCGAGGCCCAAGCCGATGCCGATCGTGTGCGGGCGCGCCACGGCTATTCGGCGGCGGCGGGGAAGTGCTCCACCGCATCGGCGCAGCGATTACAGATTTCGGGGTGTCCGGCCACCGTTCCGACCTCCGGCAGCACCTTGTAGCAGCGGACGCATTTCTCGCCCTCGGCCAAGGTATGCACGACCCCGACACCGGTGACGTCGTCGAGGGTGAACGCGTCCTTAGGGGGTGCGCCCTCGATCAGCTCGACATCGGACGTGATCGCGATCTCCGCCACGTCCATGCCGCCGACGGCCGCCAGGTGTTCGCCATCCGCGTAAATTTTGGGCGCCGACTGGAGGCTGGAGCCGACGCGCTTTTCGCCCCGTTCGATCTCCAGGGCGCCGGTGACCACCCGGCGCAGGTCGCGGATCTTGCGCCATTTTGCGGCCAATTCGCCGTCCCGCCAGGCGTCGGGCACATCGGGGAAGGTGCGGAGGTGGACGCTTTCCTCCTCGCCGGGGAAGCGCGCAAGCCACGCCTCTTCGGCGGTGAAGCAGATGAACGGCGCCAGCCAAGCGGTCAGGCACGAAAACAGGTGATCGAGCACCGTGCGGGCGGCGCGGCGATTGATCGAATCCGCCCGGTCGCAATAGAGCGCGTCCTTGCGGATATCGAAATAGAAGGCCGATAGATCGACGGTGCAGAAATTATGCAGCTCGGTGAAGAAGTCGTGGAATTCGTAATTCGCACAGGCCTCTCGAAGCGCGCCGTCCAATTCCCGCAGCCGGTGAAGGACCCAGCGGTCGAGCTCGGGCATCTCCGCCTCGGGCAGGCGTTCGCTGTCATGGAAACCGTTCAGGTTGCCGAGCAGGAACCTGAGCGTATTG
Organism: uncultured Rhodospirillaceae bacterium; assembly: GCA_964620095.1. Classification (GTDB taxonomy): domain Bacteria; phylum Pseudomonadota; class Alphaproteobacteria; order Rhodospirillales; family UBA2165; genus JAJDXO01. Next base: position 1,695 of record CAZUGT010000201.1, on the reverse strand, counting down.
CGCAGCCGGCGGTAAATGTCCGTGTGGTGTTTGATGATCTCCGGACCGATACGCAGGTCCTCGGAATAGTCGGACGCCACCACCCAGAGGCGCAGGATGTCGGCGCCGTTGGTGTTCACCACATCCTGGGGCGAGACGATATTGCCCTGCGACTTGGACATCTTGTAGCCGTCCTCGCCCATGACGAAGCCGTGGGTGAGCACCTGATCGTAGGGCGCCCGGTCCCGCGTCCCGCAGCTCTCGAGCAGCGAGGAATGGAACCAGCCGCGATGCTGGTCCGTCCCTTCGAGGTAAAGATCGGCGGGCCATTTGAGATCGCCCCGTTCTTCGAGGACAAAGCTGTGCGTCGCGCCGGATTCGAACCACACGTCAAGAATGTCGAGGATCTGCTCGTACTCGTCCGGGTCGTAGGCGTTGCCGAGGAAACGGCCGGCGTCCGATGAGAACCAGGCATCGGCGCCCTCGGCCTCGACCGCTTCGACCACCCGGTCGAGCACCGCCTCGTCGCGGAGAATTTCACCGGTCTCCTTGTGGACGAAGACGGCGATCGGCACGCCCCAGGCGCGCTGGCGGGAGATCACCCAGTCCGGACGGTTCTCGATCATGGCGTAGAGGCGGTTGCGCCCCGACGCCGGGAAGAAGTCGGTTTCCCGGATGGCGCCGAGAGCCACGTCGCGCAAGGACTTGCCATGCTCGCCATAGCCCGCATCCATGCCGATGAACCATTGGGGCGTGTTGCGGAATATCAGCGGCTTCTTGGACCGCCAGCTATGGGGATACTGGTGGGTCAGCCGGCCGCGGCCGATGAGTGCGCCGGTCTCGATGAGTGCTTCGATCACCGCGCCGTTGGCATCGCCCTTGTCGCCCTTCTCGGTGATCACCTGTTTGCCTTCGAGGCCCGGGGCTTCCTCGGTGAACCGGCCGTCGGGGCCGACCGTGTAGGGGATGCGGGCATCGATGCCGCGTTCGGCCAGCAGCTGGCCGTGGGCCGTCCAAACCTCGAAGTCGTCGGTGCCGTGGCCCGGCGCCGTGTGCACGAAGCCGGTGCCGGCTTCCGCCGTCACATGCTTTCCCTCGAACAGCGGGACGTCGAAGTCGTACTCCCTGTCATGGAACGGGTGAGCGCAGGTCAGCCGGGCGAGCGTGTCCGTGGCCACATCCGCGACACGAGTCCAGGCATCGATCCGGCAGTCCTCGCGCACCTGCTCGGCCAGTTCATCGGCTAGGATCAGCTTGTCGCCGGGTTGCGCCCAGTTGTCCTCCGGCGCCTCGGTCACCTCGTAGAGGCCATATTGGATCGTGCCGGAATAGGCGATGGCGCGGTTGCCGGGGATGGTCCAGGGCGTGGTGGTCCAGATGACCACCGAGGCATCAGATAGCAAATCATACTCGGCCAGAAATTCGTGCTCACGCTCAACGAAGTTTTCGATTGGCCCGGAGCCGGTTGGCTCAAGTTGTCCAGTTTCCTGGTCCCTTACGTGTTCCACGCCGATCCGCTCATACTTGGCAGCGAAATCATCCACCGGGAACTTGACCCAGATGGTGTCGGAGACATGGTCGTGATACTCGACCTCGGCTTCGGCCAGCGCCGTCATCTCCACCACCGACCACATCACCGGTTTGGAGCCGCGATAGAGCAGGCCGTTGCGCACGAACTTCATCAATTCCCGGGTGATCTGCGCTTCCGCCGCGAAG
>CAZUGT010000200.1:0-31912 GCA_964620095.1 uncultured Rhodospirillaceae bacterium | reverse complement strand
TCGACAATCCGGACCTCCGTATAGGGCAGCCGAAACCCGGCCGAACCGAATCTCGGATCGCCGTCCCGGGGCGGGACGGCGATTGTTGCGGTGTTCTCGGTCATGCCGTAGTTGCAGAGCACCCGGACGCCGATGTCGCGTTCGAATTTCTCCGCGATCTCCACCGGCAGGCCGGCCGAGCCGGTCATGCAATACGGCCGGAGGCTGGAGACATCGGCATCGCCGACCGGGATGTTGGCCAGCGCCGAGAGCGTGGTCGGGACGCCGAAAAAATCGGTGATGCGGTACTTCTCGACGAGCCGCCAGTAGTTCTCCACCACCGTCTTGTTCCGGAAGCCGACGGTGCCCGGAACCAGGCTGGTGATGCCCCGGGCGAACGCGGAGACGGTATGGTAGACCATGCCGCCGATATGGAAGAGGGGGTGAACGGCGAACACGGCCTGCCCCGCTTCCTGTTCCAGCAGGATTTCATAGGCCCAGCATTTGTAGGCGAAGCCCTTGTGCTGAAGCCGGGCGATTTTGGGGGTTCCCGTGGTGCCGCCGGTATGGGCGTAGATGGCGACGTCGCCGGCCCGTATTTCGCGTCCGGAGATCAACCGGCCGCTTGGCTGCCGGTCGGCGAGTTCGTCCAGCCCGCCTTCGATGCGGGCCGCGCCCGGCGCCTGCACCTGCAGCACATGCTCCACCGAGGTGAGACGGGCTCGCATGGCGGTCACCTTGTCCCAGATTTCGAAGTCGGGGGACGGGCCGAGACAGATCAGGACCTTGGCGCGCGTCGCGTTGATGATCCCGGTGAGCTGCGAAGGCTCCAGCATCCAGTTGACGGGCGCGGCGATGCCCGCGACCGTTCCGGCGATCAGCGAGATGTAGTTTTGCGGGATCAGGGGCAGCATGATCGCGACGGCGTCCTTCGGGCCGATACCGAGTTCGCTCAATGCGTTGGCGGCCTGCCGGACCCGGCCGATGAACTGCCCAAAGGCGAGGGTCTCCGGCGCCTCGTCCGGCGATCCCGCGGGCAAGAAGTGGATGGCCGGGCGCTCCGGGTCGAGGGATGCCCCGTGGCAAACCAGATCGTAAATGGTCCAGAGAGCGATCTTGTCTTCGAGCGGCCCCTGCTCGAGCGTTTCGATATCCGCGAGCGTCCGGATCTTGACCGATTGCGCTGCCGCCCGGCCGTCCATGAGCCTAGTCGTCCACCGGGGGGTAACGGCCCACCACGCCGCCGAAGGGTTCGTCCCGTTCGCGCAGCGCTTCCTTGATGCCTTTCTCCTTTATTTTCCTGTTGAAGTCGCCGAGCGCCTTCAGCCGGTGGGCGACGGAGATGTACTCGCCGCTGACCCGCAGGGAATGGGAGTATCCCATCTGGTCGAAGATGCGGTTGACCAGTGTCTTCGAAAGAGACAACAGTTCGGAATCGATGTTGGCGATCCGCCTGGCGATGGTCCGGGTGGTTTCCTCGAGTTCGTCGTTGGCGACCACATGGTTGGCCATTCCGTAATGAAGCATCTCCCTGGCCGTGAGCGAGTCGCCGGTAAGGGACAGCTCCTTGGCCTTCTTGAGCCCGACGTGCCACGAGAAGAGGGCGATCTCCTCGCCGGGCGCCATGGACCTGGCCGGCGGATAGCCGAGGCGGGCGTCCTCGCCGGCGATCAGCAAATCGCAGGCGAGCGCAATACCGGTGCCCCCGCCGAGGCAGTAGCTATGGACCTGGGCAATGACCGGTTTCCAGCAGTTCCATATCTCCAGGGACCGTTCGATATGCCCCTGCACCTGTGCCCGGCTGTCCCAGACGCCGACCCCGATCCCGGGTCCGTCGTGGTTCTTCACCAGTTCGTCCCAGGTTTCGGGCCCAAGATGCTTGGGCGAATTTCCCATTTCCGGGCTCAATTCGTGGCCCGCGCAAAAGCAGCTTCCGGCGCCTTTGATGATGATCACCCGGACCTCGGTATCGGTCTCCGCCGTCTTGAGTGCATCGCTGAGCTCGTCGAGCATCGGCCAACTGAGGGCGTTCCGCCTGTCGGGCATGTTCAAGGTAATGGTCGCGATCCGGTCGTCGGCCTCATAGAGAATTTTTTCGTAGGGCATAATCAGTATCCTGCCGGGGTTGACATCGGCCTAGGAGCGGCCTTTCTTGGGTCGCAAGACGAGAAACGCCGAAGGAACAAGTAGCATGAGCGATCCAATGGCCGTCGGCCTGAGTGTCCGCGAACGAAACAAGCAAGACAAGCTCAGGCGGATAAAGCTGGCCGCGCGCGAGTTGTTTATCGAAAAGGGCTTCGACGAGGCAACCACGCGCGAAATCGCCCAGCGGGCCGACGTCGGCTTTGGTACGCTGTTTCGGTACGCGAGCGACAAGCGGGATCTCCTCTTTCTAATCTACAACGACGATTTCGACGAGCTCGCCGATACCGCGTTTGCCGGACGGACCGAAGATGCGCCGCTGATCGATCAACTCATGCAGATCTTCGCCAACTTCTATGAGTTCTTCGCGGCGCGGCCGGAGCTCGCTCGCGACTTGTTGCGTGAAGTCAGCTTCTTCCAGGGCGGGGAGCAGGCCGATCGTTTCAACGGCGGCGTCCACCGAATCGAGCAGCAGTTCGTCGAAATGATCTCCAAAATGCAGCAACAGGGCCGGATCGTTCAGGGCGAGGAGCCCGAGGCCGTTTTCGGAGTTCTGTGGAGCATCTACCGGGCGCAGGTCCGGGAGTGGCTCCGCCGGCCCAATCCCGATCTCGACGAAGGGCTCGAAACCCTCCGTCTCTATCTCCGGCTGGTGATTGAGGGATTGGTTCCGAATCCCGACCTCCCGTAGTTTCCCGGCCGGCGCCCCGGCGAGCGTCCGGCGGGTACTGTTTTGCCCATAATAGCGGCGTACCGCGAGTGCGCAAAAAAATATGATCACGATCATTTTTTGATCTGGAGGCGAGGGGGAAATGGCGGATCTTGTCGAGGCGTTCAAGAAGGCAATCGGCCACAGCGCGGCCATCGAGGACGTGATAACCGCCAACCAGGCGCACCGGTTGAGCGTCACGCTGGGCCGGAGTGATCCTCCCCTGTCCGAAGGCGACCCGGTCCCGCCGGCCTGGCATCAGATATTCTTCCCGCGTCTACGCCCGCCGGGCGATCTCGGTCCCGACGGCATGGCCGTGGAGGTCGAGGGCGGCCCCGAAGACCCTCTGCCGAGACGGATGTTTGCCGGCAACCGGATGACTTTTTACGGCCCTCTTCGCGTCGGCGATCACGCGAGGCGGGTGATGACGCTCCGCGACGTGAACGTGAAGCAGGGCCGCTCGGGCCGGTTGGTATTCGCCACCTATGGACTGGAAATTTCGGGCGCCGGCGGCCTGGCGATCGAGGACGAATGGGAACTGGTCTTTCGCGAGGCCGCGAAGCCCGGCGAAAACAACAAAATGCCGCTGACGGACCCCGCGCCCCATGACCATGAATGGGAGCAGGTCATCACGCCCGATGCCGTGATGCTGTTCCGCTACTCGGCGTGCACCTTCAATCCTCATCGAATCCATTACGACTTTCCCTATGTGACCGGGGTCGAGGGTTATCCGGGGCTGGTGGTGCACGGACCGCTGACGTCGACGCTCCTGTTCAATCTCGCCATGGACAACATGCCGGGCAAAACGATGAAGACTTTCCGGCAGCGGGCCCGCGCGCCGTTGTTCGGCGGCAATCCGATCCGGCTCCTCGGCCGGCCGGGCGAGGGCGGAAATTCCTGCGACCTCTGGGCGGTCACGCCGGACGGCGGAATCGCGATGGAGGCCTCCGCCACATTCGGCTAGCGGTTCAGAGCCTCGCCGCGATGCCGGAGATCAGATCGCGCATCCATGTGTGGCCGGGGTCCTGGTCGAACTTGTAGTGCCAGGCCAGGTGCGCCTGGTGAGGCGCCACCTCCACCGGCAGCCGGCGTACCTCGAGGCCGGCGATCGGCGCAAAGTGTTCGGCAATCCGGCTCGCAACGGTGGCGATGAGTTCGGTTCCCGGCAACAGGAACGGAATGACCAGCATGTGCGGAACGCTCACCGCGACGCGCCGCCGCCGGTCCATCTCGTTGAGCTTGATGTCGATTCGACTCACCGAGGTCGCGTTGGGCAGAAGACTGATATGCGGGTAGGCGAGATAGTCTTCGAGGGAAAATGTCCCGTCCAGCGCGGGATGGTCCTTTCGCAGTACGCAGACAAGTCTCTCCTCGAACAAGAACCGCGAGCGCAGGCGGGGAGAAAGGTCAATCGGCAAGAGGGCCGCCGACAATTCGGCTTCACCGGATTCGACGAGATCTACCCCCGGTACATAGGCGGTGCTCATGACGGCGACCGAAATACCGGGCGCTTCCAATGCCAGCCGGCTCTTGATGTGGGGCAATAGCAGAAACGCCGCATCTTCGGCCATGGCGATGGTAAAGGAGCGTTGCGCCGTCGCCGGATCGAACCCGCCGCCGTCGCTGATGGTGATTTCCAGCTGCTGAAGCGCCTCGCGGATGGGCTCATGAAGTTCCAGGGCGCGGGGCGTGGGTTCCATGCCATAGGAGGACCGGACCAATAGCTGGTCGTCGAAGAGCTTGCGCAGACGGGAGAGCGCATTGCTCATCGCCGGCTGGCTCAGCCCGACGGACTGTCCGGCCTTGGTCACCTGACGGTGCTGCATGAGGGCATCGAACGCCGTCAGCAGATTGAGATCTATGGAACTCAAATTCATTTATTGAATGTACAGCATAAAAAACATCAATTTCATTTATGATGGACCAAGTGTTAGCCTTTCGCAAATTCAATAATCCATGTTGTCCGCGGGAGCGTGTGGGATGTCAAAATTCGTTATCCAACCCCATGGCCGGCTGCAGGAAGCGGTCGCTCACGAGAAGGGGTATTTTTCCGATGAAGGCCTCGACTACGAGATCACGGGCGGTGAAATCGCCGGCCGGGAGAAGAAGGTCGACGAGGCCGGGCATGTGGTCGAGATCAAGCAGGGCGCGTACGAATCCTACGAGGCCGGCAAAGGGAACAAGGGCCGCAAGTCCGATATCAGCTGTGCCTGCCATTGGGCGGTCAACCAGGCGGCCGCGAGCGATGTCGGGAGGCTGTGGGGCGGCGCTTACGTCGTGACCCCCGGCGGCATCATGGTGCCCGAGGACTCGGATATTCGGCGGCCCGAAGACCTGGCGGGCAGGGAGATCGCCGTCGGTTATCATTCGGGCAGCCATTTCTCGACAATTCAGGCGCTGGAGCCGTTCCTTCCGCGTGACCAGATAAATCTCAAGTTCGTCGGGCTGCCGTGGCAGCGGGTGGATGTCGGCCTGGACCGCGATGTGCCGGCGACCAGCTTGTGGGGCATGACCTACCAGGCGGGAGCGCAACTGGGGCTTCGCAAGATCGCCGATACCGGCTTCATGATCGCCTTCATGTTCCCGCACGAGGTCGACGAAGCCGATGTCCAAAAATACATGAACGCGCTCAAGCGGGCGCAGATGGATGTCGATTTGGAACCGGAGAGGTACAAGCATCATTTCGAGCCGCAAATCCCCGAGCGCTACCGGGACAGGATCGACGTGCGGCTTTTCGATGCGGGCGAGCGGATCGTTTTCCTGCCGTATACGGAGGAAACTTTCACCAAGACCCAGGACTGGATTCACGAACGGGGCATTTTCGACGAACGCCCCGAGTACGAGTTTAGCGCTGCCGTTTCCGGCTAGGTGCGGCGCGCTATAGACCCCCGTAGGTCCCCCTCAGCGCGGGATGGGCACTTGCCCGTCCCGCCCTTTTTTTGCCGTCGCGCCATTGTCCGCCAAGCGACCGGGATTTTCGGCGGGAATGGCGCTCGGGCGCAGTCCAAGTATAATCCGGCCCATGAGTCAGACAGCCATCCCTTGCGTCATGATGCGCGGCGGCACCTCCAAGGGCGCCTATTTCCGCGCCGAGGATTTGCCCGCCGACCCGTCCGTCCGGGACGCGGTTCTGCTGTCGGTGATGGGGTCCCCCGATGACCGGCAGATTGACGGCATGGGCGGGGCCAACCCGCTGACCAGCAAGGTCGGCGTGGTCAGCCGCTCCGAGCGCGACGGCGTCGATCTCGAATACCTGTTCGTCCAGGTCGCGGTCGATGAACCGCGTGCCACGACACTCCAGAACTGCGGCAATATCCTGGCCGGGGTCGGGCAATTCGCCATCGAAGCGGGGATGATCGAGGGCGGCGATCCGGAGACCACGCTTCGGGTTTACATGGCGAATTCGGACAGTTTATGCGACGTGACTTTCCCGTCGCCGGACGGGCAGCCGCAATATGACGGCGAGGCGGGGATCGACGGCGTACCCGGTACCGCGGCGCCGGTGATGATCAACTTCCTCGACATGGCGGGTTCGTTGTGCGGTGCGCTGCTCCCGACCGGGAACGTGCGGGACGAGGTGTTGGGCGTACCCGTCACCATGATCGACAACGGGATGCCCGTGGTTTGCATCAATGCCGAGTCCTTGGGCCGCACCGGTTACGAAAGCCGCGATGCGTTGAATGGTGATACGCGGCTCAAGAAACAGCTCGAGGAAATTCGGCTGGCGATCGGCGAAATGATGAATTTGGGCGACGTTGCCGGGAAGACCGTTCCCAAGATGACACTGGTCGCGCCGCCGCGAGCGGGCGGCGCGGTCTGCACCCGGTCCTTTATTCCTCATGACTGTCATGCCGCCATCGGCGTGTTCGCGGCCGTCTCCGTCGCAACCGCGTGCGCCGTCGAGGGTTCGGTGGCCGCCGGGGTCGCGCGATTGCCGGAAGGCTCGCCGAAGCTCATGTCCGTGGAGCACCCGACGGGCGAGTTCTCGGTGGAAATGGAGCTGGAAGGTCCCGCAGCCGGCCCGGTCATCAAGCGGGCCGCGCTGCTCAGGACGGCGCGCCGCCTCTTCGAAGGCAGCGTGCTGATCCCCGAATCGGTTTGGGACGGACATCAATCCCGGCCATTGGCCGCCGAATAACCCAAGAGGAAGCAACCAATGACCGAGTTCGTGCCGGACATCCTGGCGCCGCACCCAGACCCCCGCAAACCGGGCTTCGAGATGCCGGCGAAGGCCTGCGATGCCCACTGTCACGTATTCGGCCCCGGGGCGCTGTTCCCTTACGCGCCCAACCGCAGCTACACCCCGCCCGACGCATCCAAGGCGGATCTGAGGGCACTTCACGATCACCTGGGAATCGAGCGCTGCGTGATCGTCCAGGCGAGCTGCCATGGCACCGACAATTCGGCGATGGTTGATGCCATCGCGACCAGCGACGGCCGCTACAAGGGCGTCGGCATGGTCGATGACGATGTCACCGATGAAGAGTTGGCCGACCTGAACGCGGGCGGGGTCTTGGCGGCCAGGTTCAATTTCGTCCGTCATCTCGGTGGGCCGCCGGACCTGGACGTTTTCCACAACGTCATCCCCCGCATCGCCGAACTCGGCTGGCACGTGGTGCTGCATCTGGATGACCGGGACATCGTCGATTACGAGGACATGTTCGCCAAGTTGCCCTTGCCGATCGTCATCGATCACATGGGCCGGGTGGACCCGTCCCAGGGCCTTGAAGCCGCGCCCATGCAGACGCTCCTGAAGTTCATGGAGTACGACAACGTCTGGGTGAAGGTGAGCGGCTCGGAGAGGATTTCCAGGACCGGTTCGCCCTATGACGATGCCGCGGCGATCGCCAGGGCCCTGGTCGAAACGGCGCCGGACCGGGTGCTTTGGGGCACCGACTGGCCGCACCCCAACATGAAACCGGGGCAGGTGCCGGATGACGGCGAGTTGGTCGACATCATTCCCAAGTTCGCCGTCGACGAAGAGCTTCGGCGGAAGCTGCTGGTCGACAACCCCAACCGCCTCTACGGCTTCGAATAGGCCTCACGCCGCCGCGGTTTCCTCGTCATAGAGATGGCACTCCAGCAGGCGGCCGCTCTCTTCGGCCGGCTGGGGCTGCGCCTGGCTGCAAACATCCATGGCCTTGGGGCACCGGGGGTGAAAGGCGCACCCCGGCGGCGGATTGAGGGGATTGGGAAACTCACGGCCCATGGTGGTGATTTCGGGCAATCCGTATTGGGGCTCGGGCGTCAGGACCGAATCCAGCAACGCCGAGGTATAGGGGTGTTTGGGGTCGTCGAAGACCTGCGCCGCGGTGCCGAATTCAATCAGGCGTCCCAGGTACATGACCGCCACCCGGCTCGACATGTGCTCGACCACGGCGAGGTTGTGGGAGATGAACACGTAGGTCAGGTTGAGTTCTTCCCGCAGTTCCTGGAGCAGGTTCAGGATCTGCGCCTGGACCGACACATCCAGCGCCGAGGTGGGCTCGTCGCAAACCAGTATCTCCGGCTTGATGGCCAGCGCCCGGGCGATGGCCACGCGCTGGCGCTGGCCGCCGGACAGTTGGCTCGGGTACGAGTACAGCAGCCGGCGCGGCAGGCCGACCAGTTCCATGATCTCCTCGACCCGCCGTTTGCGTTCGTCGGGCGTGCCGATCTTGTGAACCTCCAAGGGCAGGCCGATGATGGAAGCGAGGGTCTTCCGGGGATTGAGGGACGAATAGGGGTCCTGGAATACCGGTTGAATGCGGCGCGAAACCGCCTGGCGGTCGACCGAACTCAAGGGCACGCCCTCGAAGAAGATTTCTCCGCCGGATGGCGGCAGCAGGCCGAGCAGCATCTTCGCCAGTGTGGTCTTGCCGCATCCCGATTCGCCGACGACGGCCAGGACCTCTCCCCGCTCGATACTGAGGCTGACATCCTGCACCGCGCGGAGCGGCTTCTTCTGGACGAACGGGCCCTTGCCGATCATGAAGGTGCGGCTGACGTCGCGGCATTCGAGGACGGGCGCGTCGGCGTTCATCTTTATTCTCCCGCCACCGCCGCCTTCGCGCGGCTGGCTTGTAGATTGGCCTGTGCCTGCTCGGGCCCGATGACGCAGCGATAGCCGCGCTGTTCGCCGAGAGGCTGGCGCTCGATGGTGCCGGTCCCGCAGATCTCTTGGGCATAGTCGCAGCGGTTCCGGAACATGCAGCCTTCCTGGTCGCCAACCAGAGCCGGAACGATCCCGGGGATGGAGCCGAGCAGGGCGCCGCGCTCGGTCTTGCCGGGAATGGGGATGCAGTCGATCAGGCCCTGGGTATAGGGGTGCATGGGCGCATTGAACACTTCGTCGGAAGAGCCGGTTTCAACCATGTAGCCCGCATACATGACGGCCACCCGATCGGCGATCCGCGCGACCACGCCCAGATCATGAGTGATCAGGATCAGCGCCATGTTGAATTCCTTCTGCAGGTCGGCGAGCAGATGGAGAATCTGAGCCTGGATCGTCACGTCGAGGGCGGTGGTCGGTTCATCGGCAATGATCAGAACCGGGTCGTTCATCAGCATCATGGCGATCATCACCCTCTGACGCAGACCGCCCGAAAGCTGATGGGGGTATTGGCCGAGCCGGCTCTCGGCGGCGGTAATTCCCACCTTTTCCAGCAAGTAGATCGCCCGCTCCTTCGCTTGGCCGGCGTTGCCCTTGCCGTGCCGGACGTAGATTTCCTGCAGCTGGTTGCCGATCGTGTAGACCGGATTCAGGGACGTCATCGGGTCCTGGAAGATCATGCCCATTCGGTTGCCGCGCAGTTCCGAGAGCTGCTTCTGGCTCATGGACAGTAGATCCTGTCCCTCGAACTTGAGCACGTCCGCCGTGACCGTGGCGTTGCCCGGCAGCAGCCCCATCACCGCAAGCGAGGTGATGGATTTCCCGCAACCCGATTCACCGACGATGCAGAGGGTTTCGCCCCGGTCGACATGAAAGGCCGAGTTGGTCACGGCGTGCAACGTTCCCGCCGGGACGCGGATATCCACGTTCATCCCCCGGACCGCGAGGACCGAGTCCTCACTGTACGGAATATTGGCGGTATCAGTGGTCATCTGCCGGCCTAGTTGCGCCCCTCGGGCGCGGTGATATCGCGGACGCCGTCACCCATCATGTTGATGGCGATCACCAGGACGAAGATGGCAAGTCCGGGGATGGTAATCAGATAGGGCTTGAAGAACATGAAATCCCGGCCCTCGGAGACCATCAGGCCCCAGGACGGGGTAGGCGGCTGGACGCCAAGGCCGAAAAACGACAGGACGGCCTCGACCAGAATGGCAACCGCCATCTCCAGGCTGGCGATGACGATGATCTGGTTGGTGAGGTTGGGCAGCACCTCGGACAGAATGATCCGTGCGTTGGAGCAGCCGGCGGCTTGTGCCGCGGCGATGAAGTCCTGGTTGCGGATTTGCTGGGTGACGCTCCGGGTGACCACGGCATAGCGATCCCAGAAGAGGGCGGCCAGGACGGCGATGAGCACCGGAATAGTGCCGCCGAATACCGAGACCACCGACAACGCGACGAGGATTGGCGGCAATGCGAGCTTGCTGTTGATCAGATACATGACGATCGCATCGACCCGGCCGCCGAAATACCCGCCGATCATCCCGATGATGGAACCGACCACCGCCGCGATACTGGCGGCGAAAAATCCGATGGTGAGAGAGATCTGGGCGCCGAATATCAGCCGGCTGAGGAGGTCGCGGCCAAAGCCGTCGGTGCCCAGCGGGTGCGCCCAGGTGCCGCCTTCGCCCCACACCGGATTGATCAGCCGGCGGGTGAGGTCCTGCTCGAACGGGTCGAAAGGCGCTATCAACGGCGCGAACACGGCACAGACGATCGTGATCGAGACGACGCTGCCACCGATGATCAGCCCGAAGTGGCGTTTGGCCCGCCGCCGCATCACCTCGCGCGGGGACGGCGCCTCGACTTCGAACTCCTCCGCGGTGAAGCCGTTTGCCGTCTGTGATGCCGCCTGATCCTGAGGTGCCATGCCGCGCTCTCTAGTTCAGCCGAATTCGTGGATCGAGCTGCGCGTTGATCAGGTCGGAAAGGAGCGTCAGCACGATGTAGACGAAGGAAATAAAGACGACGATGGACTGCACCACGGGGAAGTCCTGCCGAATGATGGATTCGAGCGCGAGGAATCCGACGCCGTTGACGGCGAAAATGGATTCGACGATAAACGAACCGCCGATAAGAAACCCGAACGCCACGGCCGCCAGCGAGACGACGGGCAAGACCGCATTTCTGAGCGCGTGTTTCCACAGCACGATCATGGGGCTCAGGCCTTTCGCCCGGGCGGTCCGGATAAAATCGGATTCCAGAACGTCCAGCATCCCGGTCCGCGTCAGCCGCATGAACTGGGGCATCGCGAAGGTGCTGAGCGTGATGGTGGGCATAATGAAATGCCGCCACGTGTCGGTGCCGGAAATGGGAAGCCACCTCAGGATCACGCCAAAGAACAGGATCATCAGCAGGGCAAACCAGAAGCTCGGAATGGCCTGGCCGAATACCGCAATGGAGAGGGCTAGTCGGTCGATCCAGGTATTCTGCTTCATTGCCGCCAGCACACCCAGCGGAAGCGCCACCAGCAGGGCGAGGATCAACGAATAGGTGGCGAGCTGCACGGTGACCGGCAACCGGGTGGTGATCAGCTCGAGAACCGGCTCGTTGGTGAACAGGGAACGGCCCAAATCGCCCTGCAGGGCCTTGCCGACCCAGTCCAGGTACTGAATATGAAACGGCCGGTCCAGGCCGTAGGCTTTTGCCACCTGGGCTATCTCTTCCTGGGTGGCATCCTCGCCCGCCAGTTCCGCCGCCAAATCGCCGGAGAGGCGCAGCAGACTGAAACCGATAATCGACACGGTGACCGCGACCAGGAGAGAAATTGTCAGCCGTTGCAGCAGAAACTGCGCCACGGGAAGCCTCCCATGCCAAGTGTTCGGCCCATTGAAAGCCGCGCCGGTTCCGATTGTTCCCCAAAACCAATGCGCGGCACGAGCCCGTTCCCTGTGAAAATAGTCAACCGGACCAAGCGCGCATTTTCAATGGCTAAAATTGGTATCGATGGGATAATTGGAAAACTGTACGGTGAGCGCACCGATCAACCAGGGGACTAGGCCGATGGAAAGAGAGAAGGAACGCCGGATCGAGTGGGACTGCGCGCAGGTCGTTACCCGCTTCTACAATAGTCTCGATGCGGGCCGTTACGACGAATTGGTTGCTCTTTTCGCCGAGGACGGAACCTGGAAGCGCCAGGGCGAGATGCTGGAGGGGCGGGATGCCATCATGGCTGCAATGCAGGACCGCGAGGAGGGCATGGTCATCCGGCACTGCGTCACGAATTTGGATATCCGGGTGCTCGACGAGGATAATGCCGAGAGCGCCGAATACGTAACCATCTACCGGCATATCGGTGATGAGAAGCCGGACGGCCCGGCGCCCCTGGAGGGGCCCGGCGTCATCTTCCTCTACCAGGAAAAGCTGGTGCGTACGGATGACGGCTGGAAAATCGCCGGCAAGGCCGGACGCCCGGTGATGCTGCGCAAGCGCCCGGCGGCGTAAGCGGCTGGCCCGCATTTCCCGCCAGGGTTACGGTCTGCGTCGCGTCCCGGCTTTCGAGCCGCCAGGAGCGGCCCGAAAAGCGTAGCGGCACCTACGGTTGAGGGCCGCGACGACGCGGGCGGGCGCCGGGGCGCGACCCGAAGGGCGGCGCTCTCGGGTCGACAGCGTGCGTCGAGGCGCTTGCCCGATGTCACCGCATCGCGCTGCGCGCCTCTCCTGCTCTGTCGGCCCGACAACGCCGCGCAGACCATGACCCTGGCGGGAAATGCGGGCTAAAGTTTCAGCCGCCGGCGGATCTCCGGCGAAGACGCCGTGTAGCGATAGGCGCGGAATATCCAGTTCATCTTGCCGGCGGCCGGGTGCGCGCCTTCGTAGTCGCACACATATTGCCAGACCAGTTCCCCCTCGGGCGTCACCTCGAAGAGCCGCCCATAGCCGCCTTCGCAGACCAGCGTGTTGCCGTTGGGCAACCGCTGGCAGCCGGAGATGTGCGGGCTCAGGAAGTTGAGCGTGGTCTCGTCCTTGTATTCCCAGACCAATTTTCCCGACTTCGGCTTGAACTCCACAACCCTGGAATAGGGGTGGCGCGCCGGGGCGTAGTTGCCGTTGGCGAACATCAGGATGTTGCCGTTCTCCAGCTGATGGCAGTCGTGCTGTCCGCCCCACTGGTCGTCCCGGATGAACCACTTCACCTTTCCGGACTTCTTGCCGATGCAGATGATGGTGTTGGTGACCCGGAAGCTGACGAGGATGTCGCCGTTGTTCATCGGCGCGACGGTGTTGGCGTGGGCCCATTCGTGCCGGGGCGAAAACGGTCCAATGGGGTGACGCTTGAATTTGAGATCGCCGACGAACCATTCCCAGACCACCCTGCCCTTGCGGTCGACCTCGCGCACCACATCGCCGAGGATCGAGCCGTCCGGCATTTCCGTGCCCGGCAGGCCGCCCCTGACCTTCTTGGCCTGTTTCTTGGACAGCTTCTTCCAGGCAATGTAGATGCAGTGGCCGTTGGGCAGCATCCGGGCGTCGTGATGCTGCATCTCGTCGACATGCTCCCAGACCAGATTGCCGTTCCAATCGTATTCGCGCATGGCGCCGCCCTTGCCCGCCCACAGCTCCGGGCCGAGCGACATTTCGCGCTCGTTGGAGAACAAATTGCCGTTGGGCAGCAGGCGGCCGTAATTGGCGTCCTGCGATTTGAGCTGCCACTCGTGGACCACGTTGCCTTCCATGTCGACCAATCGGGTATAGGGCGCGGTGATCGGTGTGACCAGGGTGAAGCCGCGCTGCGCCTTGGTCTTCTTCCAAACGGAGACGCCGGGTTCGGGTTTGACGGGCATGGGACGGATTTCCTGCTTGTGGCTATGACTGTTTGGCGCGGCGGCGGATCTGTTTGCTGTCGGCGGTATAGCGATAGGCCCGGAACACCCAGTTGTGCTCGCCGAGCACCGGGTGAGGCGAGTGATGGGGATTGACGAACTGCCAGACGATTTTTCCCTCGCGGGTGACTTCGAACAGGCGGCCGTGTCCGCCCTCGCAAATCAGCGTGTTGCCGTTCGGGAGGCGCTGCGCGCCGGAAATATGCGGACTAAAGAAGTCGAGGCCCCGGTCGGCACGGTACTGCCAGCCCCACTTCTTGGTCTTGGGGTCGATTTCCGCAATCCGCGAATGCGGATGCTCCCAGCCGGTGATGTGTCCGTTCGCGAAGACCAGGATTTTTCGGTTGGCAAGCATATGGCAGTCGTGTTGGCCGCCAAACCGTTCGTCCCGCATCTCCCACTTCACCTTCCGGGTCTTCTTGTCGACGATCAGAATAGTGTTGATCACCCGGAAGCTTACGAGAAGGTCGCCGTTGGGCATCGGTGCGACCGTATTGGCATGGGCGAACTCTTCGCGATTCCAAACCGGAACAATCGGATAGTCCTCGATCTTGAGCTCGCTGGAGCGCCACTCCCAGACGACGTCGCCGGACGGGTTCACTTCGCGAATGACGTCGCCGTATATATGACCGTCCGAGGCCTCGCTGCCGGGCAGGCCGCCCTTGACTCGGCGATGCAGCTTCTTCGGCAACGGTTCCCAGGCAATGTAGATGGCGTTGCCGTTCTTCAGCCGCCGCGCATCATGGTGCTGCATATCGTCGTAGTGCTCCCAGACGACCTTGCCGTCCCAGTCATATTCGCGAAGCAGGCCGCCCCTGCCGGCGGCGAGCGGCGGGCCGCCATCGCCGTGTTGCGCAATGAACAGGTTCCCGTTGTCGAGCAGCATGGCGTGGTTGATGCCGCCGCGCCCGAGCTTCCAGCGGTGGACCGGCTTGCCCTGCATGTCGATCAGGTAGGCCGTGGGTTTCCTGATAGGCGCAAAGAGCGTGAAGCCCTTCTGCGCCTTGGACTTGTTGTGGATCGAGACGCCGGACGGCGGTTTGATGGGCATGAATTCAGGTCCCTGCTGATCGGATGGTTTTTATTGCAGGGAGTTTTGGCAGATCGATTAGCGGCCCACAACCACTGAAAGGGCGGTGTCCGAATCCTCTAATCGTCCGAAACGACGCCATGGGCCTTGGGATCATACGCCAGCTGCTCGTAGTCGATCCCGGTCCGTTCCGCGATCAGCTTCATCATCCCCTTCGCATCCTTGGCTTCCCGGATATCGGCCGCCATTGGCTTGAACTGATCCTTGAACACCGACCGCGCATTGTATGGACAGACCGACAGGCAAATCTTGCAGCCATGCATCCGGAAGAAGTACGGCTCGCAGGCCGGGGTATCGACGTACCACCGCTCGACCCCGTTGACCTCCTTCTTCTCATGCTTGATGGCGTCGCCGGGACAGAAGCGGGCGCAGATACTGCAGTTGGCGCACACCTCGTCGATTCCGAAGTCTTTCGGGCCGTCGACGGTGAGCGGCATCTCCGTGGACAGGGCGCTTAGCCGAAATGACGACCCCAGCTCCGGCGAGATGAGGGAGCCGTGCTTGCCCAACTCTCCCAACCCCGCCATCTGGGCCAGCGCCGGCAACGGAAAGTCGCCGATATTGGGCTGGGTCCGCGCGTGATAGCCGTAGGCGCCGATCTGGTGGCCGAGGCGGCAGCCGATGTCGTCCAGCGAGTAGTAGACCCGGTGGACCTCGGCTTGCGACCGCGGGCCGATATCTGTCATGTAGTCGTATTTCATGGTCATGCCGAAAACGATGACACATTTGTGGTCGACGGGATCCGAATCCGAGAACCGCATCTCGGGCGTGTAGGGCGCGATCCCGACGACGTCCGCCCCCATCTCCAGAACCAGATCCTTGATTTCCCGGGTGACGGCGGCGGGATCATCGATTTCGGTTCGATTGGGGTTCACCGGCGCTTCCCGGTCGGGAAACAGAACCGCCTGGCGCAGGAACACATGACGGCGGGCCGACGGCGGCATCCGCTTGGCGAATGGGGATTGCTTGGCCATGGGTGTTTCCATGCCCTCGCGCCGGCGGCGCGTCGCCGGTTGCGCGCTCGACAGGTCCTGCATTCCCATTCCGGCCAGGCCCCTCTGTCCGTTGCGTCAAGTATGCCTATCAGGCTTTTGACCCGCCAAGAAATTCATTCTCGTGATGACGAAAATTGAAGTCTCAAATTCCGTCCGGCGCAAGGCCATGTTTCTTGACGGTCGGGAGATAACCGGCGAGACTACACGGATAATTATACCATCTTTAGACGTAACCATCTGATATCAATAAATAAAATTGCCGCAAACGCGGCCGAACGGGAGGAAGAGCAGTGATCATTGATTGTCATGCACACGTCAGCGCCCCGGCGGAGCTCTGGGCCTATAAAGCATCGCAGATCGCGTCCCGCGGGACTCATGGGCGAGGCGGGGTCAAAGTTACCGATGACCAAATTCGTCATGCGGTCGAAGAGCATGCCGAGATCGGCCTCTTCTCTCATATGGACTATATCGACCATGTGAAGACCGACCGGCAGATGGTCAGCCCGAGGCCATTCCAATTGATGCATTCCGAGAAGCCGGTGCGCATCGTGCAGTGGTTCCACGAAGAGGTGAACAACATCATCCATCGGGAGACCCAGATTTATCCCGACCGGTTTTTTGGCGTGTGCGGGTTGCCGCAGCCGGCGGGAGAACCCCTCGATATGGCAATCGCCGAGTTGGAGCGCTGCGTGAACGAACTCGGTTTCAAGGGCTGTCTTCTGAATCCCGATCCCTTCGAGAACTCGGGCGTCCAGCCGCCGCCCATGGGCGACCGGTATTGGTATCCGCTGTACGAGAAACTCTGTGAACTCGATGTCGTCGCCCACATTCACGGCACCGGCTCGCGGGCCGAGCGGGAGCCCTATACCCTCCACTTCATCAACGAGGAGACCACGGCCGTATTCGGGTTGGTAAACTCCCAGGTTTTCGATGATTTTCCGGACCTGAAGATCCTGGTCTCGCACGGCGGCGGCGCCATCCCCTATCAGCTCGGGCGCTTCGAGGCGGGTTCGGTCCGCCGCGCCGGCGGCGACCCGGCGAAGCTGTTTTCCGAGCGCATGAAGAAGCTCTATTACGACACGGTGCTCTATACCCAGGATGCGGTCGAATTGCTGGTGAAGACCGTTGGTCCGGAAAATTGCCTGTTCGGCGCCGAGTGTCCGGGAGTCGGCTCGCAGAAGCACCCGGTGAGCGGAAAGCTGCTGGATGATGTCGCGCCCTCGGTGCAGGCCATCGACTTCATCTCGGACGAGGACAAGAACAAGATCCTCAGCCAGAACGCCATCGACCTGTTCAAGCTCGACATCAACTGACCGACCGGCCACGAATCGAGAGAGGCGCCAGATGACCGTCATCGATGTCCATACCCATATGCTCAACGACGAGTGGCTCGACCGCATTGTGGAGCACGGCGGCGGCTTCACGGTCAAGGAGTTGATGGGGCAGCGTGTCATTCACGAGGCGGGCACGCCGTTCATGACCCTCATGGACCCCATGTTCGACTATGAGCAGCGGATCAAGGACATGGACGAGTGCGGCGTCGATGTCGCCATCGTGTCCCTGACCTGTCCGAGTTGCTACTGGGGCGGCGAGGAGATCAGCACCGGGACGGCGCAGATCATGAACGACGATATGGCGGGCCAGCAGAAACGCTGGCCCGACCGCATCCGCTTCTTTGCCACGCTGCCCTGGCAGTATCCGGATGCGGCGGTGACCGAGCTCGGGCGCGCGCTCGAGTTGGGGGCGGTCGGCGTTTTTGTTTCCGCGAGTGTCGCCGGCACATCGCTGACCAATCCGCTTTACGCCCCCATCTGGAAGGCGATCGACGACAGGGCGCTGCCCGTGCTCGTCCATCCCGGCGCGCCGCCCGGCGTCGGGGAAATGGACATGCAGCGGTTCAATCTGGTGTTCTCGGTTGGGTTCATGTTCGACACCACCCTTGCCATTTCGCGGATGATCTTCGACGGCTTCTTCGATACCCACCAGAGGCTCAAGATCATCGCTTGCCACGCGGGGGGCGCGTTGCCCTACCTGGTGGGCCGCCTGGACACCGCCTGGGACAACATGCCGCCGGCGCGCGAGAAGATCGACCGGCATCCAAGCGAGTATTTCGAACAGCTCTATTTCGATTCGATTTCCTATACCGGCGACGGGCTGGATCTGTGCCTCGGCGTGGCCGGCAAGGACCGGATCCTCTACGGGTCCGACTATCCGCACAACGTGGGCGACATGAAGGGCTGCCTGGAGCGTGTCGAGAACCTGCCGGCAGACGCCCACGACGCCATCAAATCGAAGAACGCGGAACGCATCTTCAATCTTTAGAGGTCAGCGCCATGAGCGACAGCCTTGTTGATAGACTTCGAGCCGTCGATACCTGTGCGCTTTCCGACGCCTGCGATGCGCTCGGCGTGCCGGGAACGGTGATCGGGCTCGATGCCCATTCGGTGACCAGGCGTTTCGGCGGCAAGGTGCAGACCGTTCGGCTGGGACCGCCGAGCCCGGATATTCCGAAACGCCACCTCTGTACCGCGGCGGTAGATGCCGCCGCCCCCGGCGATGTGGTGGTGATCGAAAACCACGCCACCGAAATCGCCGCGGGCTGGGGGGGTATCCTTTCCCGGGCCGCAGCCGCCAAGGGGTTGTCCGGGACCATCGTCGACGGGCCGGCGCGGGATATGGATGAGAGCCGGGAGGCCGGCTATCCGGTGTACGCCCGGCGGGCGACCTCGTTCACCGCCCGCGGGCGGATCGCCGAACTGGAATGGGACGTCCCGATTACCGTCGGTGACGTGAACGTCCGGCCCGGCGACCTGGTTCTGGCCGACGGATCGGGGGTCGTCTTCGTGCCGCAGGACCGGGCCGGCGAGGTGGTCCGAAAGGCCGAGGAAATAGCCGCCAAGGAAGCCGACATGGCCCGGGCCGTCGAGGGCGGCCAGCCGGTGAGCGAGGTCATGGGCGGCAATTACGAGAGTATGCTGATCTCGAAATGAGGCCTGCCTGTCCGGTCGCGGGACACGGGGTTTGGCCGGATTTGCCAGTTCCCGGCGGCTGATATAGTGAAGGCCGGGCTGCCAAGAACGATTGAACGGCGAAGTTCGCCGAAAGGGGAGAATTACCGTGCCGAAATCAAAGACGGTCACTGTTGCCGAGGTATATCTCCGGCTGCTGAAGAGCCGGGGCGTGGATTACATCTTCGCCAATGCAGGCACCGACTTCGCCCCGATCATCGAGGCCTACGCGGCGGTCAAGGACCAGTCCAAGCTGCCCGAGCCGATTACCGTTCCCCATGAGAACGTCGCAATTTCCATGGCCCATGGCTACTACCTCGCCACCGGAAAGGTGGCCGCGGTCATGGTGCACGTCACGGTGGGCACCGCGAATGCGATCTGTGGGCTCTATAACGCCAGCCGGGATCGTGTTCCGATCCTGTTCACCGCCGGCCGGACCCCGCTCACCGAGTTTGAGCTTCACGGCTCGCGAAATGCCGGCATTCACTGGGCCCAGGAGATGTTCGACCAGGCGGGCATGCTGCGCGAACTGGTCAAATGGGACTACGAACTCCGAAACGGGGCGCAGGTCACTTCGGTGGTCGACCGGGCGCTGGAACTGGCGCGGACCGAGCCCTGCGGGCCGGTCTATCTTTCGCTTCCGCGGGAAGTGCTGGGCATGGACGTCGAGTTGCCCGAAATCGGCGACGGAAGCCTGCGCCGTCCCGCTGTCCCGGCGGCCGCCGATGCCAACGCCATCGACGAGGCGGCGGACATTCTTTCCCGGGCCGAGAATCCGCTGATCGTTTCGCGCAATGCCGGCCGTAACGCCGAGAGTGCGGCGGCGCTGGACGCTTTGGCTTCGGCATTTGCCATTCCCGTCCTCGAATACCGGCCGTGCACCAATGGGCTCGCCGGCGACCATCCGATGAACCTGGGGTTTGATGCCAAGCCCCATGTCAGCGAGGCCGATGTCATCGTGACCCTGGACACGGATGCGCCGTTCACCAAACAGATGCAGTCGCCGCCGGCCGAAGATTGCCGGATTATTCAGATCGGCGCCGATCCCTTGTTCGAGAACTACCCCATCCGCGGCTTCCCGCGCGAGCTCGCCATTACGGGTACCTTGGAGTCCGCGTTGCCGATGCTGAACGACGCTTTGGGTGCGCGAAAAAACGGCGTGAAGAAACGTGCCGACGCCCGGCGGAAGCGGATAAGGGAAATTCAGAAATCCCGCGCCGAGCGGATGAAAGGCGCTCTCCGGAAGGCGAAGGCCGGCGCGCCCATTCATCCCGCCTGGGTATCCCATTGCCTGGATCAGGCGACGGGCGGCGAAGCGATGATCTTCAATGACTACGGCTTGCAGCTGCCGTTCATGCGCAACACCAAACCGCGCACCCATTTCGGGACACCGCTCGCCGGCGGCTTGGGCTGGGGAACCGGCGCGACGATTGGGGCGCGTTTTGGCGCCAACGGCCGGCTTTGCGTCTCCGCGACGGGTGACGGATCGTACATGTTCTCCAACCCGGTTCCGGCGACCCAGGTGTCCGCCGCCTACGACAAGCCGATCCTCTCGATCGTGCTCAACAACGCGCGGTGGTTCGCCGTGCAGCGGGCGACCATGTCCATGTATCCCCAAGGCAAGGCGGTCCAATCCAACCGCATGGCCATGTCCATCCTTGAGCCGTCGCCCAAATTCGAGATGGTGGCCGACATGATGGACGGTCATGGCGAGCGGGTCGACGATCCGGCCGAAATGGCGGGCGCGTTGGACCGGGCCATCAAGGCGGTGACGGTGGACCGAAAGCCCGCCGTGCTCAACGTGATCTGCGGCGCGGATTACTAGGCCGCGCTACGGGCTTCAGCGCTTCCAGCCGACGCGGCCGCCCAGATGGCCGGCCATCCAGTCGGCGCTCTGTGGGCTGTACTTGTGGCGCAGGTTATTGGCGCAGTGGTTGCCGCCCTTCAGGATATTGAGCTCGACCGGGCCTGACGCGGCGGCAGCGAGCGCCTCCTGCTCTTCGGGGGGCGTCAAGACGTCAAGCTCGCCGCCGACGATATAGAGCGGGCAGGTGATCTCCTCGGCGCAGTCCCGGAGATCGACCTGTTTGGCGATCTCGTAGGCCTCGTCCTCGGACTTGGAATGAGACCGGACGACGAATACCTCGTTGGTGGCCCGTTGCTCCCAGAGTCCGCCGAAATGGAATGGTCCTGAAATGGAGATGCAGGCTTTCAGCCGTTTCTCGAACGCCGCCGCCCGGGGCGCGTAGTATCCGCCGAAGCTGACACCCCACACGCCCATGTTCCCGGCATCGATATCGTCACGGGCGCTTACCGCGTCGCACACGGCCGTCACCGCTTCCTCGTAGGCCGGATTGATGGGAAAATCGTACTCGCCCTCGCCTTGTCCGGGACCGTCGAACGCCAAGGTGGCGATGCCCCGTTTGTGGAAATGCGCTTCGTTGGTGCCCATTTCCTCTTTCGCCGAGTCCATCCCCATACACATGATCACCAAGGGCGGACGCTCCACCCCCGCCGGCTTTCGCAGGTTTCCATAAAGCGTGCCGTTTTTGTACGGGATCTCGATCCGCTCGCCGGGCGGGTCCAGGAAGGGCAGCGCCATGTTCCGGCATTCCACGGCTTTGGCGTGGGCAGCCTTGAGTTGCTCCATGTCGTTGACGAAAACGAACTTGGCGAAGTGGTAGAGCACCCCGGCCGTATCCAGGTGCTGCGCGGCCGAAATGGTTTGTCCGGCTTCCAGAGCCTCGCGGCCGCGCGCCTCATGCTCGGATGCCCGGGCGGCCCAATAGCCGCACCAGTCGTCCCAGACCTCCAGCCCGTCCGTCACTTCCTGGTAGTCGGTCAGAGGGACACCGTTCGAAATAAACCTCGGCGCCCATCGCTCGATCACCGCGAGAATGCGTTTGTCCTTGGCGCTATGCCGGAATTCATCGTCATTGGGCATCAATCGGTCCTCCCAACCGCACGTCACATGGTCGCGAATTTTGAGTTTTTCCCGAACCGCGGGTCAAGCCATCGATTCCGGCCATCGATTCCGGCCATCGATTCCGGAACGGACGTGCGGTTTGGCGTTCTTATGCGGCCGGTGGGATCAGCGGCGATCGGATGGGATCGCGCCCGCCCCTTGGGGGCGACGGGTTGATTGGCTATGCTGCGCCGGACCACAAGGGGCCGGACCATTAGGGGGAAGACCATATGGCCAAAAAGCCGCCAAGCCTCGCGGACCGGAGAGAACGGCTGCCGGAAGTCGGGGGCATACTGCATCTCGAACATTTCAATTGCGAGGTGCTGGACCACGATATCGTCACGACATTTTTTATGGCCGGCCTCGGATTGACCCGCGACCCCTACAGACGCACCGATCACCGGAACATGGGGGTCAACATAGGCTTGCAGCAATTCCATCTGCCGCGGCGGGGCAGGGAAACGCCGCCCTATCACGGCGAGATCGGACTGGTGGTGCCGGAATTCAAGGCGATGAAGGCCAGGCTCGATCAGTTGAAGCGGGACGGTAAATTCAAGGGCACCCGGTACGCCTGGAAATTGGAGGGAAAGACGCCGGTCGTCACCGCGCCTTGGGGCTTGAAGCTCCGGCTGCAAGAAGCGGGGACCGTCCCTTTCCTCAAGCCCCTCGGCATGAATTACGTGGATATTCCCGTGGAACCGGGGCTGGCGGCGCCGATCGGCGAATTTTTCAGCCGGCTCATGGATGCGCCGGTCGCCATGCGGTCCATCAAGGGAGAGCGGACGGCGGTGGTGACCATGGGGCCCTTTCAATATGCCCGGTTCCGGGAACGCAAACTCAAGGACTACAATCTGTATCGGTTCCACATGGCCTACTACGTCAGCCGCTACAACCAGATTCGGGATGCGGTCGCCGAACAGGGATGCATGGACGGGAAGGGCCTTGGCCAGGTGTTCTTCTTTTCTGAAATTTTCGATCCCGAGAACGGCGATACCATCCTCAAGATGACCCAGGAAGCCAGGAGTGTGTACCACCCGGACTTCATGCGCCCCCTGGTCAACCGCTGGCCGATTGTCGACGAGCCGTTTTCCGATCAGGCCGCGGTTCAGGCGGCTTTGGCGGATGTCAGCGGCGTGGCGGTGGGGGCGAAGGTCTGACCGGCTATGTTGAATCGGGTTCCCGGCAAATAAACCGAGCGGAAACTCGGCGCCGAGAAGAAAAACAAGAAGCCGCCCGGGAAGAAGCCCGGCGGCGGGTCAGGCGGTGACAGCGCCGAGGTCGCTAGAGATGGCGCGCGTGCAGGTCAGCACCTTTTGCGAAAGCTCTTCCAGACGAACAAAGAACTTTTTCGAAAATTGAAAAGTTGTTTATATTTTCAACATAAAATTCCGCGCCGGAGATGAGAAACGATCGGGAGGCTGGGACGATCTTCGCGGCGCCGAATAATTCGATCCGGGCGTAACCTGCGTGGCGGAGTCGAAGGGACGAACAAACCCAGTGACGGAAGGAAATATCGCCATGAACAAGTCGGTTTATTGGGTGAAGTGTGGCCTCGGCGCCATCGCGGTCATGGGCCTCGCGCTCGCCGGCGCGCAGGCGCAAACGATCTATCAGTCGGAAACCGCGGCGCCGGGCGGCTCCGCGCACAGCATGTTGGTGACCTTCGCCAAAATGGCCGGGCGAGAAGGCATCAACATCCAGGTCAATGCCGGCAAGACGCTGACCCGGTCCATGCTCTCGGCGGGACAGGGCAAGATCCATTTCTACACCGGCGTGCCGGCCTTCTATGTGCCGATGTCGAAGGCCGTCGCCATGTACAAGGGCGTAAAAGCGGCTCCGGCGGCGGCGAAGAACATCCGGTTCATCTTCTCCTATCCCGCAGGCGTAACCCATGTGCTGGTCTTCGCCAACTCCGGCATCACCAGCATGAAGGACTTCAAGGGCAAGAAGGTCTTCCTCGGCCCCCCCGCCGGCGCGGCGACCTGGGAAGCCAAGACCATCATCAAGGCTGTTGCCGGCTATGACGCCGACAAGGATTACCAGGGTGTTGTCCTTAACTGGGGCGAGGGCATTCAGGCGATGCGGGACAAGAAGGTCGATGTCCTTTTCCGCCCTGCCGACGTGGGATCGGCGTTAATCCAACAATTCGGCCTGAACAACAGCTTCCAGTTGATCACCATTCCGGATGCGGGGTGGAAGAACGTACTGCTCCAGAAGATGCTGGAGGAGCCGGACTACCTCGTTGCGACGGTAGAGCCAAATACCTACCGCGGCCAGAAGAATACCAAGCCGGTCAAGGTGCTGGGCTATTACCTATTCATCGGCACCCAGGCAAAAGTTAGTGCCGACGTGGTGTATAAGGCGACCAAGGCCTTCTGGAGCAATCTCAAGGAGGTTCACGCCACGGCCAAATACATGGAAGCGCTGGACAAGAAAACGGCGCTCGCCGCAATCACCGGCCCGTTGCATGTCGGCGCCTATCGCTACTACAAGGAAGCCGGGTTCGACATTCCGGCGAAGATCGTCCCGCCGGAAGCGAAGTAGCGGACCGCTGAACCGATTTGCCGCCGGACGTGCCATAGTACGCCCGTCCGGCGGCCCGTCTTATGATCGCTGGCGATGGTATCGGGCCGATGGCACCTGTTGATCAGGCCTCAGGGGGTGCGCCGAAGGGGAACGCTCAGCGGATAGCTGCCCTTCTCGTGTCCCTTATCGGCTTCGGCATCGCCGCCGAGACCCTCTACGCCACGGGCTTTGGCCTGTTTTATCCGATCGAGCAACGAGCCGGGATCATCCTCGCCTCGGTCGTTCTGGTCATTTTCCTTGCCTACACGCCGAGGGGCAGGTTGCCCCGGTCGCGTATCGCCAAGATCGCCCGCGCCGTCATTGACGTCGCCCTGATCGTCGGAGCCGTGTGGTCGATCTGGCACTTCATGGTCGTCCAGACGGTCATGGAAAATACGATCCATGAACTGGGCGATGTCGATGTGATCGCAACGGCGGTCGGTGTCGCAGTCTTGCTGGAACTGACGCGCCGCGTCTGGGGCTGGACGCTGTTCCTGGTCAGTGCAATCTGCTGCCTCTACATCATCTTCGGTGCCGGCCTGCCCGGAATCCTCGGCCATTCGGGATTTTCGCCGGACCAGCTAGCCGAGAATATCTGGTTCAATCTCAACAAGGGCGTGTTCGGCACGATCACGAATATCGTGATCAACATCGTGCTGGTCTTCATTCTTTTCGGCGTCATGCTTGAAGGGACGGGGGCCGGCGAGACGCTGCTCAAATTTTCGTTCCGTGCGACTCGGCGCACTCGGGGCGGGCCGGCCCACGCAGCCATCGTTGCCTCCAGCATGTTCGGCACGATGTCCGGCAGCACGGTCGCCAACATCGTCGGAACCGGGACCTTCACGATTCCGCTGATCAAGAGCCGCGGATTCAGCCCGGCCTTTGCCGGCGGCATCGAGGCGACCGCTTCCAGTGGCGGCCAGATCATGCCGCCGATCATGGGGGCAGCGGCGTTGGTGATGGCGGATATCGCCGGTGTCTCCTACCTGTTCGTGATCGCCGCCGCGCTGCTGCCTGCGATCTTCTACTATGTCAGCCTCTTCATCAGCGTGACCGTCGAGGCACGGCGACAGGGGATCGAACCAATCACCGATCCGGACGCCTACGAGCTGAAAGCGGCCGACTACTGGCGTTCGGTCATGTTCGTCGGGCCGGTGCTGGCGGTGGTCCTGGCCTTGGTGGTGGGCTTTTCGCCGGCGATGGCGGGCTTCATCGCTCTGATCGTTCTGTCGGTGGTCAGTTTCATCAACCCGAAAATCCGGCGCGATCCCTTCCGGCTGATCAGGAGCATGATCCGGGGTGCCACAACCTGTGCCGAACTGATGATCTCCGTCGCCGCTATCGGCCTCATCGTCGCCGTGCTCGATACTACCGGACTGGGCCTGAAGTTTGCCGGTCTGATCGAACATCTCGGCAGTCAGGACCTGTTCCTCTCGTTGCTCGTCGCGATGGTCGGCGCGCTGATCCTGGGCATGGGCATGCCGACCTTGCCGGCCTACCTGATCATCATTCTGATCATGGGGCCGGCGATCAAGCTGCTCGGGCTCAGCACGCTCACCGTGCATCTTTTCGTCTTCTACTACGGCGTTGCCTCGTCACTCACGCCGCCGGTCGCCATCGCTGCATACGCGGCGGCACCGATCGCGGGCGCCAATCCTATTACCACCGCGCTGATGTCCATCCGGCTCGGCGCCGCGAAGTTCATCATCCCGTTTGTCTTCGCCTACTATCCCTCGCTGTTACTAATCGAGCGGTTCGACATGGCCGAATTCATCTGGATCATCGTCCGCCTGCTGATCGCCATCTGGCTCATCAGCACCGCGTTAAGCGGCTTCGACCGGGTTCGCCTGACGTCATGGATGGTCGTCTTGCGCCTCGCGCTGGCGATGCTGATGCTCGTAACTCTTTGGCAAATCCAGATCCCGGCATTGCTGGTCGGAATAGCGGTCATCTACATCCATTGGCGGGAGGGCAGGATGCGGCCGGCGAACAGCGGGTTGCGCTGAATTGGGTTCCCGGCAGATAAACCCAGCGGCAGCCAGGCGCCGAGAGGAAAAGGAAGAAGCCCGGCTACGACGCGGCGAACGGATTGCCGCGGCCGGCAGCGTCGGCGAACGGGCAGCGTTGGCCCGCCACGAGGACCTGGTACCCGAAATTCTCTACTGCTTTGCGGCGGACGAGGCGCCCGAAGTCGGGCGTGAGGCAGCGGCAAGCTTACTCACCTGAACCCGCAGCAATCGGATCAATCCCTCCATCCCCTGTTTGCTCAGCACGGAGCGAAACTCGGAACGCTGGGTGACCGCCATGCTGACGCCCGAGATCACGACGTCCAAAATCTTGTGGCCATTCGGACCGTTTCGGACCCTCCAGCCTACCTCGATCGGCGGGCCGCTCGTCCTGGATATACGCGTGCTCACCAGCACATCCTTTTTGCCCACCGGTCGCGCACCGACGATTTCAAAGGTCTCGCCGGTGTAACCGCCAAGCCGCCTGGCATAGATTCGGAGGACGAATTCGCGGAACAACGTCTGATACTGATCCCAATGCTCCGTCGAAGCGCGCCGCCATGCCCGCCCGAGGACGAAACGCCCGATCACATCGAGGTCGATGTTTTCGGCAAGCAGCGAGCGGACCTGCTCTTCCTTGTCGCCAAGCGGCACACCGTCGGCCCGGAGCACTTTGAGCACTTGGCCGCTTATTCCGCCGATAAACGCTGCCGCTTTGTCAGGCGAGGTTTCAGCGGCCGCCGAAGAACCGCCCCACGCCACGAATATTACGGCAAGAGTTAGAACAAATCGCTTCACCGCCACCTTTCTCCCCAGGGCTTTACCGGCGCTGGTTATATTTTTTGCCCTACGGGGCGGCAACACAATTTTCGGTTGCCCGAACCTCGACGGCGTCTATTATTCCGCCGCTTCGCGTTTGACGCCGTCTCTCAGCAGTTGCACGGTTTCGTCGGTAAACCGGACATCGCCGAATACCTGCGCCATCATGCCGAGGGTCGCGTTGTGCTCCTCGTCGGTGCGCGTCGCGTTGCCGTCGGCGACAAAAATCACCTTGAAGTTCCGCATCATGGCGTCCCGCGCCGAGCACTCGCAGCATACGTTGGTGAGCGTCCCGACAATGATGACGGTGTCGATCCCGCGCTCGCGCAGACGCTCCTCGATGTCCGAAGACCCGGGCAAAAACGCGCTGTAGCGGTTCTTCTGGACGTAGAGATCGCCATTCCGGGCATCCAGGTCGCCCCATATCTTGTGGCCATGATCGCCGTCCGTCATCCAGTTCAATGTCGTGTCCTGGCGGTCTTTCTTGAAGTCCCCCTCGAAAAACACCGACCAGTCGTCCAGGCAGGCTTCGGTCTGGGTCATTTGCACCCAAACCACCGTACCGCCGCTCTCCCGGGTCGCCGCGGCCAACTTATTGATATCCGGAACGATTTCCCGGGCGTACGGCACCTCGATGGGTGCCCCTTCTTCGAGAAACACGTTCTGCATATCGACGACGACCAGCGCCGTCCGGGCGCTGTCGATGGTTTCGAACAGGTGTTGACGTCCGCGGCGGCGCTTCGCGCCTTCAACGGCGTAGGCTGGAACTTCGCATTTGTGCATGGGTCCGCTCCCCGTTACGAGATGGTCGGATTGTAGCGCCAAAGGGGGCGTGGCTGAAAGCCTGTGATTTCCCGGATTTAGGCAGGCGTCTATTGCGGAGCGGACCCGGATTGCGGAAAAATCCGCCTCGATTGACCCCGCGCCGCAGAGATCGGCTCTCGGTTCCCGGGCTTGAATTACCCCCGAATTGGCGTTTCAGTAGAGACGGTCCATGGATGAATCCAATCCGAACGAAGTTGCCCGAGGAAACGGCCTGAGAAACGGCCTGAGAAACGGCCCGAGAAACGGCCCGAGGAAACGATATGTCTGATCCGCTGAAAATCGCCGTCATTGGGGGTGGGCCGGGCGGTCTCTTTTTCTCCATCCTGATGAAAAAGGAGAATCCGGAGCACGACATCACCGTCTACGAACGCAATCGCGCCGACGATACGTTCGGATTCGCGGTCGTGTTCTCCGATGAAACCCTCAAGGGCTTCATGGGGCGGGACGAAAAGACCCACGAGGCCATCACCGAGGCCTTCGGCTATTGGGACGAAATCGAGGTCCGCTACCGGGATCAGCGTATTCGGTCCGGCGGCCACGGCTTTTGCGGTATCTCACGCATCCAGCTGTTGAATCTTCTGCAGGCGCGGGCGACGGAACTCGGCGTCGCCATCGAGTACGAGTACGAAGTCGACAATCTGGATCAGTTCGCCGACTGCGACCTCATCCTGGGGTCGGACGGGGTGAATAGCTGGGTCCGGGAAACCTACAAGGACCGGTTCAACCCGACCATCGACTATCGGAAGACCAAGTTCGTCTGGCTCGGGACCACCCATGTGTTCGACGCGTTCACGTTCATTTTCCGCGAGAACGAACACGGCTGGCACTATCTGCACGCCTACCGCATGGGCAAGAACCAGTTCGGCGACCAGGGCGCCACCTGGATTCTCGAATGTCACGAAGACACCTGGAAGAACGCCGGTTTCGACAAGATGACCGAGGAGGAGACGGTCGCCTACTACGAGGAGATGTTCAAGGACGAGCTGGAAGGTCATCCGATGATCGCCAACCGCTCCATCTGGCGCAACTTTCCCGCCGTCTACAATGAGAACTGGCACTTCGACAACGTCGTGCTGATCGGCGACGCCTGCCACACCGCCCAGTTCTCCATCGGGTCCGGCACCAAGATCGCCATGGAGGACGCTATCGCGCTGGCCGACGCCATTACCGGGCACGGCCAGGATGTGAAAGCCGGCCTCCAGGCCTATGAGGATGCGCGCAAGGACGAGGTGGGCATGCTGCAGCACACGGCGCTGGTCAGTCTGCAGTGGTACGAAAACGCGCGGCGCTTCAACGTCTTCGATCCGCCCCAGTACGCCTTTTCGTTCCTGACCCGATCCAAGAGCGTGACCTACGAGAACCTGAAAATGCGGGATCCGGCCTACGGCGCCGACGTGGACCGTTGGTTCGCCGAAATCGTCCGCCAGCAGGGCTTCGACGTGCCCCACAACGATCCGCCGCCGCCCATGTTCACGCCTTTCCGAATCGGCGACATGGTGGTGCAAAACCGGGTGATGGTCTCGCCCATGTGCCAGTACTCGGCGGACGACGGGACGGTCACCGACTGGCATCTCGTGCATCTCGGCGGGTTCGCCGTCGGGGGCGCCGGGCTGGTCTACACCGAGATGACCGATGTTTCCCGGGAAGGCCGCATCAGCCCCGGCTGCGCCGGCATGTACAAGGCGGAACACGTTGACGCCTGGAAGCGGATCGTCGATTTCGTCCACGGCAACAGCCGGGCCAAAATTTGCATTCAGTTGGCCCATGCGGGCCAGAAGGGGTCGACCAAACTTTCATGGGAGGGGGACAACGAGCCCCTCGAAGAGGGCAACTGGGAAATCGTTTCGGCCTCGGCCCGGGCCTATCAACCGGGCAATCAGGTGCCGAAGGAGATGGACCGGGACGATATGGACAAGGTCCGGGACGACTTTGCCCGCGCGGCCGGGATGGCGGGTCAGGCCGGGTTCGACATGCTTGAAATTCACATGGCCCACGGCTACCTGCTGTCCAGCTTCATCTCGCCGCTCTCCAATGTCCGGACCGACGCGTATGGCGGGCCGCTCGAGAACCGGATGAGGTTCCCGGTGGAGGTGCTTCGCGCCGTACGCGGGGCATGGCCGGCGGAGAAACCCATCGCGGTCCGAATCTCGGCCACCGATTGGGTCGAGGACGGCGGCCTGACCGGAGATGACGCCGTTGAAGTGGCGAAGATGCTCAAGGCCAACGGCGCGGACATCATCGACGTTTCGGCCGGGCAGACCTCGACGGAAGCCAAACCGGTCTATGGCCGCATGTTCCAGGTCCCGTTTTCGGAGCAGGTTCGTTTGGAGGCCGAGGTGCCGACCATCGCGGTCGGCAACATCACGTCCGCGGATCAAATCAACACCATCGTTGCCTCGGGCCGGGCGGACATCTGCGCCCTGGCTCGCCCGCACCTCCTCGATCCGCACTTCACGCTCAAGGCGGCCGCCCATTATGGCTACAAGGACCAGGTGTGGCCCAACCAGTATTTGAGCGCCAAACCCCAGGCCGAGACCGTGGCCGAGCGGGATAACCAGGCCCTGGCCGAGTTACGCGAGGCGGCAAAGCCGCCCAGCCAGTGGCAATATTGGGGCGCGGCCAAGAAAGACGCCGCGGAGTAGCCGGGCTGCCGCCCGGAAGGATTACGACCCCAGCCGTCCGCCGATTTCCGGACAGTCTCCGGCATACCGATAGGCGCGGAACAGCGCGCCCACGGGGCCCAGCAGCGGGCCCTCGGCCCAATCCGCGGTAAAGGGATTGACGTACTCCCAAACGATTTCGCCGCCGGGCGTCACTTCGAAGATACAGCCCCAAAGACCTTCGCAAATCAGCGTGTTGCCGTTCGCCAGACGCTGGGAGCCCGAGATAAAGGGGCTGGAGAAGCTGTGATGGGGCCGCGCGGAATATTCCCAGATTACGGATCCGTCGTCCGGGTTCATCTCCAGGACTTTCGATCCCAGCGGCATTTGCCCGACCCGATTGGCAAACAGCATGAGATTGCCGTTGTCGAGAAAATGCGGGTCGTGGGGCAATCCCCATTCCGGGTTGCGGAGCCGCCACGAGAAGCCGTTGGTCTTCTTGTCGATGACCGCCAGGAGATTGAAATCCCGAAAGCCGACCAGATAGCCGTCTTCGCCGACCGAAACGACGGCGTTCGAGTGACCCCATTCGGTGCGGAGCAGCACCGGCGGGATGGGCCAATCCTCGATCACCATGTGCTCCTGCGCCCGCCATTCCCAGACGAGATCACCCTCCGGAGAGACTTCTCGCACCACCTCGCCATAGATGCCGTCCGGATGTTCGGATTCAGGGACGCCGCCGCGGACGCGTGACGCATTTTCCTCGCTCAATAACTCCCACGCGAGATAGACGGTATTGCCATTCGGCAGCCGGCGCATGTCATGGTGCTGCAGATCGTCCCGATGTTCCCAGACCAGGTTGCCGTCCCAGTCGACTTCCCGAATGATGCCGCCGCGCGGCAATATCCCCTCGGGCGTCATCCCGCCGTCCAATGACGACAAAATATTTCCATTGGGAAGCAAACGTGCGTAGCTCCCGATTCGATCCGAGTGGCGCCACCGATGCACGATCTCGCCCTCGAGGTCGATGAGGTAGGTATCGTGGCTGTAGAGCGGTGAGAAGAGCGTGAAGCCCGGGGTGGCTTCGCCCTCCTTATTCAGCGTGAGTCCCTTTGGTTCAAACCGCATCAATCGTCTCCGAACGCCGCCCGGACCTGACCGGCGATGACCAGCTTCTGAATTTCCGAAGTTCCTTCGTAAATGCGCAGCGCGCGGATTTCCCGATAGAGTTTTTC
>CAZUGT010000199.1:0-7984 GCA_964620095.1 uncultured Rhodospirillaceae bacterium | reverse complement strand
CGGAGTATCCGAGCGTCTTTCCGCGCTACCTCAACGGCTTCGTGCCCAATGGCGGCGTCATCCTGAAGCCCAGGGCGTCGGACCAGCTCGACTACGAGAACGAAATCGGCGTGGTCATCGGCAAAAGGGCCCGTCACGTCGATGAAGAGGACGCCCTGTCGTGTGTCGCGGGGTTCACCATCGTCAACGAAGGAAGCGTCCGCGATTGGCAGACCAAGGGCACGCAGAACTGCCCGGGCAAGAATTTCTACCGTTCGGGCAGCATCGGCCCTTGGATGGCGACCCCCGACCATCTGCCCGACCTCGACAATGTCCGCATCGTCACCCGGCGAAACGGCGAAGTGGTCCAGGACGGAACCTCCGACATGATGATCTGCAAGATTCCGTTTCTGATCTCGCACATTTCCAAGTTCACCGAGCTGGAGCCGGGCGACCTGATCGCCACCGGCAGTCCCGGCGGCTCGATCATCGAAGGCGAGGAGCCGAAAAACTGGCTCAAGGCGGGCGATGAACTGGAATTCGAGATCGAGGGCATCGGCGTTCTCAAGAACACCGTCGCCGACGAGTAGCCGGCCCAGCCGGTTCCGAACAGCGCGGCTTCATAATTTCGAATCGCTACAGCACAGGTGAACCAGTTGACAACCGTCTTCACCACGGGGGGGCATGCGGAGTCATTGCCCGGATACGGACTTAAGGGAGAAAGAAATTTCGTATTCGACGAGCCGGATGTTCTCGACGGACGAAGTTGCCAGAATTAGGTCCTCGGAAATCTCGCTGGCAACGATGATGCCTCGGACCGAGGCCTCGCCGGCGAGGTGCTCTTTGACCCAGCCCATGTACCGAAGCAACTGACCCACGACCCGGTCGTAGGCGCGGGAAACCTTGGTCTCGATCACCACGAAGCCGCCATCGGCGCCGACGGCAAGAATATCGATGTAGCGCTGACCCGCGGGAAACTCGACGCCGACGAATCCACCGTCCTCATCTTCGTAGAGCTTCAGGCCGGGCTCCAAGAGTCCGAGATTTTGCGCAAGATAGTTCTGGAGGTCCCGCTCGAACGCGAACTTGCGCGCCTCCAGACTGTCTTCCCCCGCGGTTTCCTCGGCAAACTCGTCCGCCTCGTCAACATCTTCTAAAATACCTGCATCGGAATCTGTCTTATAGCGGGGTTCTGGGTCGTTCTCAGGATCCCACAAACGAAATTCGCGCGAGCTCAACTTGAAGAACAGGTCGAAGCCAGCACCTGGCTTTATGCTGGGATGATGCCGACGTTGACTAATATTGTTCACCGACATGCCGCCCACATGCAATCGGACGGTGTTGCTTTTGATTTTCGGATAGTGTTCAGCAAACCAGCGAACCGCTTCTTCGCGCGAGAACACTTGACCAGGCTTTAACTCTTGCGCCGCAAATTCGTGCATCAGTTCCCTGGTAGGCTTCTCATAAATGGGCATTCTGGCTGATTCCTTAGGCTGCCGTTTACCTGCGCGCGACTCCCGCCCGCAGTCCCTTGTGCTTGATCCTCATGATTCACCGTAGCGCGGCACCTTACACGCCACAAGCGGCCGCCAAGCGTGGATGCCCGTGTCAAGCACGGGCATGACGGCTTGTGGTCTACCCCCTCACCCTAACCCTCTCCCCCTAAAGAAGGGGGAGAGGGGACGCACGGCAGGTTTTTCGGCTACCTGCTAGACCCAGTTCGCGTCGCTGAGGGCCCTGGCGTAGCGGCGGCTGACCGGCACTTCCGCGCCGTTCTCCAGGAAGGCGGCGGTCCGGCCGGCCCGGCGCACGATCTTCCTTACCGCGGCCCGCGCGATCCAGTGCGAGCGATGGACCTGCATCCCTTCCGTGCCGCCCAGTTCCCGCAGCGCGTCGCCGAAGCGCATCAGCACCAGTTCCGATCCCCGGTCGGTGTGGATCTCGACATAGTGGTCGCGCATCTGGAGGTGCAGCAGACGGCCGCGCCGCGCCGCCGGCAGCCGTTCCAGCAGGGGCGGCGGCGCGGCCGTGCCGCCGCCCGGATCGCCGTCTGCCCATTCCGCCGCCGGCGGTTCCGAGAAGGGCGCGCCGCCCGCCTGCCGCATGGGCAGCTCGATGGTTCCCCAGACGATCAGGCCCAGCACCAGATGGATAAGCGCGTTGGAAAGAAACAATTCGCCCGTTCCTACGGACTCCGGCACCGTGCCGGCAAACAGCAACTGGATGGCCACGATCAGCAGCGTCCCCGGCACCGAGGCGACCAGCCCGCCGCCCAGAACGCAGACGATTGCCGGCAGACGGCCGGACAGCCACGCCACCGCGGGCAGGATGCAGGCCAGGGCGAGCGACCAGTTGCCGGCCACCGCCAGGGCCCAGTAGGCCATCCGCTCGCCGAGGGGCATCCGGAGGTAGGTGCCGAACGGACCGAGAGTGCCGAGGAGCAGGACCGCGACGGCGAGCGCAGCTAGATGCCAGCGCAGCCGCCGCCAGACGAACCATTCGCGAAGCGCGAACGGCGCTTCCCGCACCGTTCGCGAACTATCCGGGCCGTTTGCGTAGCCGCCGTTGGTCATGGCCGTCCGCCGTGCTTACTCCTGGGGCGCAGGATACGCACTCGAACGGAAGGAACCAATGATGAACCGAAAATCCCGCTTCGCCGCCTGGGCGGCCATCGCCGCTTCCCTTGCGCTCTCGGCACCGGCAACGGGCGGCGCGGCCCTGGCGGCCGAACTGACGGTTGCGGTAAGCGGCGTCAATTCGGCCGAGGGCCGGGTCTATGTCGCCCTCCATCGCGCCGCCGCCGGCGTGACGTTCCCCGACATGAAAGGCGCGGTCGCCGGCGCCTGGCGCAATGCGAAAAAGGGCGGCTTCAGCGTCACCTTCGCCGGGCTGGAGCCCGGCCGGTACGCGGTCAACGGCTTCCACGACGGCAACGGCAACGGCGAACTTGACACCAACCTCTTGGGCATTCCCACCGAAGGCTACGGCTTCGCCAACGGCGCGACCGGCAGCTTCGGGCCGCCGGATTTCACCGCCGCCAGCATTGCCGTGAAAGGCAAGACCGGCGTCGAGCTGCCCATCGGCTACTGAGCCCGCCCGGCCACGACAAAGGACCCGATTCCAATGACAGACATCAACATTTCCCGTCGCACTTTCCTCGCCGCCTCGGCGGCGTCCGGACTGGCCGGTCTTGCACCCTTCGCACCGGCGCTCGCCGCATCAGGCGATAACTGGAGCGAAGCCTTTGCCGCCGCCCTGCGGCAAAACCCGATGCTGCTCGGCTGGAAAACGCCGCCGGACCGGCTGGATACCGGCTCGCTCGCCGTTAGCGGCGCATGGCCCGCCGGGCTGAAGGGCCGCTTTTTCCGCAACGGGCCGTCGATCCATGACCGGTTCGGCCGGCGCTACCGGCACTGGTTCGACGGCGACGGCATGATCCAGGAATTCGCCATCGACGGCGGCCGGATCGCCCATCGCGGGCGCGTCGTCCGCACACCGAAGCTCGATCGGGAAGACGCCGCCGGCAAGAGGCTTTACAGCGGCTACGCCACGCACCTGGAAAGCCAGGCCCCGGTTCGCGGGCCGGACGGCCTGAACGCGGCGAACATCTCCGTCCTGCATCATGGCGGGGAACTGCTGGCCCTGTGGGAAGGCGGCTCGGCGACGCGGCTCGACGAAGCAACGCTCGAGGCTTCGGGCTTCAAAGCCTGGAGCCCGCAACTTCGCGGCGTTCCCTTCTCCGCCCATCCAAAGGTGGACCCGGACGGCACCCTGTGGAACATCGGCTGCGCCCTGCTGCCGCGGCCCGCCCTCGTGCTCTACCATATCGGCCGCGAGGGCCGGCTGGTGAAGGCCGGCCTTGTCGATGCCGGGCCGATGGGGCTGATCCACGATTTCGTCGTCACGCACAAGTCGCTGGTCATTCTGATCCACCCGTTCCTGGTCGATCCCGCGCGGGCGGAACGGGCCAGCGTCCTCGATGCCCATGTCTGGAAACCGCAGGCGGAAACCCGCGTGCTGGTCGTCGACAAGGAAGATTTCGGCAAACGCCGCTGGCACGCCCTGCCGGCCTGTTTCGGCTTCCACTACGGCAACGCCTGGGAAGAGGCCGACGGAACGATCCGGCTCGACCATTGCCTCGCCGGCGATCCTGGCATCGTCGTCGAAACGCTGCGCTATGTGATGAAAGGCGAGTTCCGGCCCTCGGCGCCGCTGCGCTATTCCCGGATCGTCCTGCCGCCGGAGGGCGACGGCCGGATCGAAAACCAGGGGGACGAGGCGGAATTCGCCAAGGTGGCGCCCGTCACCGTCGGCCGTCGGCACCGCTTCGTCTACACGCTCGGCGCCCCGGACACTCCGGGGGACTGGCGCTTCCGCACCGTCGTCAAGCGCGACCTGGAACGCGGCACGGCGGAGAGCTTCGACTACGGCCCCGGCAGGATACCGGAAGAGCATCTGTTCGTACCCAGGCCCGGCGGCCGCGGCGAGGACGACGGCTGGCTGATCGGCACGGTGCTGGACTGGAAGACGGGCGTGACGGGGCTGTCGGCGTTCGACGCCCGCGCCGTCGAGGCCGGCCCGGTCGCCCAGGCCTGGCTGCCCTATCCGCTGCCGCTGGGCTTCCACGGCGCTTTCGCCGGGGGTTAGGGCGCTCATGCGCGGGCGGCGCCTGACCACAGCGGGCTATACGTCTCTTGCGGCGGCGGCGGAGAAGGACGGCGCTATCCTTGCTAAGGCGATGAGCTTCATCGACACTCGCAGTAGTGAGCACTGGGAGGATTCGAATGAGCACGCTTCATCGAGGGATGAGCGTCGAGGAATTCGACAACGGATATTTTTACGCCGCCGACCTGAAGGCCTTTGCCCGCGAGGTCGGCATCACTGTCGGCAATTTCCGCAAGATCGAACTGGAGGATTTGATCCGGCAATTCCTGCGGACGGGCAAGGTCCCCGACCGCAAACCGGTCATGCCGCGCAAGGTCGGCCAAGCGCGCGACGAACTGAAATCCGACACGGTCGTCGCCAACTATGTCGATGACAGGGAAACCAAGGCCTTCCTGCTGGACCTTGTCCATGCCGAAGCACCGGGACTCGGTCGAAAGTCGGGACAGTGGTACTGGCTCAATGACTGGCGGCGCAAGAAGCAGGAAGCGCGGGCACGCTTCACCTATCGCGACCTTGCCGAACATCTGCGCGAGTTGATGCAGACCGAAGGCCGCCTCCCGCAGATTCCTTCAGCGCGCATGAACAACTTCATCACGGATTTCCGTGCCGATCCGGCCAATGCCGGCATCCCGAGGAAAGACGTGCTCGAGGCCTGGAATTGGCTGAAGGCGCAGCCGGGACCGAAGACCTATGCCGACTATCGTCGTTTGACCTCCCCCGAAACGCCGGACAGTCCGGGCTGAAACAGGGAATGTCTGCATGAGGGCAGAGGTCGTTCCAAAACGGGTGACGAACTGGAGTTCGGGATCGGGGGTATCGGCGTTCTCAAAAACACCGTTGCCGACGGGCAGCCGGTCCGGCCGGTTCCCGACACCGCGGCCGTTTCCTCAAGACCGAGGGACAGTTTCAAGTCTCCTGCCCCGTCCGGCGACGCTGCCGACGGTCAGGCAAATCGATAGGGAATTATATGCTTCAGCGCCATAGCCTGAAAAAGTGAACCCGAGGAAGCGTGAACTCCCCCGGGTTCGACACCGCGAACCACATTGGTGGAGTCGCGCGCGGTGAGGGTAAAACAGTCTCTGCGACCATCCGCGGTGGCTGCCGCGGCGTGCCGGTCGGGAGCGCGTATAGGTTGGCAAAGAACGTCGCGCTCGTGAAATACATTTTTGTCATTGATTCGATATTGAAATTGCTATGCCAAAACATTCCGGCGGACCGCTGCGCCGGAGCTCGGCATCCACCAGCCCCCTCACCCTAACCCTCTCCACCCTCCGGCTTCGGGTGGCAGGCCCCTTCATCCAGCGCCGGCCTTCAGTCGGCCGAAGCCGACTTTCGGCCGGCCTGGGCCGGCATGGGCCGGGCAGGCTTGCCGGTCCCCGCAATCCCGCGTATGAATGGCGGTTGGAGAAC
The DNA here is from genome assembly GCA_964620095.1 of uncultured Rhodospirillaceae bacterium. GTDB lineage: Bacteria > Pseudomonadota > Alphaproteobacteria > Rhodospirillales > UBA2165 > JAJDXO01. Next base: position 1,930 of record CAZUGT010000199.1, on the reverse strand, counting down.
ATATGATGAACAAATTTATCGAGGACTTCGAACTCATGACGCCGGGCCCGTTCGAGGCCGGCGACATCACCCGAGGGGTTTGCCGGCATTTCCGGGCCCGTCGATACAGTCCGCTGACCGAGTTCAAGCTCTCCACCCGCCGGCGTGCGGACGTCGCGGGATTGAACAAGGCCGGCCGGTTCATCATCGCCGAGGTGAAATCCTCGGCCCGCGACTTCCAGGCGGACCGGAAATGGCCGGAATACATACCCTTTTGCGACCGCTTCTACTTCGCCGTCGCCAATGGCTTTCCGGTCGAACTCATCCCCGGGGAATGCGGCATCCTGATCGCCGACCCATACGACGCGGCCATTCTAAGGGAAGCGCCGCTGCTGAAGATGAACGCCGCCCGGCGCCGAAGCCAGATTCTCCGGTTCGCCAAGACCGCCGCCGACCGGCTGCACAGGATCAACGATCCGTCCCTGTAGACCCGGTTTCGTCATCCAGCAATTTCCGTTTCCGGTCCAACCCCCAGCGATAGCCGTGGAGCTTCCCGTCGCTGCCGATCGCCCGGTGACAGGGAATTGCCACCGCCGCCGGGTTGGTCGCGCAGGCCCGGCCGACGGCGCGAGCCGATTTGGGCGAGCCGATCGCGGCGGCGATTTCCGCATATGTCATGGTGACGCCCCGCGGAATTCGCCGAAGGCAATCCCAGACCTTCCACTGAAACGTCGTCGCCCGCAGATCGAAGGGCAATGACGCAGTCGTCTCGGACGCGCCGCTGAGGATGGACAGCACCGCCTCCAGGTTGTTCACCAGTCCCGAGACGTCCGCCCCGATTTCCGCCGCCGGATATTCCTCATGCAGGTCCTCGACCAGTTCCCTGTCGTCGTCGCCGATGCTGATCCGGCAGATCCCCCGCTCCGTGGACGCCACCAGGAGCCGGCCGAGAAAGCTGTCGGCGATCGCAAAACCGATCCTCGCGCCGGCGCCGCCCTTGCCGTAGCTCGCGGGCGTCATCCCCAGCGTCTCGCCGGCCCGCTCATAGAGCCGGCTGGAAGAGCCGAATCCGGCGCCGTACATGGCCGACGACACGCTCTCCCCGCTCCGGACCTCCGCCTTGAACCGGTCGAGCCGGCGTTGGGCGGCGTACTCGCGGGGCGATAATCCCAGCACATGTTTGAATTTTCGCTGCAGATGATACGGGCTGACGCCGACGGCTTCGGACAGTTCCGCCAGGGTCGGCACGCCTTCGTCGGCTTCGTCGATCAGCCGGCACGCCTCGATGATCCAGTCCGGCGGCCGGATGTCCGAACGGTTCATTGCGGCGGCCTTGGGCATTGTGTCTTGTTCAAGCATGACCCCAGCATAATCGCCGCCGAGACCCTCCTCTATCCGAAGCTTGCGGTCCAGCCCGCATTTCTCACCAGGGTCATGGTCTGCGCGGCGCTATCGGGCCGACAGAGCAGGAGAGGCGCGCAGCGTGTCGCGCGTCCACACGCGCGCGGGCGCGTGATGCGGTGACATCGGGCAAGCGCTTCGACGCACGCTGTCGGCCCGAGAGCGCCGCCCTTCGGGTCTCGCCCCGGCGCCCGCCCGCGTCACGCGTTTACGCGCGCGGAGCGCACGATGCGGCCCTCAACCGTAGGTGCCGCTACGCTTTTCGGACCGCTCCTGGCGGCTCGAACGCCGAGACGCGACGCAGGCCGTGACCCTGGTGAGAATTGTGGGCTAGATTCCGACCCGCATCAATCGTTCGCCGTTCGCGTTCAGCCATTTCCGGCCGGCCTCCGGATCGACGCCGAGACTGTTCACCGTCTCCCAGAATGCGGGTGAATGATCCATGTGACGGAGGTGGGAGACCTCGTGGGCGACGACATAGTCCAGAACGTCCATCGGGGCCATCACCAGGCGCCATGAGAACGAGAGGTTGCCGTTGGGCGCGCATGAT
>CAZUGT010000198.1:0-14728 GCA_964620095.1 uncultured Rhodospirillaceae bacterium | reverse complement strand
AGCGGCCCTGCCGTCCGTCGCGGGTCTTGAGCTGGGCCAGGATGTCCCGCTCCTTCAACCGTTCACGGAACGCCGGGTAGCGCCACGCCTGGATGCGCAGCAGAAGAGCGAGGCCGAACAGGATCAGTGAGAACTTAAGCGACGCCATATCGAGGATGCTCCCTATGGGCGGCTTCGCCGGAGAGGCGGGCCGCTCTTGATCATCGGCGGACTATAGCCGGGCCGAAACCGCAAATCTACAAAAGTCTCATATTATGGGATTTTGTTGTTTTCTCGTGGTCGCCCCGATGGCGTCCCCGAGGGCGGTTCCGGGGCGGCCCAAGTGACGGCCCCGAGAGCGCCATTGCCAACCCGATAGCCGCATCGCTAGGCTGAGCAGGCTCATTTCGATGACCAACGATTTTTCAGGGGAGACCTTTCATGCAGCTCAACCGGATCGGCGACATCAAGCCCTACGACGCGCCCGGACATTTCGACGTGGAGACACTGCGGATGCAGGGGCTCGGAGCCAGCGATGCCAAGAACTTTTCCGTCGGCCTGTCCCACTTCGAGCCCGGCGGCGGCTGTGACCGGTCGGCCTCCCCGCCGGAGAAGGTCTATGTGGTCGTCTCCGGCGAGCTGACGGTGATCTTCGACGATCAGGAGGTCACCCTGCGCCCGCTCGACTCTCTTCTCATCGAATCCAACGAGGCGCGGGCGGTGGAAAACCGCGGCGATGAGGTCGCCACCGTGGTGGTGATCGTAAGCGCAAGCTGAAGCCCGCCTGAATTGCCGCGGCGCGGCCCGCCCGCCGGCTACGGGCACAGTCCGGCCCTGCTTGACCCCAAATCGAGTTTGTTCGATTATCGAACGTATGGACCGGGCCGTCGGAACGGACAAAGAGTATCTTGAAACCCTGGCCAAGGGCCTCAACGTCATCACCGCTTTCGGGGAGGATCATCCGACCCTCACGGTGAGCGAGGCCGCGAACCTGGCCGGCCTGTCGCGGGCGACCGCCCGCCGGGTGCTTCACACTCTCCACGTCCTCGGATATGTCGAACAGGACGGGCGCGCCTTTTCCCTCGGGCCAAAGGCGCTTGACCTCGGCTACCGGTTTCTCGCGGCGCAGAGCTGGATCGACCGGACCGCGAATTCGCTGCGGGAGCTGAGCGACGAGGTCGAGGAGTCGTCCTCGGCGTCGGTGCTGCAAGGCACGGATATCGTTTACGTCGCCCATGTCTCCTCCGGGCGGCTGATGTCCGTCGACGAGTCGGTGGGGACGCGGTTGCCGGCGTTTCATACGGCGATGGGCCGGGTTCAGCTCGGCTTCCTGGGCCAGGCGGACTTGTGGCGCCGGCTGAAGTCAGTTCGGGTCACCGCCTACACGGCGAGCACCATCACCAGCCTCACCGGATTGTATGACCGGATACAGGCCGACCACGCCCAGGGATTCTCGATCGTTGATGAGGAGTTGGAGAAGGGGTTGCGATCCATCGCCGTTCCGGTGTGCGGGCGCGACGGCGGTCTTCTCGGCGCCATCAGCATCAGCGTGAGCACCACCCGTTCGACTCGGGAGAACATGCGGAACCAATTGCTTTCCAGACTTCAGGAAGTCGCGGAGAGAATTTCGGCGTCCGTCTAGCGCCGATTCACATGTTTTGACGAAACCGCGCCGTGGTTCCGTCAAAACATGACCCGATCCAGCGCCACCTCGAATTGTTGACCCTTGAAGGGCAATTCGAAATCGGATATCCTCTGCTTGTTCGTTTAACGCACAAATGTACGATAATCGAACATAAGGAATTTTTATAATAAAAACAATGCAATATAACGGCTTCAGGGAGGTATTACCAATCCACGATCGGGAATTCGCGGCCGGATGAGCGCGTATAGGCGCTTTGGCCGGTCATCGGCCGCGGTCACCGCCGGCCAAACCGGATCATGTATCGTCCATGTATCGTCATGTGATCCACCCCGGCATCGGCAATTGCCCGGCGAATTCCAATCGATTTAGGTAGCCCCGGCCCTGGTCGCCGGCGACGAAATGGCTTAATCGGAGGGTCCCGTCATGGACGACGTCACGAATTTCGAAGAGCGCGAAACATTCGCGTCATTGCCCGAGACCACCGGCATGATCGAAGGTTCCAAGCCGATGACGGGCAAGGAGTACCTGGAATCCATAGACGACGACCGCGAGGTCTACATCTACGGTGAACGGGTCGGGAATGTCCTTGAACATCCGGCGTTCCGGAACACGGCCCGCATGACGGCCCGCCTCTACGACGCCATGCACGACCCCGAGCATGCCGAAAAGATCATGGTTCCCACCGACACCGGCAACGGCGGAACGACCCACGCCTACTTCAAGGCTCCGAAGACCCTCGATGACCTGCTTATGGGGCAAAGCGCCATTGCCGAGTGGGCGCGCGTCACCTACGGCTGGATTGGGCGCTCACCCGATTACAAGGCTTCGTTCCTGGCGACGCTTGGCGCGAACGCTCAATTCTACGATCCCTACCAGGAGAACGCACGGCGCTGGTACAAATATACCCAGGAGCGGGTGCCGTACGTAAACCACGCGATCATCCATCCGCCCATCGACCGGGACAAGCCGCCGAACGAGGCAGGGGACGTCTGCTGCCACGTGGTAAGGGAAACCGACGCCGGTATCGTGGTTTCCGGGGCCAAGGTGGTGGCCACCGGAAGCGTACTGACCAACTACACCTTCGTCGCGCATCACGGATTGATTCCCGTGCAGGACGAGGATTTCGCGGTGGTCTTCATGATCCCGACCAACGCGCCCGGCGTCAAATTTCTCTGCCGCACCTCGTACGAGATGACGTCCACCGCGATGGGGAGCCCCTTCGACTACCCCCTGTCCAGCCGGCTGGACGAGAACGACGCCGTGTTCATCATGGATAACGTCCTGGTGCCGTGGGAGAACGTGTTCGTCTACCGCGACATGGAAAAGGCAAACAACTTCTTTCCTCAGACCGGATTCCTGCCGCGCTTCGTCGTCCACGGCTGCACCCGGCTGGCGGTCAAGCTCGATTTCATCGCGGGCCTGCTGCTGAAGGCGGTGGAGGCCGCGGGGACAAAGGACTACCGCGGCGTTCAGGCCAACGTGGGTGAAGTGATCGCTTGGCGGAACCTGTTCTGGGGTCTTTCCGACGCCATGGTCCGCGATCCGCAGCCCTGGATCGACGACTACGTGCTGCCGAAGATGGAGCCCGGCAACGCCTATCAAATCATCGCCACCATGGCCTATACCAAGGTCAAACACATCATCGAGCAGACCTGCGCCTCCGGGCTGATCTATCTCAATTCCCACGCCGATGATTTCAAGAACGACGACATTCGTCCGTATCTCGATCGTTATCTCCGCGGCTCCAACGGCTATTCCGCCGAGGAGCGGGTCAAGCTGATGAAACTTCTGTGGGACACGTTGGGCAGCGAGTTCGGCGCCCGCCACGAGCTTTATGAAATCAACTATGGCGGATCGACCGAGGAAATCCGGCGGTACTGCCTGTTTGGCGCGGAAGCGTCGGGCAACGCCGCCGCCTTCAGAGGTTTTGCCGAGCAATGCATGGCCGAATATGATTTAAACGGCTGGACCGTGCCTGATCTCCAGGATCCGGGCGAGCTGAGTTACCACCTCCTGCGCAAACAGGGAGAATCCTGATCACCAATCGTTAAGTGCGCGAAAACCAATAGTCATGGGAGACGATCATGTCTGACAAAAAGGTTCCGGCAACAAAGTTTACCCGCCGGAAATTCGTGAAGACCGGCACCGTCCTTACCGCGGGCGCCGTTGCGGCGCCGGCAATTTTGCGGTCCGGTCTGGCCTACGCGGCCGGCCGGCCGGTCAAGCTCGGCTACGTGAGCCCCAGGACCGGTCCGCTGGCGCCCTTCGCCGAGGCCGACGATTTCGTCATCAACGGGGTGCGCAGCCACCTCAAGAACGGCGTCAAGATCGGCAAACAGGTGCACCCGGTCGAGATCATCGTCAAGGACACCCAGTCCAACCCCAACCGGGGCGCCGAAGTGTCCGCCGATTTGATCCTCAAGGACAAGGTCGACATCATTATGGGCGCCGGCACGCCGGACACGACCAACCCGCTGTCGGACCAGGCCGAAGTCAACGAAGTGCCGTGCATCACCTCGGATGCGCCGTGGCAGCCTTATTTCTTCGGCCGCGGCGGCAATCCGGCCAAGGGCTTCGACTGGACCTACCACTTCTTCTGGGGCCTCGAAGACGTCATCGGCGTGTTCCTCAACCTTTGGAACTCCCTTCCCTCCAACAAGACGGTGGGCGCGCTGTGGCCCAACGATGCCGACGGCAACGCCTGGGGCGATCCCAAACTCGGATTTCCGGGGGCGCTCAAGGGCGCCGGCTTCAAGCTCGTCGATCCCGGCCGCTATCAGGCGCCGAGCGACGACTTTTCGGCCCAGATCGCCGAGTTCAAGAAGAACAATGTGGAGATCGTATCCGGCGTGATGATCCCGCCGGACTTCACCACGTTCTGGACCCAGGCCGCGCAGCAGGGCTTCAAGCCCAAGATGGTGACCGTGGGCAAGGCGTTGCTGTTCCCGGCCGCCATCGAAGCCTTGGGCGACCGCGGCGTCGGCCTGTCCTCCGAGGTCTGGTGGACGCCGAGCCACCCGTTCAAGTCGAGCCTGACGGGCGTCAGCGCCGGTCAGTTGGCGGCGGCCTACGAGGCGGCGACCAAGAAGCAGTGGACCCAGCCCATCGGCTTCCGCCACGCCCTGTTCGAGGTTGCCACCGACGTCCTCAAGCGGACCAAGAGCGTGGATTCGCCGGAGGCCATCATCGAGTCCATCCGCGCCACCAACCTGGACACCATCGTCGGCAAGGTGAACTGGGGCGGCAAGCCGGTGAAGAACGTCTCCAAGACGCCGCTGGTCGGCGGCCAATGGGTCCGCGGAACCAAGTACAAATACGATCTGCAGGTGGTCAACAACAAGACCGCCCCGTCGATTCCGACCAAGGGCAAGTTCCTGCCCATTACCTGACGCGGGAACGAATATGAACGAGAGGCCGGGCCCCTTGGGGTCCGGCTTTTCTTGTGGTTAGTCGGCGCCGTTCTCGAGGGTGGTGAACTGCCCCTCGCCGTACATCAGCGGGCGTCCGTCGCCGGTTTCCGTCGCCGCGACGATCTCGCCGATGAAGATGGAGTGGGTGCCGGCGGCGACTTGCTGGGCCGTCTTGCAGTCGAAGCTGACGAGGCTCCCTTCGAGCACCGGTGCACCGGTCTCCAGCGTCGTCCAGCTGCCGAGGCCGTAGCGGTCGGCGCGATCGGTGCCGTCCATGCCGGCGAAGCGCATGGCGACATCTTCCTGGTCCTTGCACAGAATGTTGAGGCAAAACGCGCCGGCGCCTTCGATCAGGTCATGGGCCAGGGCATCGCGATTGACGCAGATAAGCAGTTGCGGCGGCTCGGCGGAGACCGAACAGGCCGCCGTCGCCGTCAGTCCGTCGCGCCGGCCGCCGTGATCGACGGTGATCACGTTGACGGCGGAGGCCAACTGCCGCATGCCCTGCTTGAACTGGTCTTCGGATATCACCTCAGCGTCCCCCCCGGACCGTGGGATTTACCCCAACATTCGATCCGCGTCGGCTTAGCCGATTTTTGGCCGATGGGAAAGATGCCATTTGAGCCGATGTGATGCCCGGGCGGGATGCCCGGGCGCGGGGCCGGGCGAATGCGCGGCGCGGAAATCCACCGAAAGTGGTCGATCACAACGTCTTGTATAAGACTGGACCGGCCCGGATTGGGCTTGTATGTTCTGATCAGCGCTGGGGGCTATTTTTTCTCCCGCGCGAGAACAGCCTTTGGGAGGTATTTCATGAACGTGTTTTCGAAATCCATCCTTGGCGTCTCTGCCGCGGCCTTGGTCGCCGGTGCTGCGTTGACCGCCGCGCCGACCGCAGACGCCAAGACCATCAACGTCCGCATCGCGTCCGGCCACCCGCCGACCGTTGTGTATGCCGGCCTGATGAAGAACTTCTTCCAGACCGAGCTCAAGAAGGCGGTCGAGAGCAAGACCAGCCACAAGATCAACTTCATCGAGGGCTATTCCGGCTCCATCGTGAAGGTGTTCGACACCTTCGAGGGCGTCCAGAACGGCGTCGTCGACGTCGGCGGCTTCTGCTACTGCTTCGAGGCCTCCAAGCTGAAGATGCATGCGTTCCAGATCATGCTGCCCTTCGGCACCATGGATCCGGTGCAGTCGGTGGCGATCGCCACCGCGGTGTACGACAAGTATCCGAGCCTCTCCAAGCGTTTCCAGAAGTTCAACCAGACCCTTCTGGCGATCATCGGCGACGGCGGCTACAACATCGGCACCAACTTCCCGTGGAAGACGGTTGACGACCTCAAGGGCCGCAAGATTCTCGGCGCCGGCCTGAACCTCAACTGGATGAAGCAGGCCAACGTCGGCATCGTCCCGGTCACCGACGGTCTCCCCGGCTGGTACCAGAAGATCAAGACGGGCGTCGCCGAGGGCGGCATCATGTTCCCGAGCGCCTGGGGCCCGGTCTTCAAGCTGCACGAGGTGGGCAAGTACTACACCACCATCGGCTTCGGTTCGATTACCTGGCACGGCCTGACGGTCAACAACCGTTTCTGGGCCAGCCTGCCGCCGGAAGTGAAGCCGATCTTCCAGGAAGTCGCCAAGCGCTATCAGGTCCAGACCGGTACGTTCAACAAGGCCGGCTATGAGAAAGACATGGCTTGGCTGAGGAAGAACATCACCGTCAGCGACCTGGGACCGAAGGTTCGTCTCTCCTGGGCGCAGAAGCTTGCCCATTGGCCGCAACAGCACGCCGAATCCCTGGAAAAGGAAGGCTTCCCGGCCAAGGCTATCCTCAACACCACCTTGGATGCCGCCGAGAAGGTCGGCTACAAGTGGCCGGTCCGCTACGTCGTCAAATAGGACGTTCGTAGTCCAAGACCCGAACGATTTGCCGGCTGGGCGCCGTTTGGCATCCAGCCGGCAATTTCATATAAACGGCGACGTACGATTTTTGTGGCTATTCGTTTGGCGGCCCGGGGATAGGCCGCCGCCAGAGAGCAGGGGCGTATGAATCTCGTCAAGATCAGCGACTGGGTCTCCAAGGCGTTGATGATTCTCGCCGCGGCATGGACCTTCGCGATTGCCGTGCTTGTGCTCGCCGATATCATCGGACGCGGCGCGTTTGATTTTCCGATCCACGGCACCGCTGAAATGGTCGCCGCCTCCATCGTCATCATCGTGTTCCTGCAGGTCGGCTACGCCATTCGCAGCCGTTCCATGCTGAAGGCCGATTTCCTGGTCACCCGGTTTCCGCACGTCGTCCAGCGCGTGCTGCTCGCCGTCGGCTATCTGCTGGGCATCGCCTTCTTCCTGATGATCATCACCGGCGGCTGGCAGGAGAGCATCGCCTCCTTCGTCGAGGGCGAGTTCGAGGGCGAGGGCGCTCTTCGGGTTCCGTCGTGGCCGGCCCGCTGGACCGTGCTGCTCGGCAGCGCGCTCGCCATGATCAATTACGGCGTCATGGCCTATCTGGACATCTTCCGGCCCGAACTGCTCGACAGCGAAGTGCCCGAGGACAGCATCCCCGGCGCGCCGGGACCGTAGCCGGGCAGGGGAACGACTAATGTTTGAAGCAAATACCGCTGTCATACTCGTCGTCTCGCTGGTCGTCCTGGTGGCGATCGGCGTCCACATCGCCATTGCCCTCGGCATGACCAGCGCGCTGGGTATCTGGCTGACCACCGGCGCCGATTCCTTCGCCTTCGGGACCGTCCAGTCGATGCTCGCGGCGACGGCCTACGAGGCCATCCGGGCCTACGTCTTCGCGGTCATACCCTTGTTCATGCTGATGGGGGAATTCATCGGCAGATCGGGAACCGTCACCGACGTCTACCGGGGGATAAATCAGCTGCTGAAGAGAATCCCCGGCCGGCTGGCCATCGCCACGGTGGTCGGCAATGCGCTGTTCTCGTTCGTCACCGGCGTCAGTATCGCCTCGGCGGCCGCGTTTTCGCGGATCGCCTATCCAGAGATGAAACGCTTCGGGTACCACAAGGGCTTCGCCCTCGGCGCCGTCGCCGGGTCGAGCTGCCTCGGCATGCTGATCCCGCCCAGCGTGCTGATGATCGTCTGGGGCATCCTGACCGAACAGTCCATCGGCCAGATCTTCGCCGCCGGCGTCATGCCCGGTCTGCTGCTGATGGTCCTGTTCGTGATCTACGTCTTCGTCCGGGCGGTCATGAACCCGGAACTGGTCGGCGGCGGGGCGGCTCGGCAAACCGAGGTTGCCGCCGCAGAACCGGATGAGGTGGAAGAGGTTTCCACCGGCCAGTTCATCATCAGCCTGTGCGGCATTCTGCTGGTCATCGTCGCGGTGCTGGGCGGCATCTGGTTCGGCGTCTTCACGCCGACGGAGGGCGCCGGCGCCGGCGCCTTCATCGGCCTCATGCTGGCGATCATCAAGGGCGCCAGGCTCAAGGACGTCATCGACGGCATCCTTCAGGTGGGGCGCACCTCGGCGCCGATCCTGCTGCTGCTGGTGACCGCGGCGCTCTATTCCCGGACGCTGGCCATGACCGGCATGGCCAATGCCATCGAGAGCCTGTTCCTCGGCTCGGGCATGCAGCCGTGGATGATCCTCACCGTGATGGTGGTCATCTGGTTCCTGCTCGGCATGATCATCGATTCCATTTCGATCATGCTGCTGACCGCGGCGATCTTCGCGCCCATCGCCGTGAAGATCGGCATCGACCCCATCGCCTTCGCCATCATCGGCATCATCGCCATCGAGGCGGGGCTCTACACCCCGCCCTTCGGCCTGTTGGTCTATACGGTCAAATCGGCGATACAGGGCTTCGATCCGGACATGAACGTGATGACCATCTTCAAGTCGTCGACGCCCTATTGGATCATCATGCTGATCGGGATGGTGATGATCATCAACTTCCCGGGGATCGCCACCTGGCTGCCGTCGCTGCTGTTCCCATCGTAACGGGGATCGGCCCGGCGCAGCTAGATGGCGGGGCCCTTGATCTTGGCGGCCGGCGGCACGCTGGTCCAGTATTCACCCGACCCGAGCATGTAGCTCTTGCCGTTCGGCAGGGTCATGATGATGGTCCAGGTGGCGCCGTCATCGGTGGAGAACACCTCGTAAACGGCGCCGTTGCTGCCGAGACCGCGGGCAATCGGGGTCTCCGAGTGCTTGCTGTCCAGGTGCTCGACCACGTCGGCCCGGTCGACGCCCGTTTCGGGGCTCAGGACCTGGGCATCCGCGCCGGAGGTTCCAAATACGGCGACACCGGCCATCAGCGATCCAGCGAGAACCATCGCCGGGACCGAGCGAAGCATGGTGCCGAAGCGCTTGGCGCCCCGGGAAGCCGCATCCCGCGTAGTTTCTACGATCGTTTTGACGTTCGTATCGTTCCGCATCGTCCTTCTCCTGACAACTGCCCGGACTGCGTCTCGCCGGCCCGGTCAGCCACGGGACCATTCCCATGATTTCGGGAATCGGTGATTCCCTGACTTACATGTAGTTTGTTTGAACGCCCGTTCAATTACCGTAATCGCGGTCACACTCGCCGGAAAAGGGCGTAACTGGATCAAGTTATTGAAAAATATGATTAATTTAGCTCCGGGCGGACCGCGTTCACGATATCGTCGACGGCCGGGCGGCTGTCGAAGACCGCTGTCATTACCCGGAAAGACCCTTGAAATTCATCTGGCCTGCCCGGAATTCGGCACCTAAACTCCCCGCCGAACCGCAACCCCCCGAGAGTCCAGAGGAGAATATTTCATGGCGAGCGTGAGCCTGGCGGATGCCGACAGAATTATCGATGCGACCATCGAAAAAGGCGTGGATATGGGTCTTGCGCCGTTGAGCGTCGCGGTGCTCGATGTCGGCGGCAATCTGGTTGCGTTCAAGAAAAGCGACGGCTCCAGCCTGCTCCGCTTCGAGATCGCCCTCGGCAAGGCGTGGAGCGCGCTTGCCATGTTCACCTCCTCCAAGCAGCTGGGCGACGTGTGGCAGGAGCGTCCCCAGTTCGTTACCGCGCTGATGAATGCCTCGGGCGGGCGGATCGTCCCCGTGCCGGGCGGCGTCCTGCTCAGGAATTCCGACGGCGGGATCATCGGCGCCGTCGGGGTTACCGGCGACACCTCCGACAATGACGAGATCGCCGGGCGTCACGGCATCGAGGCGGCCGGGCTCCGGGTCGAATAGCCGGGCGATCCCCGGGGGGAGCGGCGGATGATCGAGTTTTCGATCGTCGCCAGCCCCTTGTTCTATGTGGTTGCCGTGCCGGCGGTGCTGTTTCTGACCGGCGTCAAGTCGTGCTGGGGCGGGGTGCAGCCTTGGATCGGCTGATCATTCCACCGCCAGCAGTTCGGGCAGGATCAGGGTGATGACCGGGAAGGCGATGATGATCGCCACCCGGATGAAATCCGAGGTGATGAACGGGACCACGCCCTTGAAGGTCTCGAGCATGGGCACGTCCTTGGCCATGGAATTGATGACGAAGACGTTGAGCCCGACGGGCGGCGTGATCAGCCCCATCTCGACGACGATCAGCGTGATGATGCCGAACCACAGCTTGGTCTCGTCCGGCCCGAGCCCGAAATCCAGCCCGGCGATGATCGGCCAGAAGATCGGCACCGTCAGCAGGATCATGGAGAGCGAGTCCATGACGAAGCCCAGCAGGATGTAGAGGATGATCATCCCCAGCAGAACCACGAAGGGCGACAGGCCGGCGTTCTGGAAGAAATCGGCGGCGAACAGCGGCAGTTCCGAGAAGCCGAGGAACGCATTGAAGATCTTGGCGCCCAGCAGAATGAGGAAAATCATCGCCGTGGTCTGCGCCGTTCCCAGGATGGCGTCGAGGAAGCCCTCCAGGCGCATGCCGCCCTTGGTGATGGCGATCAGGAAGGTGCCGACGGAACCGATGGCCGCGCCCTCCGTAGGGGTGAACACGCCCGCGTAGATGCCGCCCATGACCAGCAGGAAGATGACCAGCACCGGCCAGATTTCCAGGAGCGCCGCCCATTTGGCGGCGCGGGACGCGCGCTCGCCCGCCGGGCCGGCTTCCGGGTTGATCCGGACCACGATGGCGATGGCCAGCATGTAGCCCAGCGCCGCCAGGACGCCCGGAAGGAACGCGGCCTGGAACAGGGCGGCGACGTTGCTCTCGACCATGATGGCGTAGATGATCAGCACCACCGACGGCGGAATGAGGATGCCCAGCGTTCCGCCCGCCGCCAGCGCGCCGGTGGCCAGCGAGCCCGAATAGTTGAACCGGCGCAACTCGGGGAGCGCCACCTGGCCCATGGTCGCCGCGGTGGCCAGCGACGAGCCCGAGATGGCGCCGAACCCGGCGCAGCCGCCGACCGCGGCCATGGCGACCCCGCCCCGGTGATGGCCGAGCCAGGTATTGGCGGCGGTGAACAGGGCCGACGACAGGCCCGCCTTGGCGGCGAACTGTCCCATAAGCAGGAACAGGGGCACCACCGACAGATCGAAGGTGGTGAACGCCCAATAGGTCTCGGTCTTGAGGTAGCTCAACAGCGGCACCGAGCCGGCAATCGTCAGATAGCCGATGATGCCGACACTGATCATGGCAATGCCGATGGGAATACGGACCGCCAGCATCCCGAGGAGGACGACGAAGCCCACGCCCCCTATGGCGAGGGAACTCATGTCCTAGCCCACACCGCCGGAGCCTTGGTCGAAGAACCGTCCGGCGCGGGTTTCGGCGACGGACCGGAAGATGGTGTAGATCACCACGATGACCAGAAAACTCATCAGCAGGATCGAGATGGGGAAGGTCGTCCAGCGGGGAAACCCGATGGTCATGGAGGACTCGTTGTATTTGTACATGTCGATGCCGCCGAAGACCATGCGCCAGGTGAGGAGGGCGCCGATGCCCAGATACAGCAGCCCGCCGACGGTATCGCAAAAGGTCTTGGCGCGGATCGGCGCCCTGTCCATGAAGAAATCGACGATCACGTTGCCGCGCATCAACTGGCACCAGGGCAGAAAGGCGAACACCGACAGCCCGGTGCCGATGGCGACCAGCTCGAAGTCGCCGGGGACCGGAGCGGAAAAAACAAACCGGCCGATGATGCTGACGGTGGTCATCAGGCCGACCAGGCACAGGAGGATTCCCCCCAGGATCGCGAATATGCGCGCGATATGATAAAGCACCCGGCCCACCGGATCGGCGGGCCGGGAGAAATGTTCCATGCCTTCGGCCATAGAGACCGCCGGACCGCCTTAACGGCGGTCCGGGCTCCGGCTTACTTCGAGTACTTGTCGATCAGGGCGCGGGCATCCTTCAGGAGCGCCGGACCATCGACGTTGATCTTCTTCATTTCAGCGAACCAACGGTCGAATACCGGCTCCGAGGCCTTGCGGATCTTGGCCACCTCGGCCGGCGGCAGGGTCGCGAACTTGTTCTTTTTCTTGCTTGCGACGACCTTGCGGCCCGGCGCCTCGATATCGCGCCAGTTCTGTCCGGCCGCGCGGGCGATGTTGCGGCCCGAATTGTCGTCGATGACCTTGCGCATGTCGGCGGACAGACCGTCATAGCTCTTTTTATTCATCAGCAGCGTGAAGACGTTGGTGCCGAGGCGGGGCTGCGGTCCCGCCAGCTTGGTGAAGTGGCTGACCAGGTCCTGGGTCTTCACCGCGGGCGCGATCTCGTAAGGCAGGGTCACGCCGTCGATGACGCCCTTGGACAGGGCCGGCGGAATCTGGTTCAGCGGCATACCGATGCCCGTCGCGCCGATGGCCTGGAGCATCCACACGCCGCCGCGGGACGCGGCACGCAGTTTCTTGCCCTTCAGGTCCTCCATCTTGGAGATCGGGAACTTGGTCTGGAACAGGAAGCCCTCATGGCAGTGCAGCAGCAAAGGCTTGTAGTCCTTGAGGTCGGTATCGTTCAGGTACTTCGCCTGAAAGTCCTGCAGCGCCAGGGTGGTCGACAGCGCGTCCTTGTGGACGAGGGGAAGCTCGAACGGCTCGAGCCGCGGCATGCGGCCCGGCGTGAAGCCCGGAAGGGTCCAGCCGATGTCGACGACGCCGTCACGAACCTGGTCGAGAAGCTGGGGCGCCTTGCCGCCGAGCTGCATGGACCAGAAGGCCTGGACCTTCATCTTGCCCCCGGCGGCCTCGTTCAGCTTTTTGATCCACGGGATATAGAACGTCTTGCCCGGGTTGGCGACCGGCGGAATGAAGGTCATGAACCGGAGCGTCTTCTGGGCGGACGCGGTCTCCGGCATGAACGCCACGGCGGCGGCAAATCCGGCCGCCAGGGCGATGGCAGTGCGTGTCTTGGACATGGGATTCCTCTCTAACGGTTGAACGGTGAAGCCTTGTTTTCAGGGGACGTCGGGAAACGCGCCCCGTTGAGTGTCATTGTTCACATCCAGAACAATTTGACAATCGTGCCGTCTGAAAACCCGGGCAAATTACTCGGGCTTGTGGGCGGTGCCCTTGATCTCGATCAACAGGTGGGGATGGGGCAGCTGGTGGACGGCGACGGTGGTCCGGGCCGGGCCCGTCCCGGTCTCGAAGGTGCGGTTATAGACTTCGTTGAAGCCGCCGAAATCGTTGATATTGACAAGAAAACACGTGACATCCACCAGGTCTTCCAAATCGGCGCCGACGTCCCGGAGGCTGGTCCGCATATTCTCGAACACCGCCGCGGTCTGCACCCGGATGTCCAGATTGGTGGTGCCCATCTCATCCACTTCGACACCGGCAAACGAGTTGTCCGGTTGGCGGGCGCTGGCGCCCGATACGTAAATGGTGTCGCCGACCCGCCTGGCCAGCGGATAATTGGCCCGCGCCCGTACTCTTTTGCCCGATTCATTCGCCGCCATGGTATGCTCCCTTGCTTTTTGCCGGCATTGCCCGCCTCGTATGGCGGGGATAGCATGAACCGGGCGGATAACCAATCAAGGAGAGGACGGATGGCCGGTTTGGCGGCATTCAATCTTCAGCAATGGATCGACGATCACGCCGAACTGCTGAAGCCCCCGGTCGGCAATGCTCAGATCTGGGAGGGGACGGATTTTATGGTGACCATCGTCGGCGGTCCCAATGTCCGGACCGACTATCATGACGATCCCGTCGAGGAGTTCTTCTATCAGCTCAAGGGCGACATGGTGCTGCGCATCCAGGAAGACGGGAAACCCAAGGACGTGCCGATCAAGGAGGGGGATATTTTCCTGCTGCCGCCCCATGTCCGGCATTCGCCGCAGCGCCCCGCCGACAGCGTCGGTCTGGTCATCGAGTATCAGCGTCCCAAGGGCGCGCCCGACGCCTTCGAATGGTATTGCGAAGAGTGCAACGCGCTGGTGCATCGCCGGGAATTGATGCTGGAAAGCCTCGTCGAGGACCTGCCGCCGGTGTTCGAGGAGTATTACGGCGACGCCGGGCTCCGGACCTGCCCTTCGTGCGGCCACGAAAACCCGGGCAGGGAATAGAAGCCTACCGGGTTTCGGGCCCAAAGGCGGCGAGCAACGCCCGGCCGTCCCAAACGGCAACCGTGCGGCCGCGGAACGGCGCGGTGAATTCGGGCGCCGGTCCGGCCGTCAGACGATGGGTGGAACCGACGATCTTGGCCTTGGGGTTCCGTTCCAGCCATGCCCTGAGTTCGTTTGAATCGACGGCCCTGATGTCGGGCTCCAGACGGCCGGGGAAATTGTACTGGCCGTG
>CAZUGT010000197.1:0-2517 GCA_964620095.1 uncultured Rhodospirillaceae bacterium | reverse complement strand
CCCCGGCTTGTCCGGGGCATCCACGTGTAGCGCTACCCCCCCAAAACGTGGATCACCGGGTCAAGCCCGGTGATGACGGGTGGAGGGGCCTCGATTACCCCCTCACACTCATTTCTTATGACCCCCTCACCCTGACCCTCTCCCCCTGGAGAAGGGGGAGAGGGGATCCCGCTCTGCTCCCTCTCCCTCCCGGGAGGGAGAGGTCGGTCATTTCCCACAGGGAATTGACCAGGGTGAGGGTGGGAAGTTCGTGGATGCCCGTGTCAAAGCTTGTCCTCCGGCCGGCGAAGCCGGTCCGGTGGGCACGGGCATGACGGGTTGCGGTTTACCGCGCGCGGGCTAAATGTATGGGTCGCTGCCGCTCCCTCACCGGGGCGGCAGTTTGCATTAGGAGAACGAGCTATGCGTTTTTGTACGACCTTTTTGGTGCGTTACCTCCCGAACGGGTGACAATAAATGTCTATTAATGTCCATGAATGTCCATTGTCGCGAAAACGGCCGAGTTGGAATCCAGTTATAAATTATGGAATTTCAATACCTTGCCGTTATGCAAAAAATGCATGGCTCGCGCCGTTTACCGGCCCCGGCCGGGCGCATTATGATCATGCTCAGATTTTAGGGGAGGGAGCCCATTGAACAGGAAAAGCCCGCCGGGGATCGACCCGTCACTGCTCAACAAGCCGATCTTCGGAAGCGACCTCATCGCGTCGGCCCTGCGCGAGCAGGAATTCCCGTATGTGTGCCTGAACCCCGGCGCCAGCTACCGCGGACTGCACGACTCCATCGTGAATTTCCTCGGCAACGCCACGCCGGAAATGGCGCTGGTCCTGCACGAGGAGCATGCGGTCTCCATCGCCCACGGCTATGCCCGGATCGCGGAGCGGCCGTTGGCGGTCATCGTCCACTCGAACGTCGGGCTGATGCACGCGGCCATGAGCATCTTCAACGCCTGGTGCGACCGGCTGCCCATGGTCGTTCTCGGCGCGACCGGGCCCGTCGACGCGGCCATCCGCCGGCCCTACATCGACTGGATTCACACGGCGGCCGACCAGGGCGCATTGGTCCGCAACTACACCAAATGGGATGACCAGCCGGGCTCGCCGGCGGCGGCGGTCGAAGCGATCCGGCGCGGCGCCCAGATCGCCATGACGCCCCCTTGCGGGCCGGTCTACATCAACCTGGATGCGGCGGTGCAGGAAATGCCCCTGGAGGCCTGGCCCGAGCTGGAGGACGTTTCGCGGTTCGCGCCGCCGCCGCCGCCCGGCGCGCCCGAAGACGCTCTCGAGGCCGCCGCCGATCTGCTGCGCGCCGCCGAGTCTCCCCTCATTCTCGCCGGCCGTTCGTCCCGGAGCCAAGCGGACTGGGACAAGCGGATCGAACTCGCCGAGGCGGCCGGCGCGCGGGTGCTGACCAGCAGCTGGACCCCGAGCGCCTTTCCGACCGAACATCCGCTGCACGCGGCGACCACCAATTTCTTCCCGGGCCCCGCCGCGCGGGAGGCCCACCAAGCCGCGGACGTGGTCCTGAGCCTCGACTGGAACGATCTCGGCGGCACGCTCCGCAACGTCTGGGGGGACGGCGTCAAGCCGAAGGTGATCAGCGCCAGCATGGATTTCCATGTCCATCGCGGCTGGTCCATGGACTACCAGGCGCTGCCGGCGGTCGACGTCGCCATCCCGACGACGCCCGAGGCCGCGGTCGACGGGCTGCTGCCCCGGGTGCGCGGCGCCGGGAAGGCCCGGCCGCCGGCCATCGAAAGACCGCCGCTCGCGGACATACCGGCCTCGGGCCCCATCGGCATCCGCGAGTTCGCCGCCGTCTGGCGGAGCGTCGCCGACGGCAGGAAAATATCGGTGACCACGCTGCCCATCGGCTGGCCGCCGGACGCCATCCACGCCGATCACCCGCTGGCCTATATGGGCAATATCGGCGGCGGCGGCCTGGGGGCCGGGCCCGGCGTCGCCATCGGGGCGGCCCTCGCGCTCAGGGAAACGGGATCGGACCGTCTGCCGGTCTCCATCATGGGAGACGGCGACTACCTGATGGGGGTGAACGCCTTGTGGACGGCGGCGCACATGAAAATTCCGGTGCTGATCATCGTCGACAACAACCGCTCCTATTTCAACGACGAGATGCACCAGGAGACTATCGCGAAGAAGCGGGAGCGGCCGCCGGAAAACCGCTGGATCGGCCAGAGGATCGACGACCCGCCGCCGGACCTCGCGGGCCTCGCCCGGGCGCAGGGGCTGGAGGGAGACGGCCCCATCGAGGACATCGCCGATCTGGCGGCCGCCATCGAGCGCGGCCTGGAGGCGGTGCGGTCCGGAAAACCCTATGTCCTGGACGTGGTCGCCCTCGGCGAGTACGTGACCACCCCGGTCCACGCCGGGCGAAAATCGGACTAGCGCATGATCCCCCCCACCCTCAACGGCCGGCAATAGCCGGTCGTTGAGGGTGGGGGGGATCATGCGCTAGTCCGATTTTCGCCCGGCGTGGACCGGGGTGGTCACGTACTCG
>CAZUGT010000196.1:0-49132 GCA_964620095.1 uncultured Rhodospirillaceae bacterium | reverse complement strand
TGTCTGGCCATGCTATCGGAGACGCCGTTATCCGGCGTCCTGTTGAACGTCGCCCGCAGGATGCGTCCGTCCTGTTCAAGCAGAATATCGTCACTCATGTCTTTCTCCCTGTATCCTCCCAACTGTCCAAATGTTTGTGATTTCAATCCACTGCCGGGGTGCGCGGCTCTCCGTGGACCTGCCTCCAAAGCTGATCCGGCTGCTATGCGACTTTTTTTGACCTCGTGAGCTTGGCGCGCGAAGGCGCTCGGCGTCAAGTTGCCGGGCGTCGCAGGCAAGCGCCGGGCCGCTGGCGGTAGGCGTTCCGAATGGGTCTCAAATCCCCGGTCAGATGGCTTTATCAACGGTATCGACCCAACGGAGACTTTCGCGATTTAACAATCAGTCTGACCGATCCAAGCTCCAAACCTACGCCCCAGCCACGAACGTGACTCCCGTCACTCAGGGATACGCCCGCCCAACCGTTCCGTAACTTGCCGGGCGGCGCGCATTACTCGATCCCCGAACTGACCCAGCCGGTCGGTCGGTATCCGGCTTGACGGTCCGGAGATCGAAATACCGGCGATTGGCTCGCCGCCCGCGTCGAAGATCGCCGCCGCGACGCAACGCATACCGGATGTTCGTTCTTCATTGTCCACCGAGTAGCCGCGGTCCCGTATCGCCGCCAGGTCCCGGTGCAGATCATCAGGCGTGGACAACGTATTTTCGGTATACGATCGCAATGGGTTCCGTTCGAGAAAACGAGAGAGGCTTTCCTCGGCGAGGTGTGCCAAGAGGACCTTACCGATGCCCGTTGCATGCATGGGACTTCGGGTGCCGGGAGGAAAAAATGCCCTGATTGTTTCCCTGGTTTCCACCTGTGACAAAAAAAGTACTTCGTCGTCCTGGAGAATCCCGAGGTTGGCTGTTTCGCCAGTGTCCTGCATCAGCTGACGCATGGCCGCGTGACTCTGCTCAAGGACGCCCGTCCGCCGCAGGTACGATGAACCAATTCTGAATGCGCCGGGTCCAATATCCCAAGTTTGGGTATCCTCCTCGAACTTGGCCATGTCATGGGTCTGCAGCGTCGTCAAAATACGGTACAGGGTGGATGGTGGCTGGCCGAGAACTCCGGCCAGATCGGAAAGTGTGATATCCCCGTTGTCCGCCAATGTGCGCAGAACGGTGAGGCCGCGATTCAGGGCCTGAATTGGTTTTGGCCCCTCATCGTCTCGGGCCGTTTTCGGCCGGCCACGGCGCCTTCTCTCCATCTCAGTGCTGTCGTTCGCCATCCTTTGAAACACCTCTCGTTAATTCAAGAAAATCACTGCGGGCAAATGAAAAAATGTATCTCATTGATTCAAATATATAATTCAACATTTATCAAAAAATGAAAATATATTTCAAAAAAATTGCATATTGTGATCGGCCACTTAATATCAAGTCAGTCGTTGGATCAGGAGCAGACAATGGGCCTTCAGAATCCGATCTTTATTCCCGGACCGACCAATATCCCCGAGGCGGTTCGTAAAGCTTGCGATATCCCCACCGTGGATCATCGCTCGGCGGTGTTCGGCGATATTCTCAATCCGGCGCTTGACGGTGTTAAGGCCGTATTGAAAAGCGAGACCGCACAGATCGTCACATTCCCATCCACCGGTACCGGCGGATGGGAGGCGGCCATCACCAATACGCTGTCGGCTGGAGACCGAATACTTGCCGGCCGGAACGGGATGTTTTCTCACCGGTGGATTGATATGTGCCGGCGCCATGGCATCTCGGTCGATGTGATCGAAACGGCCTGGGGAAACAGCTTGCCGGCGGACGAGTACGAGGCGGCACTCAGGGCAGACGGCAATCGCGAAATCAAGGTCGTGCTGGCCACCCACAACGAGACCGCCACGGGTGTCCGGTCTGACATCGGCGCAATTCGCAAGGCCCTGGACAATGCCAACCACCCGGCGCTGCTCTATGTGGACGGTGTGAGTTCCATTGGTTGCATGGATTTCCGAATGGACGAATGGGGTGTCGACATCGCCGTTGCCGGCTCTCAAAAGGGGTTCATGTTGCCGACGGGTCTGGCGATCGTCGGATTGAGCCCCAAGGCCATCGCGGCAATGGATACCGCCACGCTGCCCCGGACGTTCTTTGACTTCCGGGACATGATGGAGACCAACAGCCGCAATTTGCACCCCTACACCCCGATCGTTGGGCTGTTGAACGGGCTGAAGTACACCACATCGCTGCTGCTCGAGGAAGGACTCGAAGCCGTATTCGCCCGGCATCACCGTATTGCGGAGGGCGTCCGCTCCGCCGTCAGCGCCTGGGGCCTGAGCCTCTGCGCGAACAGCCCGGCAATTTATTCCGACAGCGTGAGTGCGATCTGCGTACCGGAGGATTTCGACGCCGCCAAAATCGTGGTTCAGGCCTCCGAGAAGTATGCCGTGGAATTCGGAATCGGCCTCGGCGAAGTCGCCACCAAGGTCTTCCGTATCGGACATCTGGGCTCGATGACGGATGTGATGGCGCTCTCCGGAATCGCCACTGCCGAGATGGCGATGGCGGACGTGGGACTGCCGATAAATCTCGGATCCGGCGTGGCGGCAGCGCAAGAGTACTACCGCGAAACCGTGTCGAATTAATTCAGGGTAAGTCTGCGAGATCGCTCCATGTACATCCCCACCTTTGATGATGTTGAAACGGCGCACGAACGGATTGCGCCTCATGTCCACAAAACGCCGGTTTTGGTGTCCAGCTACCTGGACCAACTCACAGGCGCCTCGCTTTACTTCAAATGCGAGAATTTTCAAAAGGCCGGCGCGTTTAAGGTCCGCGGCGCGTCAAACGCCGTTTTCGGCCTCGACAATGATACGGCGGAAAAAGGGGTAGCGACGCATTCCTCCGGCAATCATGCGCTGTCGCTGTCCTATGCCGCCGGACGGCGAGGCATCCCGGTCACCGTGGTGATGCCGCACACCGCGCCACAGGCCAAGAAGGACGCAGTCATTGGTTACGGCGGTAAAATCGTCGAATGCGAGCCATCCACCTCATCCCGTGAGGCCACGTTCGCCGAGGTCGTAACCGAAACCGGCGCGGACTTCGTGCACCCCTACAATGACCCGCGTGTCATCGCCGGTCAGGCGACGTGCTCTCGCGAGATGCTGAGCCAGGTCGATGACCTGGATGCGATTGTCGCCCCGATCGGCGGCGGCGGCATGGTCTCGGGCACCTGCCTGACAATTTCGAATGCCGCGCCCCGCGTCGAGATCTACGCCGCAGAGCCGGAACAGGCTGACGATGCCTACCGCTCATTCAAGGCTGGGCGCATCATTGCCGATGATGCTCCGGTCACGGTTGCGGATGGTCTCAAGGTTCCTTTGAAGGAACTGACATGGCACTTCGTATCCGGCTACGTGACCGACATTCTGACCGCCAGTGACGAAGAAATTATCGCTGCGATGAGACTGATTTGGCAGCGGATGAAAATTGTCATGGAGCCATCATCGGCCGTCACACTCGCAATCATTTTGAAGAACAGGGAAGTGTTCAGCGGCAAGCGGGTGGGCGTAATCATCACCGGAGGCAACGTCGATCTCGACAAGCTTCCTTGGTTGGAGAACTAGTATCTCAGGAGAGTTAAAATGCTGAAGAATGTTGATTCCCAGGAGTGTGAGGTCGGCTACGACGTTCCTGCGGCCATCGGAATGGGCGAAGATGAAATTCAGACGCCCTGCCTCGTGCTCGATCTCGATGCACTGGAGCGCAACATCAAGAAAATGGGCGACTTGGTCCAAGAGATGGGCGTAAGGCACCGTATCCACGGCAAAATGCACAAGTCGGTTGATGTCGCCCTGCTTCAAGAGAAATTGGGCGGCTCGTGTGGTGTCTGCTGCCAAAAGGTTTCCGAAGCGGAGGCATTCGCGCGTGGAGGCATCAAAGACATCCTGGTGTCGAACCAAGTTAGAGACCCGGCCAAAATTGACCGTCTCGCAAGGCTGCCCGAATACGGCGCTCGCGCAATTGTTTGTGTCGATGACATCGACAATGTCAAAGAGCTATCGGCCGCGGCGACCAAACACGGGACAACCATTGAATGCCTCGTAGAAATAGATTGCGGCGCGGGCCGCTGCGGTGTCACCAGCACCGAGGAAGTCGTAAATATCGCGCAGGCGATCGACAATGCCCCCGGACTGAGGTTTGCAGGTATCCAGGCCTATCAAGGCGCCATGCAGCACCTCGATGACTACAATGACCGCAAGGAAAAGATCGATATCGCTGTCGACATGGTCAAGAACGCGATGGCATCTCTGGAGGACCTGAATCTGGAATGCGATATCGTCGGCGGCGGGGGCACGGGCAGCTACTACTTCGAGGGCAATTCGGGTGTCTTTAATGAACTCCAGTGCGGTTCTTACGCGTTCATGGATGCCGACTATGGCCGGATTCTGGATAAGGACGGCAATCGCATCGACCAGGGTGAGTGGGAAAACGCGCTGTTCATCCTGACATCTGTTATGAGCCACGCGAAGGCGGACAAAGCGGTCTGCGACGCCGGCCTCAAGGCACAGAGTGTTGATTCGGGGCTTCCTGTCGTATTTGGACGAGACGACGTCGAGTACGTCAAATGCTCCGACGAACACGGCGTAATCTCGGATCCTGACGGCGTTCTCAAGATCAATGAGAAACTCCGTTTGGTGCCGGGCCATTGCGACCCGACCTGCAATGTCCATGACTGGTATGTGGGCGTGCGGAACGGGAAGGTCGAGACCGTCTGGCCGGTCAGTGCTCGCGGGCTGGCTTACTAGAGGCCGCTCACGGACATGCTCATTGTTTCCGAGGAAATCTGCCAAACAGTTGTTAGCGACGCCGATGCGTTCATCGCGGTGGAGAACGTGTTCGCCGCGATGTCCCGCGATGACGCCTACAACTTCCCGGTGATCCGAGAAGACATCGGCCATTCCGGCGCCCTCTACGGCTTCAAGTCCGGGTTCGACCGGGCTGGCTTGACGCTTGGTGTGAAATCCGGCGGCTATTGGCCGGACAACGTGCACAAAAATCTGACCAACCATCAGTCTACCGTGCTGTTGTTCGATCCGGACACCGGCCGGCCGACTGCGCTGGTCGGCGGCAACTACCTCACGGCGGTTCGGACGGCGGCGTCGAGCGCGATCTCCATTGCCCGCCTTTCCCGCCCCGAGTCAAAGGTACTGGGGATGGTTGGCGCGGGGCATCAAGCCCAATTCCAGTTAAAGGCGGCTCTGGCCCAGCGCGAATTTGAGCAGGTCGTTGCATGGAATCATCACCCCGAAAACCTGCCAAGGCTGGCTGCGGTCGCGGACGAACTCGGCATCGCATTCGAGGCGGTCGAGCGGAAAGAATTGGGCGAGCGGGCCGACGTAATTATTACAATCTCATCTTCATTCGAACCGCAGCTGATGAAGGAATGGATTCGACCCGGAACTCACCTCGCCTGCATGGGAACCGACACCGCGGGCAAACAAGAGGTGGACCCGGAACTGGTTGCCTCGGCTCTGGTATTCACCGATGAAGTCGCACAGTCGGTTTCAATTGGCGAAGCGCAGCATGCGATTGAGAAGAAGCTTCTGAAGCCTGAAGAAATCCGCCCCATCGGGAATGTGATCAACGGAACTCATCCGGGCCGGACTGACGAGAACGAAATCACCTTGTTTGATGGTACCGGTGTGGGCTTGCAGGACTTGGTGGTGGCCAAGGTTGCTGCGGAGGCGGCACTGAGCCAGGGCCTCGGTTTGGAAGTGGAGGTCTGAGTACTCTACTCGGGTTTACGTACTACATACGGCTCGGGCAGATAGTCCTCGTCCAAATTTTTCTCAGGGTCAACGTAGTCGGCCACGAAGAAAAGCGTGTCGGCGGATACGGGAGGGTTGTCGGGCTGGAGCATTGCCAGCGCCTCGAGGATCAAGCTCCACGGCTACGCGAGAGCGCGCCGGCCGCGCCGAACGTGCAGATCGAACCGCCGTCACAGGCGGTTCCTCTCACCGACGGGAACGACCGGGGCTCGGCACCGCGCCACCCGCCGGTTCGCCAGCCAATAGCAGAAACCGACGAAGACGGCTCCGGAGACGATGTTGCCCAGCGTGACCCAGAACAGGTTATGGGCCATGCCGGCGAGCGGATCGGAGACCGCCGGACCGGTCAGGAGCGCGATGCCGAAGATCGCCATGTTGGCCACCGAGTGCTCGAAGCCGCTGGCGATGAAGGCCAGCAGGCACCAGAAGATGACGATGCATTTTGCCGTATCGCTGGCCGTCCGGGAGCTCATCCACAGGGCGAGGCACACCAGCCAGTTGCACAGGATCGCGCGGGCGAAGAGAGTGAGCGCGGCGCCGTTCATCTTGCCGGCGGCAACGCCGTGCAGATAGTCGGCGCCGGCGGTCGCCACGGTCGTTCCGCCGGCGACCAGCAACACGCAAAGAACGAGCGCGCCTGCCAGATTTCCGGTCCAGGTCACGGCCCAGGAAGCCGCCAGGTCGCGCAGCGGAATTCTGCGCTGGAGAACGCCGATGGTCATGTACATCACATGACCCGTGAAGAGTTCCGCGCCCGCGAAAACGACCAGTGTCAGCGCAATGCCGAAGCAGGCGCCCATCGCCAGGCTTCGCCATGACGGATCTGCGACATGTCCGATCGTGAAGATCAGGGCAATTCCAAATCCGATGTAGCTGCCCGCCAACATCGAAGACACGAAGAAGCCGAGAGGATTGGACCTCAGGAATCTGATCTTCGTGACGGCGACATCGGATAACTGCTCTATCGTATTCTGTTTGGGCATTGGTAACCTTAATCCAATATCTTGTTCGGCAACCAAAGGGCGATATCGGGGAAGCCTATGACCAGCAGGAGTCCGATAATCTGCAACAGAACAAAGGGGATGATTCCCTTGTACACATCCGTTATCGCGATGCTCACAGGCGCGCACCCCTTCATGTAGAAGAGCGTTATTCCGAACGGCGGCGTGAGAAAGGACGTTTGCAGATTGATCGCGACGAGAAGTGCGAACCAGTGCATCATGTTGGCCTGGGGAACGTGACTCCCGAAATCCAGCTGCGCGATGATCGGCGCGAAAATCGGGAACACGATCAGTGTGATTTCAATCCACTCGAGAAAGAATCCGAGAATAAAGATGATCGCCATGATTATAAAAAGGATCGACCAGGGTCCGAGTGCCGCGGAGCTGACAAAGTCTTCGAACAGGAAGTCGCCGCCCAATGACCTGAAGACATAGGCAAACGCCGTCGCGCCCAGGAAGATCAGGAACAGCATCGCGTTCGTCAGCATCGAACGGTGCAGGACGCCGGTCAGGACGGAAAGGTTCAGGCGCTTGTTCAGGATTGCCAGCAATGTTGCCCCGAACGCGCCGACCCCCGCCGCCTCGGTCGGGGTCGCCCAGCCGAACCCGATCGATCCGAGAACGAGGAACATGAGAAGCAGCGGCGGCAGAAAGCTTTTCAGGACCAGGAGCGCAATGTCGCCGATCGCGGTCGGCCCCTCGTCCCGAAGCATCATTGGCGCCTGTCCCGGCTTGAACGCGCCGATGGAGAAGATGTAGATCAGAAAGAGACCGGACAGCATGAGGCCCGGAAGCAGAGCCGCGACGAACAGCGTGCCGACCGACGTCGACAGAAGGTCGGCCATGATGACGAGCATGATGCTGGGCGGAATCAGGATGCCGAGCGTTCCGGCCGCGCCGATCGTCCCGGTTGCCAGCGGCGCCGAATAGCCCCGGTTCAACATCACGGGCAGCGCCATCAACGTCATCATCACGACCGTGGCGCCGACGATTCCCGTCGTAGCGGCCATGATCGTGCCCATGATGGTGACCGCCAGGGCCAGTCCTCCGGGTACGCGCCGCAGAAGAACCTGGAGACAGTACAGCAGGTCTCGCGCGACGTTGCTGCGCTCCAGCATCGTTCCCATCAGAATGAACATCGGAATTGCTGTCAGAACGAGATTTTCTCCGACGCCGCCATACAGTCTGACGAGGATGTTGAAGAACTCCTTGGTCGAGAACACGCCCAGCATGTTGCCTATGCCCGCGAAAAGCAGCCCGATGCCGCCCAGAACGAAGCCCACCGGAAAGCCGCTGAACAGCAGGACGGCCAGGGCCATAAACATGAAGGCGGGCAGCAGATCGACGATAGTCATGGCTTGGTTCTCCTTTCCGGCTCTCGCGTGACGTACGCGTGTTGATTCCGGCGTTCGCTTCAGTGTCCCGGAGCGTCGGTCTCGTCCGCCAGTTGTCCGGCATCCCTGTGGAGACTTTGTGCGATTGCAGCTTCGGCTTCGGCCGGTCCGAACAGGACAATGAATTGCCGCAACGCGACCGATATTCCGGCCAGCATGAGCATGCCCAATCCGATTGTGAGGGCGGACTTAATGATCCAGCGGTCGGACAGCCCGGTGCCGGCCGACGACACTTCATTGTTCACATAGGATTCAACCGCGAACCCGATTCCGTTGTAGAACAGGATTCCGCAATAGGGGATAACGAAACAAAGACATCCGATCAGTTCGATCCAGGACTGCATCCTGTTCGAAATCCGGCTTCGAAACAAATCGATCCGAACATGGGCATTGGCGAGAAAGGCGTAACCGAGACAAAAGATGAATAGTACGGTGTGAAGATGCCATTCGAGTTCCTGAAGCTTTGTCGATCCGAGTACAAAAAAACGCCGGGAAACCACATCGAAGATAATCACGATCATGAGGGCGAGCGCCATCCACGTCGCCGCCCTGCCGACATAACAGATGACGCGATTGAGTCCGATGCACGTTATTTGGAGAAAAGTCATCGTTCCGTCCCGTCCAAGCATGAAAAAAGCGGAGCTCCGGAATGCCGGAGCTCCTTAAGTTCCTTGTGCTGGAGATCTCTAGCGGTCCAGATAGCCGATATTCAGCCAGGTGCTGTATCTCTTCTGCCACGCCGTCAGGGAGGTGTAGGCGTGCTTGAAGGTTTCGTCTTTTTCGGAGAGATCCCGCGCCACGTCGCGCCATGTCGATTCCAGGGAGGCCAGGATTTCGGGGCTCCATCTGCGAATCTTCACGCCCTTGCCCTGGTGGCGTGACAGGGCGGCCGGCTGCATCGCCTCGCCCTGGGCGATCGCCTGACGGACGTTGTCGCCGCAGACCATTTCCAGCTGGGCCTTCTGGGTGTCGCTGAGCGCATTCCAGCGGTCCAGGTTGATCATGATGTCGTAGATCGTCGCCGGCTGATGCCAGCCGGGGAAATAGTAGTTCTTCACGATCTGGTAGAAGCCGAGGTTCCAGTCGACGGAAGGCGCGGCGAACTCGGTCGCGTCGATCGTGCCCAGCTCCAGCGCCGGAAAGATGTCGCCGCCGGCCAGCAGCTGCGTCGAAGCGCCGAGGCGGTCGAGAACCAGCGCACCCAGCCCGAGAAAGCGGATCTTCATGCCCTTGAAGTCGTCCAGGGACGTGATCTCTTTCTTGAACCAGCCCGACGCTTCCGGAATCATGCCGCCGCAGTGGATCGCGTGCATGTTATGCTTGCGATAGAGCTTTTCGTATATCTCCTTGCCGCCGTGGTAGTTGAACCACGCCAGAAGCCCCGGCCAGTCCGGACCGAAGGGCGCGGCCGAAAAGAGGGCGAACGCCGGCTCCTTGCCGTACCAGTAGGCCGGCGTTGACCAGCAGGCGTCGACCGATCCGTTCTTTACCGCATCGAAACATTCGGCGGGCGGAATCAGGGCGCCCGGTTCGAAGAACCGGATCTGGAACTTGCCGCCGGAAACCCTTTTGATTTTCGTCTGGATGTCCTTGCCCGTCGATCCGGCATGAGGCGCTTTGCTGGGGAACCAGCTTTGCATCTTCCACCGTACGGGCTTTTCGGCGGCCGGCGCGGGCGCCGCAGTCGCAAACGCCGCCACGAAAAGGATGATTGCGCCGACAGCCGTCAACGCTCTGGAACTCGAACTCGTCATGGGTACCTCCTACTGTCTCCGGCGCCTTCGGCCGGCAATCCGGCTACTGCACCGATTTCAATTGGTATGCTGACCCGACACGGTCATATAGTCAACATAGTTTCTTATTATGATACTAAATCAAAAATTAATTCAACATATTTTCTTAAATGATAGATATTTTCGGTTAATTGGGAAACATCAAGGGGTTGCGGGGCGGGACGGCTCCGGGACACCGATCATCGACCAGGTCCCGGACCGGCCGGCGGCCTGCCGGCAGGAGCGCCCGTCCCCGCCGCCACCATCGTTCCGGCCGGTCAGCCGTCTCCGAAGCCCTTCGCCGCGGAATCCTTGTAGAAGCCCGCCGTATTCTGGAAGACGTTGGGCTTGCGATAGACGGCGAGAAGGACACAGCCCTCGTCGGTATGGGTCTGGTGAAACGACCCGGGATGTCGCCAGACGAACTCGCCGGCGCGGCAGATCCCGTCGTGGTCGTAGAACGACCCCTCGATGACGTAGGATTGCTCGATCTCCGGGTGCTTATGGAACGGCAGGGATGCGCCCGGCTGCCACTTGAGCAGGCAGGTCATCTCCCCTTCCTCTTTGTTCTCGTAGAGAACCTTGATTTCGATGCCGTCGAACTGGCTCGGCGCCCATTCGATCGTCTTCGGGTCGACATACACCGAGCCGCCGATCGTCGGTTCGATCTTCGGTTTCCGCTTTGCAGTCATCGCGCTCTCCGATAGCTGTTTTGTGCAACATGGTTTCCCATCAAAACCTTAATAGACAACATTTTCAGGAAAGTCAACTATGTTTCCCAAATGAGCCGACAGGGAGATGCAGGAGACGGACGAAGCACGGCCCGGCAGTGCCGGGGCGGATGCCGGTTCGACACGGAAAGCTGTTCCCCCTCCCCCAAGGGGAGGGTTAGGGGGTGCAAACCGGATACATGGTTAACAATCTAGACCGGCGACATGGGTGACAGGTCTGATGTTCGGCGAGAAAAATTCGCCGCCGGCGCGGCCTCGACGGGAAAATGCCCGGGCTTATGCAGCGCCCGGCTGCGCAGCCGGACTTTCGCGGACCACGTCGAGATGCCGGGCGTTCGCCGCCAGGGCCCGGTCGTATTCCATCAGGGCTGCCGTCCTGTCCCGGAGCCCGGTTCCGAAGAAGCGCTCCAGAAGGTGAAAGGTGACGTCGATGGCCAGGGTCACCCCGCCGCCGGTGACGACGCTGCCGGTGTCGACCAGCAGCGCCTCTATCGGTCTGGCCGCCGGCGCGCGCTCGGGCAGCAGGTCCAGGGGCGCGGTTTCGCCCGGCCCGCTTCGGCGCCGCGTCGTCACCGCGCGGCCGTCGGCAAGGCCGGCGGCCGCCAGGATCATCGCGCCCGTGCAGACCGATACGACGGTGGCGCGCCGGCCCGCCCGTTTGACGAAGTCGACCGTTGCCGGAGTCCCGGTCTGCCGGATCCACCCGGGTCCGCCCGTCACGATCAGGACGTCGAAGTCCGGGCAGGTGTCGTAGCCGTAGTCCGCGATCGCCCGCACGCCGCCGGCAAGACGCACCTCGCCCGCCTCCTCGGCAACGCACATGATCTCGATGCCGTCCTCGAAGCGGCGCGCCATGGAGAGGACTCCCGCCGTCCCGCCAAGGTCGATCGGCTCGACGTCGTCATAGATCAGGATCGCGAATTTCATGGCGTGGCTGTCCTTGGCAGCACCCGGCCCGGCCCGGTGGCCGGCCTGTCGGGGAAACAGGCGGCGCGCTTCATCGGTTTCCTTCCTTCAGGATTCGGCGTTTGGCTGAAAGATCACGACCAGAGCCTTCGCTTCGCCGCCGACCGCGCGGCCGCGATGTTCGACGACGGCGTCCATATAGATGCAATCGCCGGGAGACAGGATGGCGCTCTTGCCCCCGACCTTGAATTCCACGGTGCCGCTTAACACGAAAACCAGCTCTTCGCCCTCGTGGGAAAAATGGGTGTCGTCGTCGAAGGATTCGGGAAACGTGAAGACGAAGGGCTCCATCGACTTGGCGATTTTCTTGTAGGCGATGCTCTCGTAGTCGTAGCCGAAGGACGTGCCGCCCCGGACGATGCGCTTTCGCTCCTGCGCCCGCACGATGGAGAAACTGTCGTCGTCGTCCTCGATATCGTTGTCTTTCTGGAAGAAATACGCGATGTCCGTGTTCAGTGCGCTGGCGATGCGCGACAGCGTCCCGATCGGCGGCAGCTTTCGCCCGTTTTCGATCTTCGAAAGATAGCCTTTCGTAAAACCCGTTTGCGCAGCGAGGCTTTCCAGGGTCGAGCCTCTGATTGCACGCAGTTCCTTCAGGTGCCTGGCGATCAGTTCTTCCAGGTTGGCGCCACTCACTTCGCTTACCCCGTTCGTTGGTTCCGCCCGGCAGATCCCGATTTCGGACTTATCGCCCGGATCGAATTGCAGTCCGGCAGCACCCGATGCTTGCGGTCAACTCGGTAAATCCGGTATCCCGTTGTAGATCGTATTTTAGCGTTTAGGGAAACCTGCCGTCAACTATCAGCGGCGGATGCAGGCGGACAGCCTGTCGGTCCCGTCACCATCAGACAGAATGCAGGGTCGGCTAGACTTGTCGCGTCGTTGGCATGGGGGAACGGTCGGTCCCCTGTCGTCACGATGTTCTCGATCGAGGACGGGACTGTTGCGTCTTCTATGCACGTCGGCCTGTCCTACTGTCACAAGTCGACCGTGTTGCTCGAAATGCTCAGCCGACTCGACTCATCAGAGCGGTTCCACATCGACCGATTACGACTTTAGGCCGATGAAAGAGGATCAATCCGGTTAATATCGAAGGTAGTTACATTCCGGGGTCGGCGCGGATTGGCACAACTCCGGATGTACGTATCAAGCCGATTTGTGCAGTTAGGCAAATAATTCCCGCAAGGAGTAACGGGTCACTGGGCGGATCGCCGCTCCCGCTCGATCCGCCGCCACTTGGCGACGTTGGCATTGTGTTCCCGAAGCGTCCGGGCGAACAAATGCCCCCCCTTGCCGTCGGCAACGAAATAGAGATCGCCGGTTGCCGCGGGGTTGACCGCGGCCTCGAGGGACGCACGGCCCGGATTAGCGATCGGGCCCGGCGGCAGGCCGCGAATGACATACGTGTTGAACGGATGATCCTCGGCAAGATCGGCGCGGGTCAGCCCCCGCCCGAGCGGCCCCCGGCCATCGGTCAATCCGTAAACCACGGTCGGATCGGATTGCAGGCGCATGCGCCTGTTGAGACGGTTGACGAAGACGCCGGCGACCCGCTGGCGCTCATCGGCGCGCCCGGTCTCCTTTTCGACAATGGAGGCCAGGATGACGGCCTCGGCGGGCGATTTGAGCGGCAGGCCGGGGGCCCGGCGGCGCCAAATCTCCTCCAGGACATCCGCCATGGCGGCCCGCATCCGCCGGACGATCTGCTCCCGGGTGTCGCCATACGAAAAATGATAGGTTTCCGGCAGCAGCGACCCCTCGTCGGGCCGCCGCCCGATTTCTCCCGACAGCCCTTCGGTCGCCCGAAGCTGCGCCAGTATCTGCTGGGTGGTCAGCCCCTCGGCAACCGTCAGCCGGCGGACGACGGTTTTGCCCTCGTCAAAAAGGCCGGCAAACGCCCGCGGACTGAGGGACGGCGGGACAGCGTATTCACCGGCCTTGAGCGTCTTGTCCGGGTCCAGCAGCCGCAGGCCGGCCAGGAACACGAACGCGGATCGAATCAGGCCGCGGCCCTCCAAATCCCGGGCGATGGCATCGACGCCGGTTCCTTCGCCGATGATGACCGTCGTGCCGATATTGTAGGGCCCGGGACGGAGATATTCCGCGTAGCCCCAGGCAGCGACGCCGCCAACCGCCAGCCCGACCGCCAGAACAAATCCGAATAGCCAGCGGAGCATTCGGCGCCTTGCCTCCTAGGATAGAGCGGAAAGGATCAGCGACGCGTTGGTCCCGCCGAAGCCGAAGGAATTGGAGAGCGCCGTCTTGATGGGCCGCTCCTGGGCCTGGTGCGACACCAAATTGATGTCGCAGCTTTCGGACGGGTTGTCCAAATTCAGGGTCGGCGGCGCCACGCCGTGCTTTATCGCCAGGATGCAAAACACCGCCTCGACGGAGCCGGCCGCGCCCAACAGGTGTCCGATGGAGGACTTGGTGGACGACATGGCGATCTCATAGGCGTGGTCGCCGAACAGCCGCTTCACCGCGCCGACTTCGATCTCGTCCCCCAGCGGCGTCGACGTGCCGTGGGCGTTGACGTAGTCGATATCCTCCGCGTTCAGACCCGCCCGTTTGAGGGCCGCCTTCATGGAGCGGAAACCGCCGCTGCCGTCTTCCGCCGGCGCCGTGATGTGGTGAGCGTCCCCCGACATTCCATAACCGACGACCTCGGCATATATTTCGGCGCCCCGCTTCCTGGCGTGCTCCAGTTCCTCGAGCACCACGATGCCGGCGCCCTCGCCGATGACGAACCCGTCCCGGTCCTTGTCGTAGGGACGCGAGGCCTTCTCGGGCGTATCATTGAAACCGGTCGACAAGGCGCGGGCCTGGGCGAACCCGGCCACACCGAGCCGGCAGATCGCCGCTTCGGCGCCGCCGGCCACCATCACGTCGGCGTCGTCCAGCATGATCATCCGCGCCGCATCGCCGATGGCGTGCGCGCCGGAAGAGCACGCAGTGACCACGGCATGGTTCGGTCCCTTGAATCCGAACCGGATGGAAACGTGGCCGGACGCCAGGTTGATCAGGCTGGCCGGAATGAAAAACGGGCTGAGCCTGCGGACCGCCTGGTTGGCAACGACCCCGGCGCCATGCTCGATCTCGGGAAGGCCGCCGATGCCGGAACCGATGAGAACGCCCGTGCGCTCCAGCGACTCCTCGTCATCAGGGGTCCAGCCCGCATCCCTGACCGCCTCGTCGGCGGCAGCCAGTCCGAAAATGATGAAGTTGTCCATGCGGCGGCGTTCCTTGCCCGACACCACATCGTCAAAATTGAAACTGCCCGCCGGCGCGTCATCGCCGCCGGCAACCGGCACCTGGCCCGCGATCTTGGACGGCAGGTCCGATACGTCGAATGAAGTGATGGCCCGGACGCCCGATTGGGCGCCGATTAGCCGTTCCCACGACATATCGACACCGTTTCCAAGCGGCGTTACGAGCCCGACACCTGTGACAACGACACGTCTCATGTGAACCGCTGCTCTCGGTCGACCGGCCTCCCAGGTCAACCAGGCAAATGGATAAACGCGAGGCGGCCGGTTAGGCCTGCGACGACAGGAAGTCGACCGCGTCCTTCACGGTGAGGATCTTCTCCGCGGCGTCGTCCGGAATTTCGCATCCGAATTCTTCTT
Source organism: uncultured Rhodospirillaceae bacterium (assembly GCA_964620095.1). GTDB lineage: Bacteria > Pseudomonadota > Alphaproteobacteria > Rhodospirillales > UBA2165 > JAJDXO01. The sequence continues at coordinate 33,835 of CAZUGT010000196.1, read as the reverse complement.
CAAACGCCATCACCAATTCGACGGTGTCCAGGCTGTCCGCACCCAGATCGTCGATGAAGCTGGCGGTGTCCGTCACCTTGTCTTCTTCCACGCCAAGGTGTTCGACAATAATGCCCTTAACCCGTCCGGCAATATCATCACTCATTCGCTTGTACCTCGATATGTTCTTAAAACCGCGGCCCTGGATACCGGCTGAAGATTGTCAATTTCCGGCGGAAGACCGCAAGAAGTGCCCGTTGGTAACACACTTTCCTCGGTATGACTAGCGCTCGAACAGGGCCGGAAGAGCCCCGTCAAATCATAGCCATCCCGCCGTTTACATGAAGGGTTTGACCCGTCACATAAGCGGCTTCCTCGCTGGCCAAATAGACCGCGGCGGCGGCGATGTCATCCACCTCGCCCAGTCTGCCGGCGGGGATTCTCGCCGTGATCTGCGCTTGCTGCTCCTCGGTGAGCGCGCCGGTCATCGCGGTGACGATGAAGCCGGGCGCGATGCAGTTGACGGTGATTCCGCGGCTCGCGACTTCCTGGGCAAGCGACTTGGACATGCCGATCATGCCGGCCTTGGAGGCGGCGTAATTGGCCTGGCCGGGATTGCCGGTCAAGCCGACCACGGAGGTAATCCCGATGATCCGCCCCCAGCGTGCCTTCATCATCCCCCTGAGGCAGGCGCGCGCGAGCCGGAACGAGGCGGTCAGGTTGACGTCGATGACGGCCTGCCATTCCTCATCCTTCATCCGCATGGCCAGATTGTCACGGGTGAGGCCCGCATTGTTGATCAGGATATCGATCCCGCCCATGGCCCCGCCCGCAGCCTCGGCCAGCGCATCGGCGCCGCCCGCATCGGATAGATCGCCGGGGACGGCATGCGCCCGGCCGCCCAGTTCTCCCGCCAGGGCTTCCAGCACATCGACCCGGGTGCCCGACAAGGCAACCGCCGCGCCCTGGGCATGGAGGGCCTTGGCGACGGCCGACCCGATTCCGCCCGATGCGCCGGTGACCAGTGCCCGCTTGTCCGTCAGGTCCAGCATGGTTCCGCTCCTCAGAGTGTTTTGACGAATTCCTCGATATCTTCGGGGGTCTGCACCGAGACGCCCGCGAGTTCCCGGTCGATCCGGCGGGTCAGTCCGCTGAGCACCTTGCCGGCGCCGACCTCGACCACCGTGTCGACCCCATTGTCCCGCATATATAAAACCGATTCCCGCCAGCGGACGCGCGCCGTCACCTGCTCGACCAGCAGCTCGCGAATCCTGTCCGGCTCAACCGCCGCTTCGGCCGTCACGTTGGCGATCACCGGCACGGCCGGCGCGCTCAGTTCGATCGCTCCCAGTTCCCGTTCCATGACCTCGGCCGCCGGGGCCATCATGGCGCAATGGAACGGCGCGCTGACCGGCAATTTCATGGCGCGTTTGATGCCTTCGTCCGCGGCGATCTGGACGGCCCGGTCGATGGCCGCCGTGGCGCCGGACAAAACCACCTGACCGTCGGCATTGTCGTTGGCCGCGGTACAGACCCCGTCGCCCGCCGCGCGCCCGGCGATGTCTTCCGCCTGCTCCAGCGTTGCGCCGATCAGCGCCGCCATGCCGCCCTCGCCGACGGGAACCGCTTCCTGCATGGCGGTGCCGCGGGCCCGCAGCACCCGGGCCGCATCGGCGAACGCGAACGTCCCGCCGGCGGTCAGCGCCGAATATTCGCCGAGGGAATGGCCGGCGACATACTTGCCGGCCCGGGCGAGATCGAGGCCGGCTTCCTTCTCCAGCACCCGGACGACGGCGAGGCTCATGGCCATCAAGGCGGGTTGCGCGTTGGCGGTCAGGGTCAGTTCGTCCTCGGGCCCTTCGAACATCACCTTCGAGAGCTTCTCCGAGAGCGCGTCGTCCAGCTCCTCGAAGACGTAGCGCGCCTCCGGGAAGGCCTTTGCGAGATCCCGGCCCATGCCGACGGCCTGGGACCCCTGCCCCGGAAATACGAACGAACGAACCGCCATGCTGATCCTGTCTGCGCGAGGTGCCGCCCGGAACGGGCGTGGATGAATTTCCGACAGTGATAGCGCAGGGCGGGTCGGAGTCAAGAATTGCACCGCCCGCCCGTCCCGACGAATCCATTTTGCTTCCCAACCCGAGTAGTCTATTTCCCTGTCGGGGCAGCAAACATTCGGAATACGCCATGACCAAGGAACTGTTCGTCAACGGCACCCTCATGCGGGGATTGGCCCTGCATCCCAATCTGGCGGGCGCCGAGTTCATGGGCGCGTTCCGGACCGCGCCGGTCTACCGCCTCTATTCGATCGGCGACGTCCATCCCGGCATGTTCGAGGTCGATGACGGCGGCGTCTCGGTCGCCGGCGAAATGTACCGGATGAGCGACGAAATCTGGGAGAAGGTCGAGGCCGGGGAGCCGCCCCACCTTTACTGCGGCCCGGTCAGGCTGGAGAACGGCGACGTGGTTGACGGCATCCTGTTTCCCCGGGATATCGCCGAGGCCGAACACAAGGACATCTCCGAATTCGGCGGCTGGCGGGCCTACGCCGCAACTCTTCGGGACTAGGTTCCGGACTCGATTGGCGAAGGACGAAGCCGGCTTTCGGATGGCGCGGACGGGACTTGGAATATATTTCCAACGAAAATTTCGAATCGGGCCCGATCGCGCGGGCGGCAATGGACATTCATGGACATTTATGGACATTTGATGGCCTGCTTAAATTCCAATTCGGCGCTTCTGGGCGCATTTTTGTGCGCGGGAACCCCAGGCAAAATCATGGGTTGGCCCCCGCGGACCACGCTCCCTTGTCAATATGTGCGATTTGCCGCCCGATGCCACCCCCTCACCCAACGCCAAACGAAAATCGTCATGGCCGGGCCCACTGGACCGGCTTTGCCGGGCCAGCCGGCAAAGTGGCCCGGCCATCCACGTGGTGCGCCGACCGCAAAGACGTGGATGCCCGTGTCAAGCACGGGCATGACGATTGGAGTGTGCCCCAACTGGAGTGCGTCATGGCCGGGCGCCCTGGACCGGCTTTGCCGGGCCAGTGGGCCGGGGCATGACGAGCTTCTTTGATTCAGCATCACGCGTCATGGCCGGGCCCTAAATCCCCGGTTATGGTTATGACGTTCCTGTGGTTATTCGACGGCAGGAATGTTACGGTTTCCGCCGCTGATAGGGAGGACGCGCCTATCATCTGGAGGGGGCATGCCATTCGCCTTCGATGCCGAACCCTACGCGCTGGAATTCGAGTGCAAGACCACGGCGCTGCTGATCATCGACATGCAGCGCGACTTTATGGAGCCCGGCGGGTTCGGCGAAATGCTGGGCAACGACGTCTCCCTTCTCCGCGCGGCCATCGACCCCTGTAAACGAATTCTTGCCGCCGCGCGCGAAGCCGGTCTTCTGGTGTTGCACACCCGCGAAGGCCATCGTCCCGACCTTGCCGACGCGCCGCCGGCCAAGCTCGCCCGGGGCCGGCTCGAGACCGGCATCGGCGCCGACGGACCCATGGGGCGCATTTTGATCCGTGGCGAGGCGGGTCATGAGATCATTCCCGAACTCGCGCCGAAACCCGGCGAACCGGTCATCGACAAGTCCGGCAAGGGCGCGTTTTACGAAACCGACCTGGAGCTCATGCTCCGCGGCAACGGCATCCGCACGATCATCGTTTGCGGCGTGACCACCGAGGTCTGCGTCCACACGACCGTACGCGAAGCCAACGACCGGGGCTACGAGTGCCTGGTCCTGGAAGACTGCGTCGGGTCGTATTTTCCGGAATTTCAGCGCGTCGGCATCGACATGATCAAGGCCCAGGGCGGCATCTTCGGGTGGGTGTCGAACTCGGAAAAAGCCATCGCCGGACTCAACCGGTGCGCCCCCCAGCCGGGGCACCGTCCTTAACAGTCTGAAGAAAAGGGGTGAAGTTATGGAACGACAAGCATCTTGGTGGGAACCGGGAGATTGGAACGGGTTCTTTGGTCTAGGCACCAATGTTCTGGTCAACCTCCTCGTCCTCACGGGACTATTGAAATTCGTCATCGGCATTCCGGACGAGGTTCTGTTCGGCTCGATCCTGCCGGCGGTGGGCCTGATGCTGTTCCTGGGCAACGTATACTATGCCTGGATGGCCATGCGGCTCGGGGCCAAGGAGGGGCGCAGCGACGTCACCGCCCTGCCCTCCGGTCCCAGCGTGCCGCACATGTTCTTCGTGGTCTTCGCCATCATGCTGCCGATCAAGGCATCGAGCGGATGGCAGGCCGCGTGGCAGGCCGGCATGATCTGGGTGTTCGTCGAAGGCATCGTGTTGTTCGCCTGCGCCCACATCGCGCCGACCATCCGCAAGATTACGCCGCGGGCGGCCCTGCTGGGGACGCTGGCGGGTATCTCCATCACCTTCATCTCCATGCGGCCGGCCTTCGAGATCGCGGAGACGCCGATCATCGGCCTGGTCTGCCTCGCGATCATCCTGGCGGCCTGGTTCGGCAAGGTCCGTTATCCCGGCAACGTGCCGGGCGGCCTGGTCGCCATCGCCGTCGGCACCATCCTGGCGTGGCTGAGCTACGCCTTCGGCTGGGGCTTCGGCGGCATGAACCCGGACGCGGTTTCCGGTTCCGTCGCCAATCTCGGCTTCTCGTTCGCCTGGTTCCAGATCGGCAATTTGATCGAAGGCTGGCAGTTCCTCGCCCTGGTCGCCGTCACCGCCATCCCGTTCGGCGTCTATGACTTCATCGAAGCCATGGATAACGTGGAAAGCGCGTCGGCCGCGGGCGACGAGTATTCCGAGCGGGAGGCCATCAGCGCCGAGGGCGTCATCAGCCTGTTCGGCACCCTGCTCGGCAGCCCGTTCGCCAACGCGGTGTATATCGGCCATCCGGGCTGGAAATCCATCGGCGGTCGGGTCGGCTATTCGCTGGCCACCGGCGTCATGGTCCTGGTGCTCACCTGGCTGTCCATCGTACCGCTGATTCTGGCCGTCGTGCCCGTCGTGGCGATCATCCCGATCCTGTTGTACATCGGGGCGCTGATCGGCGCGCAGGCCTTCCAGGAAACGCCCAAGCACCACGCGCCGGCCATCGTGCTGGCCCTGGTGCCCAATCTGGCCGCCTGGGCCAAGGTGCAGATCGACGGGGCGCTGGGCGCCGCGGGGACCAATGCGGCGGCCGTGGGGCTCGACAAGATGGCGCAGAACGGCGTCCTCTATAACGGTCTCGAGGTGTTGGCCGGCGGCGCCGTGGTCACGGGCCTCATTTGGGGCGCGATGGCGGTGCTGCTGATCGAGAAGAAGGCCATGGCGGCGGGGCATGTGGCGATTGCCGCCGCGGTCCTGACCTTCTTCGGCTTCATCCACGGATCGGCCGTCGCCATCAACGTCTCGCCGTTGGTGACGATTTCGTACGTGATCGTCGGCGTGCTGTTCTACGGCATGTCGAAGATGGCCACCGAGGAAGAGGCCTCATCGGGCGCCGCCGAGTAGCAACACTCCCCGGGGCGGCACATGCCGTCCCGGGGACCGCTGCGCCAGGGGGGACCCATGCCGCGATATCTGCGAGCGCTCCGTCTTGACCGGGAGCATATGGTTGCACCCGACACGGGCTCGGTCGTGCGGGTGTTCGACCGCGCGGCGCATCTGAGATCGGCGGACGGATCCCTGATTTTCCTCACCGCCAAGGACCTGGCGGACGGCCCGCGGGGAATCCGGCTCGGAACGCCCGGCGGGTTCAGCTTCAAGAACGGGCTCCGGCCCGGCGAGCCATACGCGATCCGCGGCAACTGGCTGCGCCTCGGCCGCGAAGGACTGAAGATCGATCTTTCAACGGCGGCCGAGTGGCGGCCCGGCGAGATCACCGCGCCGGCCCGGGCCCCGGCACCGTCGCGAGTTCCCGAAATCGTCTCGGGAGCCGAGCGGCAAGACCTTTGCCGCGCGACCCGTGACGGAAACGCAATCGACGCCGCGTTCCTCCTCGGCCGGCACATCGGACGGGGACACGGACTCACGCCGGCGGGGGACGATTTCACCGTCGGCTACGCCGCCGGCCTCCATGCGCATCAAAATGCTGTCAGACGGCGGCGGAACTTCATCGATGCAATCTCGGCCTGGCTGACCACCCAGCTTCCGCGCACCAACGACGTGGCCGCCGCCTATCTGGGGGCCGCGGCCCGGGGAAAATTCACCGACACGGTCCGCGACTATGCGGTACAGCCGAATGAGAAGAATCTCCGCCGGCTGCTCCGTTTCGGCGATAGCTCGGGCGCCGCCGTGGTTGACGGCTATAGGCTCGCCGCCCAGAGTTGGGGCCGGCAACAGGGTTAAACCAGGGGACTTCATGACCGCCGAAACCAAATTCTTCCCGAACCACTACCGGGACTCCGTCGCCCTGATGCGAATGTCGGCCGAAATCGCCCGCATGCCCGGCATTGATGAGGCATCTTTCGTCATGGCGACCGAGGCCAACATTGCCCTGGTGGTCGAAGCGGGGTTGCTGGACAAGGGACCCGGTCCCCGGCCCAACGACTTGATGGGCGTGGTGATCGGCAGCGGCGCGGACGAGATCGAGGCGGCCTTCGACGCCGCCGGAGAGGCGCTTGCCTCCACCGAAGGCGCCGGCGGCGGCGCGGTGGATGCGGTTCTGCCCCGGACCCTGGATGCGGCCCTCGACAGCGCCCCAACCTCCAACCTGGCCCTGATTTCGTGTCCCGGAGAATACGCGGCCGCCGAGGCCATGAAGGCGCTCCGCCTGGGGCTCAACGTCATGATTTTCAGCGACAACGTGCCGGTCGAGGATGAAATCGCGCTCAAATCGTTCGCCACCGGCAACGATCTCCTGGTGATGGGGCCCGACTGCGGCACCGCCATCATCGACGGCGTGCCGTTGGGCTTCGCCAACCGGGTTCGCCGGGGCGGTATCGGCGTCATCGGCGCATCGGGCACCGGCACCCAGGAAGTGACCTGCCAGATCGACCGGCGGGGCGGCGGCGTCTCCCAGGCGATCGGCACCGGCGGCCGGGATCTCGATGAGCGTATCGGCGGCGTGACCATGCTGAAGGCCCTCGACCTGCTCGCCGCCGATCCGGATACGGGCGTTATTGCGTTGGTCTCCAAGCCGCCGGCGCCCGCCGTCGCGGCGCAAATCCTCGAGAAGGCGGCCGCGGCCGGCAAACCGGTGATCGTCAATTTCCTCGGCTGGCAGGGCGATGGGGCGGCCTATCCGTCCATCACCTTCGCGGGCTGCCTGGAAGAGACCGCCCACCTCGCCGTGGCCGCCGGCGGCGGCGACCTCCCGTCTTTCGAGATCAGCCCCATGCCGCCCCCGGTGCCGGCCAACGGACATTGTCTGCGCGGCCTGTTCAGCGGCGGGACGTTCTGCTACGAGGCGCTGCTGGAGCTGACCCCGGCGCTTGGCGGCGTCTGGTCGACCTCGCCGGTGGACGAGGGCTTCACCCTGAATGACCCGTGGACCAGCCGGGGTCACACGGTGATCGATCTGGGCGACGATCTGTTCACCCGCGGCCGCCCCCATCCGATGATCGATCATGGCCTCCGCAACGAGCGGATCGTAAAAGAGGCAGGCGATCCGTCGGCCGCCGTCATTCTCCTCGACGTGGTGCTGGGCCACGGCGCAGACATGGATCCGGCCAATGCCATGCTGCCGGCCATCGCGGAGGCGCGGGAACTGGCTCACGGCGACAACCGCCGGATCGACTTCGTAGCGTCGGTCTGCGGGACCAGCCGCGATCCGCAAAATCTGGACCGCCAGGAAGCCGCCCTCCGCGATGCCGGCGTCCGCCTCGCGCCCAGCAACGTCCAGGCAGCGCGTTTGGCGGCGAAGGTTCTCGCCGAAACCGCCGGGGGTGCGCCATGAGCAACCTGTTCGGACAGAATCTCGGCGTGATCAATCTCGGCCTCGACGGCTTCGCCGACGTCATCGAGGCCGAAGGCGGCAGGGCGGCGCGCGTCGACTGGCGTCCCCCGGCCGGCGGACCGGAAGCGGCGGCGGCGCTCGCCAAGCTGGCCGGCAATCCGGCCGTCGACGCCGCCAATCAGCAGGCCTTCGACCGGTATCTCGCCTCCCAGCCGGTGCTGGAAGGTATAGGCATCGCCGGCGAGACCCTGCCCGGGATGGGGCCCAGGCACATACTCCACGCCGGGCCGCCCATAGAGTGGGAGCGCATGGCCGCGCCGGTGAAGGGCGCCGTCGTCGGCGCCATCCTCATCGAGGGCTGGGCGGATACCGAAGATGCCGCCCTGGAACTGGCCGCCGGCGGGGAGATCACGTTCGAGCCGTGCCATCACTTCGACGCCGTCGGGCCCATGGCCGGGATCATCAGCCCGTCCATGCCGGTAATTGTCGTCCGCGACGCGGCGTCCGGCGCCAGGACCTACTCCAATCTCAATGAGGGTCTCGGAAAGGTGCTTCGCTACGGCGCCTATTCCGGCGAGGTGCTCGACCGGCTCCGGTGGATCGGCGGCACGCTGGCGCCGGTGATCTCCAAGGCGCTCGAGGAGACCGGCGAGATCGAACTCAAGCCGATGATGGCCCAGGCCATGCACATGGGAGACGAGGGCCACAACCGCAACGTGGCGGGCTCGGCATTGTTCCTGAAGGCGATCATCGGGGCGGCGCTCAACTCGGACAGTTCCCGCGAGGATGTCGCGGCATCGGCGGATTTCATTGCGGGCAACATCCTGTTTTTCCTCAACATCTCCATGGCCGCCTGCAAGTGCATGCTCAACGCCGCCCACGGCGTCGAAGGCTCCTCCATGGCGACGGTGATGGCGCGGAACGGGGTGGAATTCGGCCTTCGGGTCAGCGGCCTCGGCGATCGATGGTTCACGGCCGCGGTCGAACCGGCCGACGGGCTGTTCTTCGCCGGCTATTCCCGGGACGACGCCGCGCCCGACCTCGGGGACAGCGCGATCACCGAGACCGCCGGCATCGGCGGCTTCGCCATGGCCGCCGCGCCCGCCATCGTCCAGTTCGTCGGCGGCACCTCGGCGACGGCCATCAACGCCACCAACGAGATGACCCATGTGACCATCGGGCGCAATCCGGCCTTCACCATCCCGTCCTTGGATTTCGCCGGTTCCCCGGCAGGGATCGATGCACGAAAGGTGGTGGGCGCCAACACCCCGCCGGTCATCAATACGGGCATCGCCCACAAGGAAGCGGGGATCGGCCAGATCGGCGCGGGCATCACCCACGCCCCCATGGCGTGTTTCGAGAAGGCGGTCATCGCGCTGGCCGATACGATAAAATGACCGCGGCGGGGAAGATCGCCGTCGTCGCGGTGGGCGGCAACGCCCTGATCGTCAGCGAAGACAAGGCGTCCATCCCCGACCAGGCGCGCGCCGCCGAAATGACCGTCCACCACATCGTCAACATGATCGAGCACGGCTGGAACGTGGTGCTCACCCACGGCAGCGGTCCCCAGGTCGGCAATATCCTCCGGCGCTCGGAGATCGCCGCCGGCGAAGTGGCCACCGTGCCGATGGACTACGCGGACGCCGACATCCAGGGCGCCGTCGGCTACATGTTCCAGCGCGCGTTTCACAACGAATTCCGCCACCGGAAGATCGAGAGGCAGGCGGTCACCCTGGTGACCCAGGTGCGGGTCGATCATGACGACCCGGCCATGGCCAACCCGACCAAGCCCATCGGCCCCCATCTCGACGAGGCGACCGCCAGGAGGCGCGCCGACGAGCTCGGCTGGGTGGTCAAGGACGATGCGGGCCGCGGCTGGCGGCGGGTGGTTCCCTCGCCCCTCCCGCGGGAGATCATGGAGATCAACCAGATCCGCCAGTTGGCGGAGAGCGGCACCATGGTCATCGCCTGCGGCGGCGGCGGCATCCCGGTGGTCCAGGATGCGTTCGGGGATCTCAGGGGCGTCGAGGCGGTGGTCGACAAGGACCTCGCCTCCAGCATGCTGGCCCGGGATATCCACGCCGATCTGCTGCTGCTCTCCACCGGCGTCGAGAAGGTCGCGGTGGATTTCAATACGCCTCGACAGCGCTGGCTCGACAAAATGACCGTCTCCGAGGCCAAGCGGCACATGGCCGACGGCCAGTTCGATCCGGGCAGCATGGGCCCCAAGGTCCGCTCGGTCATCGATTACATGGAGGCCGGCGGCGAACGGGGGGTCATCACCGACCCGCCCAACATGGACGCCGCCGTGCGCGGCGAAGCCGGAACCCAGATCGTCGCGGGTTAGGTTCCGTACTCGATTAGGGGATTCCGGTTTTCGCGGATTCTCGGTTCAAGCTTTCCCCCTCACTGCCTCTGTGCCTCCGTGGTGAATATCCTGGATGCCCCTCACCCAGCGCCGTCCTCCCCGTCTCCCTCCACCACCAGCCGCCCCAAGAGCGCGAACAGGGTCGCCCGCTCTTCTTCGGTCAGCGGGGCCAGTATCCTGTCCTTGGCGAGTTCGGCGATGGGCTGGGCCTGCTTGAAGGTTTCCGCGCCCTCCGGCGTCAGGGCCAGAATCCGTTTCCGCCGGTCGTCCGGCTTCACCCGCCGGGCGATGAACCCCTTCTTCTCCAGGTTGCCCGCCAGGACGCCGGTGGTCGAGCGGTCGAGACCCAGTACCTGGGCCAGACGGTCCTGGTCCATCTCGCTTTCATAGAACAGCACGAACAGAACATCGTACTGGCCGGTGGTCAGGCCGAGCTCCCGGCAGCCCCGCTCGAACAGCCCGTGCGCCATCTGGGCGGATCGGCGGAACATGAAACCCGGCCGGACGGCCAGCCTGGAGCGGATGTCCTCATTCGAGACGTTGTCGGGCATGGTCGGGTTAACCCTTCAATCCAGTCGCGGTTCGGGACACTATAGAGCATTCCGTTTTGACTCGTAAGAGTTCTTACGATATAAATTCGTATGAACTGATACGAAAATATTAGGGGACGGGCATGGGAACGCAAATGAAGCTCGGCATGTTCTACTGGCAGGTGGGCCATCACATCGCCGCGTGGCGCCATCCCGAAAGCACGCCGGATTCCGGCGTCAACGTGCCCCACCTGATCGAATTGGCCCAGCTCGCCGAGGAAGGCCTGTTCGACATGTTCTTCATGGCCGACAGCGTCACCTTCTGGCGGGGGTCCCTCGACTCCATGAGCCGGGATTCGTACAGCACCTGGATCGAGCCCTTCACCATGATGTGCATGCTGTCCCAGCACACCAAGCACCTGGGCCTCGTGTGCACGGCGACCGCCACCTACGACCAGCCCTATCTGCTGGCCCGGCGGTTCGCCTCGCTGGACATCATCTCCGGCGGCCGGGCGGGCTGGAACCTCGTGACCTCGGGCAACAAGCTGGAAGCCGACAGCTTCGGCTTCGGCGAGCATATGGAAAAGGCGGCGCGCTACCGCCGGGGCCGGGAATTCGCCCATGTGGTGCGGGGTCTTTGGAACTCTTTCGGCGAGGATGCCTTCGTCCGCGACCGGGTATCGGGCCGGTATTTCGATCCCGAAAAAATCCAGGTTCTCGATCACTCCGGCGAGTTTCTGGGCGCCAAGGGGCCGCTGAACGTCTCTCCCTCGCCCCAGGGCGAACCGGTGCTCATCCAGGCGGGCGCCTCCGAGGACGGCCGCGAGCTTGCCGCCGCCACCGCCGAGGTGGTGTTCGGCGCCTCCCAGAGCATTGAGTACGCCAAGGAGTTCTACGCCGACGTGAAGGGCCGGATGGCCAATTACGGGCGCGACCCGGACAGCCTCAAGATCATGCCCGGCCTGTCGGTGAACGTGGGCGAAACCCACGAAGAGGGCGTCGCCAAGTTCGAGGAACTCCAGGATCTGATCGATCCCCGGACCGGACTCGAACTGCTGTCCCAGCGGCTCGACTACGATCTGAGGGGTTGCGATGTCGACGAGCCGTTGCCGGACATCCCGGTCAACGAAATCGGCGGCAGCCGGGCCGAGATAACCATCAAAACGGCGCGGGACAACAACATGACCCTCAAGGAACTCTACCGGTATTTCGCCGGCGCCCGCGGCCACTATCAGATCAACGGCTCGGTTGCCGAGGTCGCCGACCTGATGGAGGAATGGGTCACCGGCGAGGCCTGCGACGGATTCAACATCATGCCGCCCCTCTATCCCCACAGCCTCAGGGATTTCGTCGATCTGGTGGTCCCGGAACTGCAGCGCCGCGGCCTGTTCCGCACCGAGTATGAAGCGACCACGCTTCGCGGCAATCTCGGCCTCACCCGGCCCCCCTGGTCGGCCGGCGATCTCGACGGCTCGACCATAGGAAAAGCGGCGGCGGAGTAACGTTTTCGCGGCGTTTCCGCCGCTTGCCAGCACACCGGTAATGTGTATAGTGCGCCGCCTCAACTCCTTGCCAGCGGCGTGAACCGCCGTTGGCTATGCCCTCCGGCGGGGAATTCGCCACGCCCGGGGGAAGAGAAAAGCCGGAAGGAGACATAATTGTGGCTTTATACGAGAGCGTGTTTATCGCACGCCAGGACGTTTCCGCGCCTCAGGTCGAGGCGATCACCGACGGGTTCGCGGCCCTGATCGAAGAAAACGGCGGCAAGGTCGCCAAACGCGAATACTGGGGCCTCAAGAACCTTTCCTACAGGATCAAGAAGAACCGCAAGGGGCACTATGTGCTGTTCAATCTCGATGCGCCGTCCGACGCGGTGCGGGAGATGGAGCGCCAGATGCGTCTGCACGAAGACATCCTGCGCTACCTGACCCTCCGGCTGGACGAGATCGACGACGAGCCGTCCATCCAGATGCAGAACCGGAACCGCGACGAGTCCCGCAGGCGCGACGGCGACCGGCGGGATGATCGCGACGATCGCCGCGGCGAGAAGCCGGCTGCCGAGGCTGCACCGTCCGAGGCCAAGAAAGAGGCCGCGCCGTCCGAGGCCAAGGAAGAGGCGGCCCCTGCGGAGACCCCGGCCGAGGCCCCGGCCGAGGAGGCATCCTCCGAAGCTTCCGGCGAAGCCCCCAGTGAAGCCCCCAGTGAAGCCCCGAGTGAAGCCGCCGCCGAAGGAGAAGACAAATGAGCGCCGACACCACGACCGAACGTCCTCAACGGCCGCGCGGCGGCGGGGGCGGCGGCCGCCGTCCGTTCTTCCGGCGGCGCAAGACCTGTCCGTTCTCCGGCGCCAACGCACCGAAGATCGATTACAAGGACACCAAGCTCTTGTCGCGATACATTTCCGAACGTGGCAAGATCGTGCCGAGCAGAATTACGGCGGTATCGGCCAAGAAACAGCGTGAACTCGCGCGTGCGATCAAGCGGGCTCGTTTCCTGGCGCTGCTGCCTTACGTTTCCCAGTAATGACCAACGCCAACGCCCCCGCGGGCGACCGGCGGTGCGGGGTCAACATGAACAGGGATCTTCTTGGCGGTATCGGCGCCGGCGCAGTCAGCGCACTTCTATGGGCGTCGCTTACGCTCGGCGGCGGCGGGATTTTTCTGTCCTATCTGTCGCCCCTGCCCCTGTTGATGGTCGGGCTGTCCCTGGGCTCCCGCGCCGGAAACATCGGTATCGTGGCCGGCGTCCTGCTATCCGCCGTGGCGGGCAATCCTTTCTTCGCGCTCCTCTACATCGTGATGATCGGACTCCCCGTGGGCCTGATCGTCCGCCAGGCGCTGATGACCCGGCGGCTGCGGAGCGGCGCGGTCGAATGGTATAAGCCGGGCGATCTGCTGGCCCGCCTGGCGGGCGTCGCCTCGGTGATGATCATCGTCGCGGGCTTCGTCCACTTCGATGTGGATGGCGGGCTGCCGGCGGCTATCGGTCAGTACCTCGATCAGTTTCTGGAGGCGCGGTTCAGTCTCGCGAGCCCCGGCGACCGGGCGACGCTGGTGAGCCAGTTTACGCCGTTCTTCCCGGCGATCATTGCCGGTTCCTGGCTGCTGTTCCTGACCGTCAACGGCACCCTGGCCCAAAGCCTGCTGGTCCGCATGGGCCGCAATATCCGCCCGACCCCGGTCTATTCGGAGATCGAGCTGCCGGATTGGATCTACTGGGCCATCGTCATCGCCGCGGGGGTTGCCTTGCTGTCCTCCGGCACGGTGGATTTCGTCGCCATGAACGTGGTCGCGGTCCTCGCCACCCCGTTCTTTTTCGTCGGCCTCGGCACCATTCACATCATGGTCCGCCGGCTGGCGGCGCCGACCATGGCGCTGGTCGGCCTCTACGGCATTATTTTGGTTTTCGGCCTGGTCCCGTTCGTCGCGGTGGCCGGGCTCGGATTTTTTGAACAATGGACGGATCTCCGGAACCGCTATGGCGGCGCGCCGGCGCCCGACGAGGAGGAAGAGTGATGGAAGTCATCCTATTGGAACGAATTGAGAAACTGGGCCAGATGGGCGACGTGGTGAACGTCAAGCCGGGCTATGCGCGCAACTATCTGCTGCCGAAGAAGAAAGCGGTGAGCGCGACCGGCGAGAACAAGGCCCATTTCGAGCAGCAGCGCGCGCAGCTCGAGGCCGAGAACCTGGAGCGCAAGAGCGAGGCCGAGGCGGTGGCCGGCAAGATGGACGGCCAGCTTGTGGTCATGATCCGGCAGGCCGGCGACGCGGGCCAGCTCTACGGCTCGGTCAACGCGCGCGATATCGCCTCCGGGCTGACCGAGGCCGGGTTCACGGTCGGGCGTCAGCAGGTTCGGCTCGAAAGCCCGATCAAGGCCATCGGCCTGCACCCGGTTCACGTTTCGCTGCACCCGGAAGTTTCGGTAACCGTGACTGCGAATGTGGCCCGGTCCGACGATGAGGCCCGCATCCAGGAAGAGACCGGCGAGGCGGTGATCGCCCAGGAGGACGAGAACCTTCAGAGCCCGGCCGAGCAGCTGATCGCCGAGGAGGAAGCCGCCGAGGCCGCCGAAGCCGAGGCTGCCGAGGACGGCGAAGCATCCGAGGGAGCCGGGACGGCCGAGGACGCCGGGGACCCCGCCGGGGTTGAAGCGGAGAACGAGGATACGTCTTTGGATGAGGAGACCCCGGCGGACGGGGAGGAAGCGGAAGAAACCCCGGCCACCTAAGGGGAATCCTCATAAGTCGTTGAAAAGCGGGCAATAATTGAAAATCGCCCGCTTTTTCTTCGACAATCTTCACATTGGAAATTGAGTATGCTAGCGTTTTGAAGTGACGCCGGGCGCATGAAGCCGCCGTCACCGCGCAAAGAAAAGGACATTGAAGAAGCTCCAAGGGCTGGTGCCATGTTCATGCTCACACCCATTCTCCGCCGGCTGATCGTCGAAGGCGGGCTGACGATCACGGACAGCAGCGGAAAAGTGCACCGTTTCGGCGGCAACGAAGGCCCGTCGGTGGCGGTTCGGTTTCATGAGCGCTCGCTGCCCCTCAAAATCGTCTTGAACCCGAGCATGGCGCTCGGCGAGGCCTATATGGACGGCCGGCTGACCATCGAGGGCGGCGACACCATCTACGAGTTCCTGGACCTGCTGGCGCGAAATATCGCGGAAACGGGGCAGCCGGCGCCACAGCGATTTTTCGCCCGGATCGGGATGCTGTTCCGGCGCATCCATCAGTTCAATCCCGCGTTCCGCTCGAAGCGTAATGTCGCCCATCATTACGATCTGTCGGGGGAGCTCTACGACCTGTTTCTCGACCGGGACAAGCAGTATTCCTGCGCCTATTTCCCCGACGGGGTCAACGACATCGACACCGCCCAGGAACGCAAGAAGCGCCATATCGCGGCCAAGCTGCTGCTCGAGGACGGCCAGACGGTGCTCGATATCGGCTCGGGCTGGGGCGGTATGGGCCTGTATCTCGCCAAATCGGCGGGAACCGAAATCACCGGCATTACTCTCTCCGAAGAGCAGGTCAAGGTCTCCAAGGACCGCGCCGCCCAGGCCGGATTGCAGGGCCGGGCGCAATTCCATTTGCGGGATTACCGGGACCAGACCGGCCATTTCGACCGGATCGTATCGGTGGGCATGTTTGAACATGTGGGCATCGGACATTTCGGTCAATATTTCGGCAAAATCCGCGAGGTGCTCGCGGATGACGGCGTGGCGCTCCTCCACACCATCGGCCGCAGCGACGGTCCCGGGAATACGGACCCCTGGATCCGGAAGTACATTTTCCCCGGCGGCTATATCCCGTCCCTCTCCGAGACCGTGCCGGCCATCGAGCGGGCCGGGCTGATCGTCACCGATATCGAGTTCCTTGGCCCCCACTATGCCGAAACCCTCAAGGCCTGGCGGGAACGATTCCTCGAGAACCGGGATAAGGTCGCGGACCTGTACGACGAGAACTTCTGCCGCATGTGGGAGTTCTATCTTGCCGGCAGCGAGGTCTCGTTCCGTTTTCTCGGCCTGACGGTCTTCCAAATTCAGATGACCAAGCGCACCGGCGTCGTACCCATGACCCGCGACTACATCGGGGAGTGGGAAAAAACCAGCGGCATCGCCCGACAGGCCAGCGATCGCGCGGCTTGAATCCGCCCGCCCCGGCCGCTCCGAAACTTCAGCCTGATAATCCCCGTGTTCCACAGGGGTGTGAATCGATTCCGGCTTACCCCCGGCGGCGAATCGGTCTAGGTTCCGGATCATGGCGACCGCGGCGACCAATCCGACGAATTTGCGCCCCATCGGCGACGACGACCAGACCCTCTCCGTATTCCGGACCCCGCCGCACAACTTCGAAGCCGAGAAGGCGCTGCTCGGCGCCATCTTCGCCAACAACAACGCTTATGACCGGGTGTCCGACTTCCTGCGGGCCGGCCATTTCGCCGATCCCATCCACGGGCGGATCTTTGACGCGGCGTCCCGGCTGATCGAACGCGGGCAGATCGCCGATCCCATCACCCTGAAGAACTTCTTCGAACAGGACGGATCGCTCTCCGAGGTCGGCGGCACCGAGTATCTGGCGGAAATCGCCGGCAGCATGGTGAGCATCATCAACGCCGCGGAATACGGCCGGAATATCTATGACCTGCATCTCAAGCGCCAATTGATCGATCTCGGCGAAACCATCGTTAACGATGCCTACTCGCCGGACGTGGACGACACCGCCATGCACCAGATCGAAGGAGCGGAGCAGCGGCTCTATGACCTGGCGACCACCGGCGAAATGGAGAGCGGATTCCAGCCGTTCAAGTCGTCCATCCTCAGCGCGATCGAGATGGCCCAGGCGGCGCACAACCGGGACGGCCACCTGAGCGGCGTCGCCACCGGTTTTCGGGATATCGACGCCCTGCTGGGCGGTCTCCATCCGTCCGATCTGGTCATTCTCGCCGCGCGTCCGTCGATGGGCAAAACCGCGCTTGCGACGAATATCGCCTTCAACGCGGCTTACGACTACAAGACCGAGACCGACGAAGACGGCGAGACCAAGGTGCTCGACGGTGCGGTTGTCGGTTTCTTCTCCCTCGAAATGTCGGCCGAGCAACTGGCGAGCCGCATCCTGTCGGAACAGACCGAGATCGCCTCGGAGAAGATGCGGCGCGGCAATCTGTCCAACGAGGAATTCGACAAACTGGTGGTCGCCAGCCAGGAGCTTCACCGTCTCCCCATCTTCATCGATGACACGCCGGCCCTTTCGGTCAGTGCATTGCGTACCCGGGCGCGCCGGCTCAAGCGGGAGCACGGCCTCGGATTGATCATCGTCGACTACCTGCAACTCATGGAAGGCTTGCACCGGAGCGACAACCGGGTTCTCGAGATCGGCGAGATCACCCGCGGCCTGAAGACGCTGGCCAAGGAACTCAACGTTCCGGTGCTCGCACTCTCGCAGTTGTCGCGCGCCGTCGAACAGCGTGAAGACAAGCGTCCTCAGCTCTCCGATCTCCGCGAATCCGGCACCATCGAACAGGATGCGGATGTGGTGTCGTTCATCTTCCGTCAATCCTACTACCTGGAGCGGGGTGAGCCCGTGCAGCGGCAGGACGAGGAGCCGGACAAATTCGCCGAACGGCACGACCGTTGGGAGACCCGGCTGCGGGAAGTGAAGCACGACACCGAACTGCTGATCGCCAAGCAGCGGCATGGACCGACGGGAACCGTCCGCCTCTATTTCGACGGCACGTTTACCCGGTTCGCCGATCTGGATACCCAACATTCCGAGAGCTTCTGATTGTCCGGGATGAGCGGCGGGGCGCATACGGGGTCGATCCTGACCATCGATCTGGATGCCATCGCCGCCAATTATCAGACCCTGCGGGATGTTTCAGGCAGTGCCGAAGTGGCGTCCGTGGTCAAGGCGAACGCCTATGGGCTCGGCGTCGATCGGGTGGCGCCGGTGCTCAACAACGCCGGATGCCGGACGTTCTTCGTCGCCAATATCGCCGAGGCCTATGAACTCCGCTCGCTGATCCCGTCGGCCGAAATTCACGTGCTGGACGGCCTGATGGGACAACCGCCGGAGCGCTTTATCGCCCGGAACCTGCGCCCGGTGCTCAACACGCTGGACGAAATCGAGACATGGCGGAGCGTTTCGGCCGAATCCGACCGGCCGCTGCCCGCCGACATCCACATCGACACCGGCATGGCCCGCCTCGGCCTGACCGCCGACGAGGCGGAAACGCTGCTGGCCCGGCCGGACTGGAACCGGGAGATGGTGATCGACTGCCTGATCAGCCATCTCGCATGCGCCGATGAACCCGGCAATCCCAAGAACGCCGGACAGCGCGACGCCTTCGCCAAGTTGGTGCCTCGTTTCGAGGCCCGCCGGGCGTCGCTCTCGGCCTCGTCCGGCATGTTTCTGGGCGAGGATTT
This sequence comes from uncultured Rhodospirillaceae bacterium, assembly GCA_964620095.1. Classification (GTDB taxonomy): domain Bacteria; phylum Pseudomonadota; class Alphaproteobacteria; order Rhodospirillales; family UBA2165; genus JAJDXO01. The sequence continues at coordinate 15,166 of CAZUGT010000196.1, read as the reverse complement.
CCACTTCGATCTGACCCGTGCCGGGGTCGCTCTGTACGGTGTCAACCCGACCCCGGACACCGCCAATCCGATGGCCCAAGTCATTCAAATACAAGGAGAAATCCTGCAAGTGCGGCTCGTTGACACCCCTCAGACCGTTGGCTATGGTGCGACCCACCGTGTCACCCGGCCGAGCAAGATCGCCACCGTTCCCATTGGCTATGCGGACGGGTATTTGCGGTCTCTTGGCAACACCGGTATCGCCGTCGTCGGCGGTCACAAAGTGCCGGTCGTGGGGCGAGTTTCGATGGATCTGACCACAGTGGACGTGACCGACGTTCCCGACGAACTGGCACGGCCCGGTGTTTTGGTCGACCTGCTTGGTCCCGACAACGACCTCGACGATACCGCTGCCCGCGCCGGAACCATCGGCTACGAAATCCTCACCCGCCTCGGCAAGCGGTTCGAACGGCGCTATATCGAGAACGGCGACGCAGGCTCGGCGTAAGTGGACGTCCGCCGATGAATTTCCTCCAACCCATCGGCCGTGTCTTTATCGCGTTCCTGGGCTCCATCGGCCGGCTGACCATGTTCACCGGCATTGCCCTCAGCCATGTGGTCCGCCCGCCCTGGTATCCGCGCATCATCCTCCGCCAGATGATCGAAATCGGCTATTTCTCGTTGCCGGTCGTCGGCCTGACCGCCGTCTTCACGGGCATGGTGCTGGCGCTGCAGAGCTACACCGGCTTCGCCCGGTTCAACGCCGAAGGCGCGGTGGCCAACGTCGTCGTGCTCTCGATCACCCGGGAACTCGGACCGGTGCTCGCCGGCTTGATGGTGTCGGGGCGGATCGGCGCCTCCATGGCCGCCGAAATCGGCACCATGCGGGTCACCGAGCAGGTGGATGCGCTCACGACCTTGTCCACCAATCCGTTCAAATACCTGGTGGTGCCGCGGTTCATCGCCGGCGTCACCATGCTGCCGGTACTCGTACTGATCGCCGATATCATCGGTGTGATGGGCGGCTATCTGATCGGCGTCTTCGAACTGGGCTTCAACGCCGCCAACTATCTGCAGAATACCTGGGACTTTCTGACCGCCTTCGACGTGATTTCCGGCCTGGTGAAGGCCGCCGTGTTCGGCTTCATCATCACGCTGATGGGCTGCTACCACGGATATTATTCCCAAGGCGGCGCCCAGGGCGTGGGTCAGGCGACGACCAATGCGGTGGTGTCGGCGTCGATCCTGATCCTGTGTTTCGACTATATCCTGACCGCCATCTTCTTTGCCGCCGACGGATAGATACGGTACCCGAGATGACGACCGAGACCATGACCGAGACTTGGCCCAAGATCAGCCTGAAGGACGTTCACAAGGCCTTTGGCCCGAAAGTGGTCCTGGATGGCCTCGACCTGGATATCGCCGAGGGCCGGTCGATGGTGGTGATCGGCGGATCGGGTGTCGGCAAATCGGTGATGTTGAAATGCATCCTCGGTCTGCTTACCCCGGATTCCGGTTCCGTGGAAATCGACGGCGTGAGCGTTCTCGGGCTGTCCTCGGACGAGCGCGACCGGGTGAACCGCAAGATCGGCATGTTGTTTCAGAGTTCCGCATTGTTCGACAGCCTCCCGGTCTGGGAGAACGTCGCCTTCCGGCTGCTGAGTGACGGGACGGGCCGGGACGAGGCCCGCGAAATCGCCGTCCGGAAACTGGCCCAAGTGGGTCTGCGCCCGAACGTCGGCCGCCTGTCTCCCGCCGATCTTTCGGGCGGCATGCGCAAACGGGTCGGACTTGCCCGCGCCATCGCCGGTGATCCGGAGATCATCTTCTTCGACGAGCCGACCACCGGCCTGGATCCGATCATGTCCGGCGTCATAAACGAGTTGATCGTCTCCTGCGTGAAGGAATTGGGCGCGACCGCATTGTCCATCACCCATGATATGGCGAGCGCGCAAAAGATCGGCGATCGCATCGCAATGATCTACAATGGCCGCATCATCTGGAACGGCCCGGCGGACGAGGTTGCGGGTTCGGACAACCAACTGGTCGAGCAGTTCATCAACGGCCGGACCGACGGGCCCATCCAGATGGCTTTGCGAGCATAAGGAGCCGGCGGCTTGGCGAAATCGGCATCAACCTTCGTTTGTCAGGAATGCGGCGCGTCCCATCCCCGGTGGTCGGGCAAGTGCGACGCCTGCGGCGCCTGGAACTCGATCGTCGAGGAGGCGGGCGGCGGCGATGTGCCCAAGGGCCTCGGCCGAAAGAAGGGCAGCAAGATCGAGTTCGTGCCGCTGAGGGGTGAGGCCCGGCCGGCGCCGCGGCTGGCCACGGCTATCGCGGAGTTCGACCGGGTTTGCGGCGGCGGACTGGTGCCGGGCTCGGCGCTGCTGGTCGGCGGCGATCCGGGGATCGGCAAATCAACCATCCTTCTGCAAGTGTGCGCCCAACTCGCCGATGCGGGCACCGCCGGCTGCGTTTACGTATCCGGCGAAGAGGCCATCGATCAGGTGCGGTTGCGGGCCGAGCGTCTCGGCCTTGCCGATGCCCCGGTGGAGCTGGCGGCCGCGACCAACGTCCGCGATATCGTCGCCTCGCTGGATGGTCCGTCCGCGGCGCGGGTCGTGGTTATCGATTCCATCCAGACCCTCTACCTCGACAACCTCGATTCGGCGCCGGGCACCGTTTCCCAGGTCCGCACCTCGGCCCAGGAGTTGATTCGCCTCGCCAAGAAGCGCGGTTTCACGCTGATTTTAGTGGGTCACGTCACCAAGGAAGGATTGATCGCCGGGCCGAAGGTGCTCGAGCACATGGTCGATACGGTGCTCTATTTCGAGGGCGAACGCGGCCATCAGTTCCGAATCCTCCGGGCGGTGAAGAACCGGTTCGGGCCCGCGGCCGAAATCGGCGTCTTCGAAATGACCGACGGCGGCCTCGCCGAAGTGCCCAACCCGTCGGCCCTCTTCCTCGGCGACCGCGAAGACGGGGTCAGCGGTGCGGCCGTGTTCGCCGGAATCGAGGGAACCCGGCCCATGCTGGTTGAAATTCAGGCCCTGACCGCACCCGCATCCTACGGCACGCCGCGACGCGCGGTGATCGGATGGGACAGCAGCCGCCTTTCCATGCTGCTGGCGGTTCTCGAATCGCGATCCGGCGTCGCCATCGGCGGCCAGGACGTTTTCCTGAATGTCGCCGGCGGTCTCCGGGTTTCGGAACCGGCCGCGGATCTGGCGGTTGCCGCCGCCCTGATCTCATCCCACACCGGCAAACCCGTCCCGGCGGACACGGTGGTCTTCGGCGAGGTCGGTCTCTCGGGCGAAATCCGGCAGGTGGGTCAAGCCGACGTGCGGTTGCGGGAAGCCGCCAAACTGGGATTTTCCCGTGCCGTGGTTCCCGCCCGGCGCCGGGGCAAGAAGTCCAAAACTGCAAGTGAGCTCGATCTTCTTTCCGTCGATCATTTGGATCAGCTGATCGGCTGGCTGCGGGACGCGGAGCCCGCGGTCTCGCGTCCGGTGGAGCGCGCCGCCAATGGATAGTTTGCCGGTCAATATCCTCGATCTCGGGGTCATCGCGCTGATGCTCATCGGCGCGCTCATCGGCCTTGCGCTTGGCTTCGTCCGGGGCGGCCTGTTCGTTCTCTCCTGGATCGGCGCCGGTGTGGCGACGTTGTTCGGATTTCCCGAGGCCCGGCCGCTGGCCCGCAACTACATCGAGACCGTGTGGATCGCCGACCTGACGACGGGCGTGGTGATTTTTCTGGTCACCCTCGTCGTCCTGTCCCTGATCAGTTCCGCCATCGGCAGTTGGGTGCGGGGCAGCCGGCTGAACTCGCTGGACCGGTCCCTGGGTCTGCTTGCCGGGCTCGCGACCTCGGCGTTCATTCTGATGTGCGGCAGCATCCTGGCCGATACGCTGCTCCCCAAGGATCAACGGCCCGCCTGGGCCAACGACGCCAGATCCCTGCCGCTGATCGAAAGCGGCGCGGAGGTCCTGAAGAGGGCGGTGCCGGAGAAGCTCGGGCTGTTCAAGAAATCAGCCGGGGAAGCGAGCCGGAAAACCAAGGATGCCATCCAACTCAAGGAAACCTACGATCGGCTGGTGGAGCCCACCCCTGCAGAATCCGGGCGCGAAGACCGGCCCGGATATGATAGTAAGGAGCGCCGCGCGCTCGAACGGACCATTCAAGGACTTCAATAGCGGAACATGCGAGAGTTATCGCCAATTCAGCCGGACGACGATCACTTCCACGACGAGTGCGGCGTCTTTGGCATTTACGGTCATGAGGACGCGGCGGCCCACACCGCCCTCGGCCTCCACGCGCTGCAACACCGGGGGCAGGAAGCCGCCGGCATCGTCAGCGCCGACGGGGTCCATTTCCACTCTCACCGCTCAGCCGGCCTGGTCGGCGACAATTTCAGTTCCGAAGAGGTTATCGGGCGCCTTCAGGGCAGCACGGCGATCGGCCATAACAGGTACTCCACCGCCGGCGAGACGGTGGCGCGCAACATTCAACCCCTGTTCGCCGACTTCGAGTTCGGCGGCCTTGCCATCGGCCACAACGGCAATCTGACCAATGCGTACTCCCTCCGACGGGCGCTGGTCGAGCGCGGCTGCATCTTCCAATCCACCACCGACACCGAGATCATCGTTCATCTGATCGCCATCAGCGGTTATTCGACGGTTGTCGACCGGATGATCGACGCGCTGCGCCAAGTCGAGGGCGCCTACTCACTGGTGGCGCTTACCAACAATGCCCTGATCGGCGTCCGCGACCCCATGGGGGTACGGCCATTGGTTCTGGGCCGATTGGAGAGTTCCTACGTATTGTGTTCGGAAACCTGCGCCCTCGACATCATCGGCGCCGAATTCGTGCGCGACGTGGATCCGGGTGAAATCGTCGTCATCGACGGCGACGGCATTCGCAGCGTCAAGCCGTTCTCCAAGACACCCCAGCGGCTTTGCATTTTCGAATATATTTACTTCGCGCGGCCCGACAGCACGGTCGAGAACCGCAATGTCTATGAAGTCCGCAAGGAAATCGGCGCCGAGTTGGCCCGCGAGACCAGCATCGACGCGGATGTCGTCGTGCCGGTGCCGGATTCCGGCGTACCCGCGGCAATCGGCTACGCCCAGCAGGCCGGCATCCCGTTCGATCTGGGGATTATCCGCAATCACTACGTTGGCCGGACCTTCATCGAACCGACGCACCAGATCCGCCACCTCGGCGTACGGCTCAAGCACAATGCCAATGCCGGTCATCTCAAGGACAAGCGGGTGGTACTGGTCGACGATTCCATCGTCCGCGGCACAACCTCGGAGAAGATTGTCGCCATGGTCCGGGGTGCGGGCGCCAGGGAAGTTCACATGCGGATCTCGAGCCCGCCGACCAGCCACTCGTGCTTCTACGGTATCGATACGCCCGAACAGGAGGAGTTGCTGGCCTCGCAGTACGATGTCGAGGCCATGGCCAGGCACATCGGCGCCGACAGCCTGTCGTTCATCTCCATCGAGGGGCTGTACCGGGCATTCGGCGAGACGGGCCGGAACGATACCCCGCAGTTTTGCGATGCCTGTTTCTCGGGTGATTACCCCATCCCGCTTACGGACCGGGACGGCGGCTCGATGCCGGCGCAATTATCCCTGCTGACCGAACAGGAATGATGGCCGACACGACACCGGCATCTGTCTCCCGGCCCTTGACCATCAATCCCGACGGCCGTCTGGCCGGCCGGATCGCGTTGATAACCGGCGCGTCCCGCGGGATCGGCCGGGCGGTCGCCCGTCGTTTCGCCGCCGAAGGCGCGCACCTCATCCTCACCGCCCGGACCCAGGGCGCCCTTGAAGAACTCGACGATGAAATCCGTGCCGCCGGCGGCCAATCCACGCTTTCGCCGGCCGACCTCACCGACTACGACACCATCGACCGGATGGGGGCCGCCGTCTTCGAGCGTTTCAAGCGGCTCGACATCCTTGTCGGCAATGCCGGCGTCCTCGGCACGCTCGGGCCGCTGGCCCACGCGGATCCGCGGGAATGGGACGAAGTGTTTGCCGTCAATGTGACGGTCAATTGGCGGCTCATTCGAAGTTTCGAGCCGCTTCTGAGGATGTCGGATGCGGGCCGCGCCATATTCGTGACCTCGACGGCCGGCCATCGCCCCCAGGCCTTTTTTTCCGCTTATGCGGCCAGCAAGGCGGCCCTCGAGATGATGGTCCTGACCTGGGCGGACGAGCTGAAGAATACCGATGTCCGGATCAATCTGCTCAACCCCGGCGGAACCCGGACGGCAATGCGCAGCAAGGCCTTTCCCGGCGAAGACCCGGAGACCGTCAAGACCCCGGAAAGGATTGCCGGGTACTTCGTCGAACTCGCCGATGCCGCCTGCACGCAAAACGGTGAGATCGTCGATGTCCCCGCCCTGCTCGCGGCGGAGGAGAAGGGTACGAAATGAAGGAATGCGGCAGGATCATCATGCGCCGGCGGCAGCGGAGGCCGGGCGCCGGACGGAAAATAAACTTGCCCTGAGGAACCACCCGGTTTATTTGCCTTCGACCGGTCTGCGGGCTACATTACGGCCCCTTCCGGGCGGGAAGCCCTTTGCGAGTGATTTCAATCGTTTAATAGCGTTCAGCGGCGGTTAACAGGCCCATGGCGGACAGAGACCCGGAACAGGACAGCCTATTCAGAGAAGTTGATGAGGAACTGCGCCAAGAGCGGTTCTCCAAGCTCTGGAAGCAGTACGGCAAGTATGCAATCGGGGCCGCGGTCTTGCTGGTTGCAGCCGTGGGCGGCTATCAGGCCTGGCAGGCCTGGGACTTGAACCGCCGGACGGCTGATAGCCTTCAATTTGCCGGCGCGCTGCAGGCCATGCAAGGTGAAGATGCGGCGCGCGCCCAGGAAATTCTCGGCCGGCTTGCGACCGAGGGTACCGCCGGATACGCGGTTCTCGCCCGGCTCAATCAAGCCTCTTTGATCGCCCAGCGGGGGGACAAGGCGACGGCGGCGGCAGCCTATTTCGCCATCGCCGACGATACCGGGGTCGATGAGATATTCCGCGACATGGCGGTGATTCTCGGCACCATTCAGGATCTCGACAGCGGCAACCCCCGGCAACTGACCGGCCGCCTGCAACCGCTCATGGCGGGCGGCAGTCCGTGGCGCCACAGCGCCAAGGAACTGACCGCCTGGCTGCTCGAACGGCAGGGCGGTTCGGCACAGTCCCGGCAGCTTTTTCAGGAGCTGGCCGACGACGTGACGGCGCCCCCCGGGATTCGCGGGCGCGCCGCCGAAAAGCTTGCTATGCTCGGAACCGCGGGCAGCTAATCGATACCGGGTCGATGATTTCATCCTTGTCAAAATCGGCATTCCTCGTCGCCGCCTCTTTCGGCCTGGCCGCGTGCTCGGCGTTCGACTTTTTCGGTGATAAGCCCGAGGACCAGTTACCGGGTGACCGCATCGCAATCCTGGTCGAGCAGACCGCGCTCAAACCGGACGAGCGGGAATCGCCGGTGGAAATTCTCCTGCCTGCCCCCACCGCAAACTCCGAATGGCCCCAGGCCGGCGGGTACGCCAACCATGCGATGCACCACATCAGGGTCGGGGACGGCATTTCCCGCGCCTGGACGGCCTCGGTCGGCGCCGGATCGGACGAAGAGGAACGTCTCAATACTCAGCCGATCGTGGCGAACGGGCGGCTGTACACCATGGATGCGAAGACCAGGGTCTCGGCTTTCGATGCGCAAACCGGCCGACGCCAGTGGTCGGTGGAGCTGACGCCCAAGGAGGAAAAGGGCGAAGGCCACATCGGCGGCGGCCTCGCCCATGACCGCGGCCGGGTGTTTGTCACCACCGGATTCGCCGAAGTGCTCGCCCTGGACGCGGCCAACGGACAGGTTCAGTGGCGCCGTAACATCGGTGAGCCCATGCGGGCCGCGCCGACCGTGCGGGGCAATCGTGTATTTGTCGTCACCCTGACCAATCAGCTGCTGGCGCTCAGTGCGGCGACCGGGGAGACCCTGTGGTCCTATAGCGCGATCGAAGAGACCACCAACCTGCTGGGAGCGGCTAGTCCGGCGGTCGAATCGGGCGTGGTGGTCGCCGGGTTCACCTCCGGTGAATTGGTCGCGCTTCGGGTCGAGAACGGACGCGAACTGTGGTCCGACTCCCTCACCGTGGCGCGCCGGGCAAGCTCCATCGCAACCCTTGCCGCTATCCGCGGCCGTCCGGTGATCGATCGCGGAATCGTCCTCGCCATTTCCAATAGCGGCCTGATGGTTGCCGTGGACCTGCGTTCCGGCCGGCGGATTTGGGAGCGTGAGATTGCCTCGGTGGAAAGCCCCTGGGTGGCCGGCGACTTCGTGTTTGTTCTTTCGTCAAATGCGGAGCTGGCTGCCGTCGGCCGCCGGGACGGCCGAATTCACTGGGTCACCGCCCTTCCCCTTTGGGAGGACCCGGAGGATCGCGAAGGCCGGATCACCTGGACCGCGCCGATCCTGGCGGGCGACCGGCTGATCGTCGCCGGCTCGACCGGCGAGGCGCTCTCCGTTTCACCCTATACCGGCAAAATTCTGGGCGCTGAAGAGATGCCCGACAAGGTGAGCGTCCCGCCGATCGTGGCCAACGATACCATCTACTTCCTCTCGGACGACGGCAATCTCGTCGCATACCGATAGGAGCGGAGGATGGCGCTTTCCGTTGCCATCATCGGGCGGCCCAATGTCGGCAAATCCACTCTGTTCAACCGCCTGGCCGGCAGGAAGCTGGCGTTGGTCGACGATCAGCCGGGCGTCACGCGAGACCGCCGCGAAGGTGATGGCGAACTGGCCGGGCTGACACTGCATCTGATCGACACGGCCGGATTGGAAGAGGCGGCGGAAGGGTCGCTGGAAGCGCGGATGCGCGCCCAGACCGAACGCGCCGTCGACGACGCCGACGTGGCGCTGCTGCTGATCGATTCCCGGGCCGGGATCACCCCCCTCGACGAGCATTTTGCCGGCTGGCTCAGGGTGAAGGACACGCCGGTGGTCCTGGTGGCCAACAAGTGCGAAGGACGCGCCGGCGAGGCCGGCTATTACGAAGCCTTTTCCCTGGGCCTCGGCGAGCCGGTACCGGTTTCGGCCGAGCATGGAGACGGCATGGCCGAGCTCTACGCCGCGCTCGCGCCGTTTGACGAGGCGCCGGAACCGCCGGCGGAGGAAGACCCGGATGAAGACGCCGAACGCTCCGGTCCCCTGCAACTGGCCATCGTCGGGCGTCCCAACGTCGGCAAGTCGACGCTGGTGAACCGGTTGATCGGTGATGACCGGCTGCTGACCGGGCCCGAAGCGGGAATCACCCGGGATGCGATCTCCATCGATTGGGAATATGACGGGCAGGCCATGCGGCTGATCGATACCGCCGGGCTCCGGCGGCGGGCAAAAGTCACCGAAAAGCTCGAAAACCTGTCGAGCCGAGACTCGTTCCGGGCGATCCAGTTCGCCGAGGTGGTGGTGCTGGTTCTCGACGGTGAAAACCTGTTGGAGAAGCAGGACCTCACCATCGCCCGGCAGGTGATCGATGAGGGCCGCGCATTGGTCATCGCGGTCAATAAATGGGACCTGGTGAAGGACAAACGCGAGGCTCTCAAGGATCTGCAGTGGCGGATCGACAACTCGATCCCCCAGGCCAAGGGAATTAGGGTCGTAACGCTCTCGGCCAAAACCGGCCGGGGCCTTGAACATCTGCTCCCCGCCCTGCTGGACACCTATCGGTCCTGGAACCGCCGGGTGCCGACGGGCCCGTTGAACCGCTGGCTGGAGGACGTGCTGGAACGCCACCCGCCGCCGGTGGCCGGCGGCCGGCGGCTGCGCATCCGGTACATGACCCAGGCCAAGACCCGCCCGCCGACCTTCGTCATCTTTGCGTCCCGCGCCAAGGGAATCACCGACGCCTACCGCCGCTACCTGGTCAACGGGCTGCGGGACCAGTTCGACATTCCCGGCGTACCCATCCGCCTGATGGTGCGTCAGGGCAAGAACCCCTACGCCGGCGACGATAGGTAGATGCCGGATCAGACGCCGGGCGATGCGGCCATCGACGAGACCGCCCTCTCGGAGGACGATGCCCTCTACTGTGCCGGCTGCGGCCATCTGATCACCCGGGGCCGCTGGCGGATCCGGCGCAACGGCGATCACGAGCATACCGTGTTCAACCCGGCCGGAATCGTCTATCGGGTGGTCTGCTTCAAGGAGGCGCCGGGCGTGGTGACCCGCGGTGATCCGTCCGGCGAGTTCACCTGGTTCAAGGGCTATGCGTGGCGGATCGCCAACTGCACCGAATGCGGCCTGCACCTCGGCTGGCGGTTCGAAGGCGAGGACGTCTTCTTCGGTCTGGTCCGCACCAGCCTGACCCAGCGGGAAAACTGACCCCTACGGCAGGTCCCACTGGGACCGGGCTTCCAGGCGGCGGGGCGCCTCGCGGCTCAGCACCGCGGTCAGTTCGGCGAGGCTGTTCAAACTGTGCACCGGCCGGAACTCGTCCACGTGGGGCAGGATCGCGCGGATGCCGAGGGATTTCGGCTGGAACTCGTCATAGCGCAGCAGCGGATTCAGCCAGATCAGCCGGCGGCAGGATTTGTGCAGCCGCTCGATCTCCTTCTCCAGACCGGTCGCCTCGTCCCGGTCCAACCCATCGGAGATCAGAAGAACCACCGCACCCTGGGTCAGCACCCGGCGTGACCAATACATGTTGAAGTCGCGGAGACAGTGGCCGATCCGCGTGCCGCCGGCCCAGTCCTCGACCGCCGCGCCCACGTTGGCCAGCGCCGCATCCACGTCCCTGTTGCGCAGATAGCGGGTCACGTTGGTCAGCCGGGTGCCGAACAGGAACGCGTGGACCCGGTCCCGGTCGTTGGTGACGGCGTGCATGAAATGAAGCAGCATCCGCGAGTAGCGGTCCATGGAACCGGACACGTCGCAGATGATGACCAACGGCGGATGGCGGGTGCGGCGCTTGCGCCACTGGATCGGAATGTAGTCGCTGCCCGACCGCAGCGCGGCGCGCAGGGTCTTCCGCATGTCGATCCGGGCGCCCGCCGTATCCATGCGGAACCGCCGGGTGGGAATTTCCATGATCGAGAGACGCATGCGCTGCACCGCGGCGATGGCCTCGGCCACCTCGTCCGCCGACATCTTGTCGAAATCCTTTTCGCCCAGGACCTCGTTCGCGCTCCAGGTCAGCGAGGCGTCGAGCTCAATCTCTTCCTCTTCCAGCTCCCGGCTTTCGCCGGAATTGTTGGACATGGCTTCCGCCACCCGGCGGGATATCTCCTCGGTCGGCGGCGCTTCCTCGGCCCCTCCGATCTCCGGCACCATCATCTGCATCATGCGTTCAAGAATTTGCGGATTGCGCCAGAAGATGTGGAACGCCTGATCGAATACCTCGCGCTGGTCCCGGCGATTGACGAACACCGCGTGCAGGGTCCAGTAGAAATCCTCCCGGCTGCCGAGCCCGACGACGGTGACCGCCCGCAGGGCCTCGATCACCTGGCCGGGGCCGATGGGCAGGCCGGCCGCCCGAAGCACCCGGGCAAAATGCATTATGTTCTCGAACAGGCGCCCGCCCGCATCCGCTTCGGGCGCGTCGGGGATGTTCGGATTGCCGGCGGGCATGTTCAGGCCGGCGCTACGGCGAGCTCGGCCTTCACCTCGGTCAGGATGCGATTGGCCTCGCTGCCCTGGATGCGCTGGATATCGTCCTGATACTTGAGGATCGCACCCAGCGTGTCGTTGACGGTTTCCGGATCGAGGGACATGCAGTCGAGCTGGGTCAGCGCATGGGCCCAGTCGATGGTCTCGGCGATTCCCGGCAGCTTGAACAAATCCATGTCACGGAGCCGGTGGACAAAACCGACCACCTCCGCCGACAGGTCCGCCGGCGCTTCCGGCGCCTTCACCTGCAGGATTTCCAGCTCGCGCTCCGCATTGGGAAATCCGACCCAATGATAAAAGCACCGGCGCTTCAACGCGTCGTGAATTTCCCGGGTCCGGTTGGAGGTGATGACGACAATGGGCGGTTCGTCCGCCTTGATGGTGCCGATCTCGGGAATGGTGATCTGGAAGTCGGACAGCACCTCCAGCAGATAGGCCTCGAACGGCTCATCGGTCCGGTCGAGTTCGTCGATCAGCAGGATGGGCGGGCCGTCGACCTGCGGCTCCAGGCTCTGCAAAAGGGGCCGCTTGATCAGGAACTGGTCGCCGAAAATATCCGATTCCAGCGTATCCCGGTCCCGGTCGCCGGCCGCCTCGGACATGCGGATTTCCACCATCTGGCGGGGATAGTTCCATTCATAGACCGCGGTGGTGACGTCGAGGCCCTCGTAGCATTGGAGACGCAGCAGCCGCCGGCCGAGGGTCTCGGACAAAACCTTGGCGACCTCGGTCTTGCCGACACCGGCCTCACCCTCGAGGAACAGGGGCCGGCCCAGGCTCAACGAGAGATACAGCGCCGTCGCCAGGCTGCGATTGGCCAGGTAGTTCCCGCCCCGAAGGGTCTCGATGGTGCCGTCGACGGAACCCGGAATGGCTGCCATGGGGTTAACGTCCATTGTTATTGATTTGGTGAGCGGCGCGAGCATAGGCACCGCCGCCGCCCCTGTCCATCATTGGAGCGGCGGCCAGAGTGCCTGTCCGAGTTGCGGGCTAACCCGCCGCCGCGGCCACGGCGCGCTTGGCGATGACGCCCACCAGGTGAGCCCGGTAGTCCGCCGCCGCGTGGAGGTCGGACGCCATGTCGCCTTCGGAGACGCTGATGCCCTCCAGCGCATCGGCGCTGAACGATCCGCCGAGGGCCGATTCCATATCGCCCTGACGGAAAACGCCGTTGACGCCCGCGCCGGTCACCGCGACCCGCGTTCCGGCCGGGCCGTCGGCAACGAAGACGCCGACCAGCGCATAGCGCGACGCCGGGTTGGGGAACTTCTCGTAGGCCGCCCTGGCGGGCACCGGGAACTTGACCGCGGTGATGATCTCGCCCGCGTCCAGCGCCGTTTCGAACAGGCCCTTGAAGAAGTCGTCGGCCGCGATCTCGCGGTTGTTGGTGACGATGGTGGCGCCGAGGCCCAGACACGCCGCCGGATAGTCGGCGGCCGGATCGTTGTTGGCGATGGACCCGCCGATGGTGCCCCGGTTGCGGACCTGCGGATCGCCGATGCCGCCGGCCATGGCGGCGAGCGCCGGGATGGCCTTCTGGACATCGGCCGAGCCCGCCACGTCGGCATGCCGGGTCATGGCGCCGATGGTCACCGTATCGCCGTCCACCGAGATGCCTTTCAGGCCGTCGATGCCGGCGAGGTCCACCAGATCCGACGGCGCCGACAGGCCGAGCTTGATCGACGGCAGGAGGGTCATGCCGCCTGCCAGGGGAAGCGCGTCGTCGGATGAAGACTTGCCGGCGGCGTCGGCAACATCGCTGGCCTTGTGATAATTGAATCCGCTCATGATTTACGCTCCTGCTTCCTGAAGGGCCCGCCAGACATTTTGCGGCGTGGCCGGCAGCGGCATGTCGGTGACGCCCCTTTCCGCGAGCGCATCGACCACCGCATTGATCACCGCCGGGGTGGAGCCGATGGTGCCCACCTCGCCGACACCCTTCACGCCCAGGGTATTGTGGGCGCAGAGGGTCACTTCGGTCGAGACGTGATAGGACGGCACGTCGTCGGCCCGGGGCATGGTGTAGTCCATATAGGACCCGGTGAGCAGCTGGCCGTTTTCGTCATAGACGGCATTCTCCAGCAGCGCCTGGCCGATGCCCTGGGCGACGCCGCCGTGGACCTGACCTTCGACGACCATCGGGTTGATCACCCGCCCGACATCATCGACGGCGGTGAAGTTGACCACGTCCACGACACCGGTGTCCGGGTCCACTTCCACCTCGCAGACGTGGCACCCGCCCGGGAAGGCGAAGTTCAGCGGATCGAAGAACGCCGATTCCTCCAGCCCCGGCTCCAGGGTCTCGTGGGGGAAGTTGTGGGGCACGTAGGCCGCCAGCGCCACTTCGCCGAAGGCCATGGCCTTGTCGGTGCCCTTCACCGTGTACGACCCGTCCGCGAACTCGATATCGGTCTCGGACGCCTCCAGGATGTGGGCCGCGATCTTCCTTCCCTTGTCGACGATCTTGTTGGCCGCCCGGACGATGGCTTCGCCGCCCACCGCCAGGGACCGGGAGCCGTAGGTTCCCATGCCGAACTGGATCTTGGACGTATCACCGTGGACCACGTCGACGGCCTCGAAGTCGACGCCGAGCTGCTCGGAAACGAGCTGCGCGAACGTCGTCTCGTGGCTTTGCCCGTGGGAGTGGGAGCCGGTGAACACGGTCACGCTGCCCGTCGGATGAACGCGGACCACCGCCGATTCGTAGAGACCGGCCCGGGCGCCCAAGGCCCCCGCCACCGCCGACGGCGCGACGCCGCAGGCCTCGATATAGGTGGAGTAGCCGAGCCCCCGAAGCTTGCCGTCCTTGGCGGCGGCATCCTTGCGCCCGGCGAAGCCGTCGACGTCCGCCGCCTTGAGGGCCGCCGACAGGGTGGCTTCGTAATCGCCGGAATCGTATTGCAGCGCCACCGGCGTCTGATAGGGGAAGGCATCGGACGGAATGAAGTTCTTCCGCCGGATCTCCACCTGGTCGATCCCCATCTCGCGGGCCGCCGTGGAGACGATCCGTTCAAGCAGATAGGCCGCTTCCGGCCGCCCTGCCCCGCGGTATGCGTCCACCGGCACCGTGTTGGTGAACACGGCGCGGATGTTGGCGTAGATCAGCGGCGTGGTGTAGACGCCCGCCAGCAGGGTCGCATGCAGATAGGTCGGGATCGCGGGCGCGAACGAGGAAAGATAGGCCCCCATATTGGCGAGGGTCTGGACCCGCAGACCCAGGAACTTGCCGTCCTTGTCGAGGGCAAGCTCGGCATGGGTGACGTGATCCCGACCATGGGCATCCGTCATGAAGCTCTCCGAACGCTCGGCGGTCCACTTGATGGGCCGGCCGACCTTGGCCGACGCCCAGGTCACCACCGCCTCTTCGGCGTAGTGGAAGATCTTCGAGCCGAAGCCGCCGCCCACGTCGGGCGCGACGATCCTGAGCTTGTGCTCGGGGATCTGCAGCACGAACGCGCCCATCAGCAACCGGATGACGTGCGGGTTCTGGGTCGTCGTGTAGAGG
>CAZUGT010000195.1:0-4629 GCA_964620095.1 uncultured Rhodospirillaceae bacterium | reverse complement strand
CCTGTCCAGGGCCCCCGGACCGGCCGCGGCGGGCCGCGGAATTTCGTTTTCGGCCGCCGGCCCCCCAACCGGACAGTTCTATTTGCTCAAACCCGGACAGTTCTAAAAGTCCGCCACACTTGACCGACTTGGCATTGCTTCCTCCTTCTCAATTGTGATACCATGAGGACCGCTGGCAAGACGGGGCACTGACCGCTGACCGTGTTGCTGGTTGCGTTCCCGATGAACCGCCATGCCTGAGGGAAACGCTTTGCTTTGCATGGTTTTGGAAAAATGAGGTGCACCAACGATGGAAACGACAATCCAACGAGCGATGGAATATGTCCAAAGTGATTCTCATCAGGATGATCTTGGCGCATGGGTCAGGGATGAAACGGACCGGTTGCTTTCTAAGTTATCGGAAATCTCTCCGGCGAAACATGAAAAGGATCGCCGTACGCTACGGTATGACGAAGAGAGCCCCTGTGCCGGCCTGCTGGATGAATGCTGGCAAGCGGCCCATGAGTTGGGATATATCGTCTCAGTGATCTCGTTTTACGGGAAAAAGCCGGAACACAGAGAGATGTTGGAATCGATGTTCGCCAAGTTGATAGAAGCATCGAGTAGGGAATCGGAACTTGAATCCGCGATGCGGTGGTATCCGATCTGCTTGCTTTTTTGGCAAGCCGGAGTCAATGCTGTCGCGGGAGAAAATTATGAAATGCTCAAGACGTTGTTTTATGCCAAAGTCCGCTATCAGGATGGATCGCAGCAAGATGCCGCGCAACAAGAGATAAAGCTGCTTGAGGCTGTGGCTGAGGGTCTGAGACTTTTGCATGATGTGAGGGGTTATAAGGGAAAGTCCCAGTCCCGGACAGTGGACAGAAGCCATTGTTTCTACAATGCCCTAAGGCCTTCTTTTGAAGAGTTGGCGCCATACTTCTTTGATTCTGAACTGCCGCAACCCGCCGGTTATGAACTCTTTTTTGACAGGCTGGAAATATACCAGGTAATCGTTCACGACCCGCCCGCCCAAGGTGTGATCGGCAATGTTTTTGCGGGCCACTTCAGCAACGTTCGACCTGAAGATCGTATACGCCTTGCGGAACTGTATGATGAGATCAAGAAGCAGGGGGAAAACTGGCCTCCACATAAGTCAGGTCTCTTCGAAGGCAGTCTGGAAGAGATCGTCAGGACTATAGATAACATGAGAAAATCAAAGGACGCATCCGGATGATGGCGGGTGCTCTCCGGTCCGGGATTAAGGCCCTGATCGCCAAGGGCAAGGAGCGGAACTATCTGACCTACAGCGAGGTGGTCGACCATCTGCCGGAGTCCGTTTCGGACCCGGACTCGGTGAAGGACATCATCCAGATGATCAACGACATGGGCATCACGGTGTTCGAGACGGCGTCGGACGCCGATGCCCTGTTGCCCAGCGACGAGGGGAACAGCGGAGCCGACGACGTTGCGGCCGCCGAGGCCGCCGCCACGCTGGCGGCGGTGGAAGACGATGTGGATCGCACCACCGATCCGGTGTGCATGTACATGCGCGAGATGGGCAAGATGGATCCGTTGACCCGCGAGGACGAGATCAAGATTGTCAATCGCATCGAAGAGGGCCTGCGCGAGGTGATGAAGGCCATTGCCTGCTTTCCTGGCGTGGTTGAACACGTGCTCGGCCCTTATGGGCGGATCCGGGGCGCCCCGAAGGCCGAGGAGGACAAGTTGCTGTACGAGCTGATCGTGGACTGTCTCGACAACCCCCTCGATGACCCCGAAGAGGCCTGCGCCCGGTTTGAGGCGATGCGGAAGCAGAACCGCCTGACCAACACCCGCATCAGGAGCTACGGCCGCCGCGACGAACGCACCATCGAAGCGATGGAGACGCTGGGCGACATGTTCAAGATCCTCAAGTTGAAGCCCGAGAGGTTCGAGCCGATCCGGGCCCTCCCCCGGGCGGTGCTGACGGAGCTGCGCCGGCACGAGAAAGACATCATGGAGCTGTGCGTGCGGCGCGCGGGGATGCCGCTTAAGGACTTCACCGAGAGCTTCGTCGGCAAGGAGACCAGCCTGCGGTGGGTGTCGGAGCGCATCCGGGTCGGCGCGGGCCGGGCCTGGGCGCGGAAACTGCCCAAGTACAAGGACGAGATCATGCAGTCGCAAAGGCGGCTCAAGGAATTCCTCGACCTGCTGCTCGACAAGGAGTTTTTCGATGAGCTGCTCGGGAAGCTGGGGGAAGCGCCCGAGCTGTCCGTGGCCGGCATGATAGAGGACATCAACCGCCGCTTGTCCACCGACAAGGCGAGGATACGGCGCGCCAAGAGAAAGGCGCCGGAGGCGTTCGGCCTGACCGTGACCGAGATCAAGGACATCAACCGCCGCATGTCCATCGGCGAGGCCAAGGCGCGGCGCGCCAAGAAGGACATGGCGGAGGCCAACCTGCGTCTGGTGATCTCCATCGCCAAGAAATACACCAACCGCGGCCTGCAGTTCCCGGATCTGATCCAAGAAGGCAACATCGGATTGATGAAGGCTGCGGACAAGTTCGAGCCCCGCCGCGGCGACAAGTTCTCCGTCTACGCGACTGGGTGGATCCGCCGGGCGATCCTCCGGGCCATCGCCGATCAGGCCCGCACCATCCGCATCCCGGTGCACATGATCGAAACCATCAACAAACTGAACCGGATTTCGCACCAGATGGCGCACGAAAAGGGCCGCGATCCCACAGTGGAGGAGTTGAGCGAACGTCTGGACATGCCGGAGGACAAGGTCCGGCGCGTGATGAAGATCGCCAAGGAGCCGGTTTCAATGGAAACGCCGATCGGCGACGACGAGGATTCGCACTTGGGCGACTTCATCAAGGACACGAACGTGGGTTCTCCGGCCGATTCATCGATCGGGAAAGGACTGAAGGAGCGCATCAAGGGCGTGTTGGGAAGCATGACCTCCCGCGAGGCCAAGGTGCTGTGCATGCGTTTTGGCATCGGCATGAACACCGACCACACCCTCGAGGAGGTCGGCAAGCAGTTCGACGTGACCCGGGAGCGCATCCGGCAGATCGAGGCCAAGGCGCTACGCAAGATGCGGCATCCATCTCGGTCGGACTCTCTGCGCAGTTTCTTGGAAGAATAGGGCTTCTGCGGAACATCTAGGGGCGGATCGGGGCTGAAATTATAGAGAACCGTTATGGCACACTTGGGCCGTGGACCGTCTTGGGAGATGCGTCGCCCCTTCAGGGCCAGCGCTCCGGAGCTGGGTGATAGAAGGGGCAGGGACATCCTTCGGGGCGGGCTTCGACCCTGAAGAGCCGACCGGGCATCGACGAGGACCGGCCGTAGGACAGCTGGCGGGACGGTCTGGTCGGCGAACCCGAAGGCGGCCGGGCCGGCCCCGCGGGAAGCCAGCCGCCGCTACGCCGCTGGATCAGCGTGGGACGGGTGCGCCAAGGCGGGGACGGCATCCGCTGCCCAGCATCCCGGAACCGGGCCAGGACGTCCGCCAGGGCCGGAGGGGGAGGTCCGCCAGGCCTCGGCGCTCGGGAACGGCGGAACGGCGCCGCCCCGCACGGGCGAGCCGGGCGGCGCCCGGACAACCCCCCCCGCCGAACCGCGCCCGCCCGTCGTTTTTCCCGTCCCGCGGCGCACGCCGCCGACATGCCAGCTGGATGACCGGTGCGGGTCGAGGGTGCGGTTTCAGCCCCGGCCAACCTCGACGCTTGGTGCAACCCGCCGCCCCGGAACCGGCATGCATCGGAGCGGCGGAAGTGCGGGAACGGCGACGCCGTCCCACTGGCGGCCCGGCGCGGAACGCCGGGTCCGTTTCCTGAAGCTCGGCGGGCGGCATGCCGCAGGGGGAATCCCTGCCCTGACGCGCCTGTGAGCACAATCATGACGGGCGTATTGCTCCGATGGCGGATGATCTGTGCCACCGGTTTCGCCCCAACCATGCCACTCTTCGGGGCGACACCGCAGGAACCGGACAGGCCCTTTGGAGGCTGGTCGAACGACCCCTTGGTAGTCGGCCCTGGGTGTCCCGCGCCGCGTGGATGCCGCGCCATGCACCGACCTGCCGTTTCCGTTCAAGGGTTGGGCCGCTCTTCGAGGGACCGGCGCCCCGGAGCGGGTGAGGAAGGGGGGTATCCGCGCCCGGGGCGGTCTGGGCCGGTGGCTTGGCGGCATCCAGCGTCGCCGATGCTGGCTGGAGACCCGCATTGGCCGGGACCGTCGCCCGGGAGCCGACCGTTCGTCATCCGGGAACTGACGGGGCGCTGAAAAGGCGGCGCGTTCCGGCGACAGGGCTGATTAGGAGGGTGAGGAGCGGACGCATCGGCATCGGGACCGTCCCGGGTTTTCAGGCTGACGCTTCGCCTCGCGCCAGACGGACGGGAAATGGCGGGTCGACCGCGATGTGGTCGGACAGGCGGAAAGCGAGCGGCTGTCCCCGCCTGCCTGCCCGCGAAGGAGGGCGGAAACGGTCAGCGGCCGGGAAGCGGGACGGGGCAGGCTGGCGTTCCAGCTTGGTCCGTCGGCCGAGGAGCGTCCGGGTGATGCGGATTCCTGACCGATCTAAACGCCGGCTTTGGTCGTGGATCCGGGATGTGGGAGTATGCGCCGCCGCAATGAGACAGACCGCTCCAGCGGCCGGGGC
>CAZUGT010000194.1:0-12650 GCA_964620095.1 uncultured Rhodospirillaceae bacterium | reverse complement strand
GCAAAGGCGCTCGAGTTCCTCGAGGGTCAGCAGGTCCGACTTCGGCAGAAACGTCATGTTTTCCGACATGCAATAGACGCACCGGTAGTTGCACCGGTCCGTGACCGATACCCTGAGGTACGAAACCGTCCTGCCAAAAGGGTCAATTAGGCTCGACATCTTCGCGGCAACTCGAATTGACGACAAACCCCCGGCGCCCATCGGGCAATTTCCAGGGTGCGCCTAACATATGCCCGCGCCGGCCGATTGTCATCCCCAACAAAGGTGTGGGGAACTGGAGCATGAACCTCCTAGGGCGCGCGGCCCTTGCGCGATGCTTTGTTGGAAAGCCGATGAGCCGGCCGATTGCGAGCGAGTTTTAGACAGGAGGTGGAGGGACTGCGAGGAAAACCCGATTTTGGTTCTCGTTAGACCGATCTAATGTGTTTCAACTACACGAATTGTGCTATTGGTCAGTTTAAAGATGAGTATTGAGTACAATTTTGACGTCTCTTTTGTCGCTTCGCTCGCGCTAAAAGAGAAACAGATTCAGCAAAACTATCGTCCGATTATTGCGGTCCACAAATGGTTTGCTAGGCGCCCTGGTACGCTATTTCGCGGATTGGCTTTAGCGGAGTTTGGTTCTGAGCCCCTGACGGCATCGTTTTTCAGGTCGAACAATTTCCCACACAAGAAGGTGGCGGATCCGTTTATGGGTGGCGGCACACCGCTTATAGAGGCGAACCGTATTGGTTGCGATGTGCTAGGCGTGGACATCAACCCAATGTCTGCGTGGGTTGTGAGTGAGGAAATCACTCACCTTGACTTGGGTTTGTATCGAAACGCTACAGATGCACTTTTGGCCCACCTGAGGGAAGAGCTAGGCACCCATTACCAAACTGATTGCCCTATTTATGGAGACCGTAATGTTCCGGTCAAATCCTTCCTTTGGGTGAAGGTGCTGGACTGTGAAAATTGTGGTCAAGCGATCGACTTGTTTCCAGGTTATCTAATAGCCCAGAACAAACGCCACCCTCTCAATGTGATCGTCTGCAGTTCCTGTGGAACACTTAACGAGGCCGAAGAACGATCCAATCCTGGCGAGTGTTCTGCTTGCAACGAAACCCTTCGTGTTGAGGGTCCAGCCCGCAGAGGTAAATGCGAATGCAAACACTGTGGTCACTTTAATGCATACCCACCGAAAGACCTTCAAACACCGCTTCGCCACAGATTATTTGCAATCGAGTATTTTAATCCGCACCGAAAATCCATCCATCGAGGACGCTTCTTTAAATCACCAGACGACAAGGATTTCGCAAGATACGAGAGTGCTCGTAGAAGGTGGGAAGAACTAAATTCCAAATTTGTCCCAGATGAGCCAATCCTACCTGGAGATGAAACTGATCGCCTCCATCGATGGGGCTACGAATTTTATCGCCAGATGTTCAATTGTAGGCAGCTTTTGGCATTGGAGCTTAGCGCTCGTCAAATTTCAGAGATCGACGACAACAGAGTTCGCCACGCGATAGCGACAAATCTCTCGGATCTGCTTCGTTACCAGAACATGCTGTGCCGCTACGACACAATGGCACTTAAATCCTTAGACATTTTCTCCGTTCATGGCTTTCCGGTGGGTCTAGTTCAGTGTGAGTCCAACATCTTGGGCACAACTAGCAATGAAGGGAAAATTGTCGGGTCAGGCGGTTGGATTAACATCATCGACAAGTACTCAAAAGCGAAGATTTATTGTGACGCCCCGTTCGAGGTGCAAAGGAATGGAACAAAAGCGAAGCGAATTCCGATCCCTGGTGAGTGGATTGGAGAATTTCGGGAAGGCAAGCAACCTCGCGGTGTCTCAATAAAATGTGCTAGCTCAACAGACGTGGAGGTTGAGGAGGGTAGCTTAGATGCCGTATTCACCGACCCACCCTATTTTGGGAACGTTCAGTACGGCGAGTTAATGGACTTTTGCTATGTCTGGCTTCGAAAAATCATTGGGGACAAAGCCGACGGCTTTGACCGTCCGTCAACTAGGGATGCCCAAGAACTAACCGGTAATGCAACCGCAGAACGTGGTCTCGATCATTTCACAAACGGGTTGTCGGCAGTATTCGGCCACATGAAGCGTGCATTGCGTCCTGGCGCCCCACTGGCGTTTACATATCATCACAATAGAAATGACGCTTATTTTGCCGTCGGAGTGGCGATACTCGATTCTGGCCTAGTTTGTTCAGCCTCTCTTCCGTGTCCGGCAGAGATGAGCGGTTCTATTCATATCCATGGTACGTCATCTTCCATCGTAGACACAGTTTTCGTCTGCCGTTCGACGGGTACGAAGCCGCGCCGTTGGTTATTTGCTTCGGCGGAGGAGCTAGTTCTACTGCTTCTGACTGACGTGGAAGCCTTAGCAAAGTCGGGTCGGATGCCCACCAAAGGTGACATCAGATGTATGGTCTTTGGTCACCTGACACGAATGACAGTCTGGAAACTTAGAGCAGAATGGGAACCGAGTTTGGAGGCTAGAGTTAAACTAGCGAGTTTCGAACAAGCCTTTTTGGCCTTGGCGAATGCAGAGGAAGTTGTCGGTGAGGTTTTAAGGCAAACCTCCGAAACAGCTCGACTGACAAGTCTCAGCGACGTCAGTACCCGATTTGAGGATCAGGTTGATGCCGTCTCCTTTTGAAGTTGAATTTGATGACGTCAATAAGAATCTTGATTCCTACGTGGATGAGGTATTTCAGAATCTCCACTCCGAGTTTCTGGTCATGCCCAAGGGTGACGGATTTGTGGAGTACCCAGTGTTTGAGGCTGGCTATGAGACACTGAAACAAGAGACGGCAAGCTTCACAAAAGTTGGACCAGACAATTTACTTGCAGCGGCCTTAAAGACTCCGATGTCATTTGTCGTGTTGAGGTGCATCTTGGGCTTTACTCCGCCTGAATGGGCCTATTACGCGAGCCGCGAGTCGGGGGTTGAAATCCCGCAAAGCTCAGCAAGAACAATCGATAGGAAAATTAGGGTGAACCCGGCGGCACCGCTGAAGCTTAGCGGAAAGGTAACAGCCCAACGTATTCACGCAATGATTGGGGCCGCTTCAGGGATTCTGTCAAAGGGAGCCCCGCAGGTCCCGGATACCGAGCTCCACCGGTTGGCCAAGGTTGATACGACGACCGGCCAAACCAGTTTGGAATCTATAGCAAGCCTTGGCGTGCCATATCCCGTCTTACTCTATGAACGTTTTCTCGGACGCCCATTCGCGGGACATCGAGATTCAATCAGCGAGCTAGTTGGAAATATTGTTGAGAACGCAATCGAAGATGTTTTGTCAAAAGCGGGCGTCAGTTACAGGAAGACTAAACGCGCAGAAAAGGTGCAAGGATTTGATCAGGCTCCAGATTTCATCGTGCCGAATGAGTTCAATCCGCAAATAGTTATTGAGGCAAAGCTCACTGAAGATGATGGCACCGCGCGTGACAAAGTCACCCGCATTCAACATTTACGATCGTTAAGTTCGGACGGGATGCCTCCCGGCGACGCAAAGTTTGAGGTTGTCGCGTGCATCGCTGGTCGAGGCTTTGGTGTACGTCGAGAAGATATGAAGAAGCTACTTATTGCGACCCGTGGCAAAGTTTTCACGCTAAAAGAGATCGGACGCCTCATAGAATGTACCGCAATCAGAAATTTTAAAACGAAGTAGCCCCCTACAAATGGCTATTCAGCACTACGATGTCCGGCTTGGGGCGGCGGCCGGTGAATAGGCTGGGAGCCATACGCATGATCGGATCAGGTGTATGGCTCATCAACCGGTTCCGTCCAACACCTAAATATAATGTCGAGGAAATTACATTAGCCGAAAACCTATTGACGGCTCATATAGGAGGGAGACCATGTCAACCCTGACTGAAGAAATCTCTGCCTATGAAGAGATGCAGCGCACGCTGGAAGGTGATCACTTTGGGAAGTGGGTGGTAATCCACGACAAGGAACTGACCGGGGTTTACGATTCTTTCGAATTGGCGGCGGAAACTGCCGTCGAGCGCTTCGGTTCAGGCCCTTATCTCATCAGGGAGGTAGGCGCACCGCCCGTCACTCTTCCCGCGTCCGTACTCTATCGTCCTACGAGCAATCATGCTTGAGGTTGAATGCGGGTTTCCCGATCATTATTGCCATGACCTACCAAGGGGCTTCCGGTTCCGTGATTCTTGCCCGCGACCAGGGTGCCACATGACACCCGGTCGAGGACTATTTGGGCCCTAAAACATATAATTCCCTAAAATTATGCCGGCTCATCGGCGAACCTGCGTTGAACGGAAGATGGAGGCCCCATTCGTCCACCGCGAACAGCCCGCCGGCGGCCGGTGGAGGGCCTTATTGTCCTTGCCTCGGCCCCGCGGATTGATCACGGTACGGATCGGTCAAGGACGGGACGAGGAAATTCGGCGATTTGTCCAAGGAAGACCAGTTGATCATCTCACCCGACCCCGGCGATCCCCGGCTGACGGCCCGGGTCTCGGGGATCGACGAGGGCGGCAAGCCCATCGACACGTCCGTCACGGTCGAACGGCCTCTGACCCTGTTCTTGAACAGCCGGGAAATCGTCACGATGATGACCATCGGCGATTATCCCGAATACCTGGCCGTCGGTTACCTGGTAAACCAGAACATGCTGTCTGGAGAGGACGAAGTCACCGGCGTCGAATACGAGGAAGACATCGATACCGTCGTCGTCCGGACCCGCGAGGAAACCGATTTCGAAGACAAGCTCGCCCGGAAGACGCTCACCTCCGGCTGCGCGCAGGGCACCGTGTTCGGCGACCTGATGGACAAGTTCGACGAGATCCGCCTCTCGGACGATGTCCGCATCCGCACCTCGCAGCTGACCGAACTGCTCAAGCGGATAAATACGGCGCCCAGCCTCTATCTCGAGGCCGGCGCCATCCACGGGTGCGTGCTTTGCCGCTCGGAGAGGCCGCTGATCTATATGGAGGATGTCGGCCGGCACAACGCGGTCGACAAGATCGCCGGCTACATGTACCTCAACGGCCTGACGGGCGAGGACAAGCTCTTCTACACGACGGGCCGGCTGACCAGCGAAATGGTCATCAAGACGGTGCAGATGAATGTTCCCATATTGATTTCGCGCTCGGGTTTCACCGCCTGGGGCGTGGAACTGGCCCGCGAGGCCGGTCTGACCCTGATCGGCCGGGCCCGGGGGAGCCGGTTCGTCGCCCTTTCCGGCGAACACCGCATCATATTCGATACCGGGAGCGGGGGCCCGGCCGACGAGCCCGCCGAACATGGGCGGAAGGGCGCCCAGGCGGAGTGAATGCGGAGTGAATGCGGAGTGAACAGCGTCGTTGCGGTGATACTTGCCGGCGGCGAGGCCCGGCGCATGGGCGGCGGCGACAAATGCCTCCTGGAATTCGGCGGGCGAACCCTCCTCGACTGGATTTTGGCCCGGATAAGCCCCCAGGTCGGGACCGTTATCCTGAACGCGAACGGCGATCCCGCGCGGTTCGCGCAGTTCGGTCTTCCCGTCGTTCCGGACATGGTGGACGAGTCCCTCGGGCCGCTGCTCGGGATATTGTCCGGCCTGACGTGGGTGGCGGAGAACGTCCCGGACGCCCAATGGGTCGTCACCCTGCCGGGGGACACGCCGTTCCCGCCCGGCGACCTGGTCGACCGGTTCATGGAAATGGCCGCCGGATCGGATGCCGAGGTGGTCTGCGCCGTTTCCGGCGGCAGAACCTACCCGCCCTGCTCGCTGTGGAACGTCGATCTTGCCGGCGAATTGCGCGACGCGGTGATCGAAGACCGGATACTCAAGATCGATCAGTGGACGGAAACCCGCCGCATCGAATGGGCCGAATTCGAGACGGTTGCGGTCGATCCGTTCTTCAACGTCAACAGCCCCGAGGACCTGCGGCGCGCCGAGGCATTGGCGAAGGAACTCCTTGGCTGACCGACCCTATTGGGAAGCGTATCCGGCGTTTGGAAGCCGTTTGCTGAGCAACCCCCTCACTCTCATTTCTCTTTTGACCCCCTCACCCTGACCCTCTCCCCCTGAAGAAGGGGGAGAGGGGACTCGATGCATCCCTCGCCCCCCGAAGGGGGGAGAGGGATGCGGAGGCTTGGCGAGTTAGGGCACAAAGCGAAGCGACTGCCCAGGCGAGCCTTAGCCGGAGCTGGGTGAGGGGGGACGCCCCGCCGTCCCGGTCAGGCGAGGCCGTGTTTTTCCAGGAAGGCGACGACGAGAGCGGCGCATTCCTCCGGATTTTCCATCTGGAGGAAGTGCGTCGTCTCCGGCAGGAAGTCGTGGTCGAGGGAGGTGAGCGTGCTCAAATCCATGCTCGGCATGTAGGAATTCGGCAGGGTGGGATCGGAGCCGATGGTTTTGACGAGGCAGGGCAGGTTGGCCAGGTCCAGGTAATCCGCCCAACCGAAAACATATTCGTGTATCTGGGCCTCGTAGGCGGGCGGGCACCGGAGTTGGTACCCGTCGCCCCCGTCGGCCGGGCGCAGCAGCGTCCGCGCGAGGAGCTCCGGCACGCCGGGCAGCACCCGTTCGTAATAGGGCGAGCCGCGCAAACCGTCGGCGAAATCCTCCAGGGTGTCGAACCGGTCGGGGCGCATCCGGGCCGCCACGCCGATTCGCCGCCCGATGGCGACCAGATCGGCGACCGTTCCGCCGGGGGGACAGATCGGCAGGTCGAACAGGACAATGGCCGTAAACCCGCCGGTCTTCTGCACCTGAAGGAACGCCGTCAGCGCCGACATGGAATGGAACACGCCGGTCTGCGGCTTGACGCCGAAATGCGCGTCGATCGCACGGACGACGGCGTCGTTGTCGGCGACGAAGGTCGGGATGTTGTGCGCCCCGCGGTCGCCGACGGGGTTCCAGCCGTGATTCCGGAAATCATAGAGGATCAGGTCGAAACGATCGGCGAGCAGCGACCAGAACGGATAGTAGGAATCGGCCGCCAGCCCGTTGCCGTGGCTGATCACAAGCCGGGGACCGTCCGGGTTGCCGTGCCGCCTGAGGACGATCGAGGCGCCGTCGGCCAGCCGGACCTCGGCGGCGGCGAGCGGCTCCGGCACCTCCCAACGGGCCGCGCCGGCCCCCGCATGCCCGGCCGTATTCGGCAATGTTGGAATCAACCGGAATCCGGCCCGAGCGCCAGCCGGATCGCCGCCGGCCGGCGGAACGTGGACGTTCCCAACGGCGAACGCTCCCGGACCGACGACGCCTGGAAACCGGTCTCGCGGAGCAGCGCCGCGACTTCCCGCAACTCGGCCAGCGCCAGCGCCTTGCCCAAACAGACATGACGGCCAAAACCGAAGGTCGCGCCGACGCCGCGCCCGTCGGCCGGCGCCCAGTTTTCCGGTTCGTCGAGGGTCGGCTGGTTCCGGTTGGCGCTGCACAAGGCGAGTTCGACGGCGGAAAACCGCGGGATGACGGTCCCCGGCTCGATCTCCGTCGTCCGGCGCGCGAAACGGAACGTGCGCTGCAGCGGGGCCTCGAAGCGCACGACTTCCTCGACGAACGCCTTCACCGGGATTTCGCCCGACAGCACGCCGTTCCACGACTCAGGGTGCTCCCCGATCAGGAAGAACAGATTGGCGATGGCGCAGACCGTCGTTTCCGTGCCGGCGGCGAGCAACAGCGTGATGTCCGCCATCACCTCGGGCAGTTCGAGGCCGGCGTCCAGGTAGGAGCCGATAATTTCGCCGATCCCGTCCTGGGCGGACTCTTCCGGCGCCGGCCGCCCGTCGATATAGACCGACAGGCGTTCGCTGGCCGCCCGCGCCTCGGCGTGCCCGGTCCGGTTGTCGGCGATGAACCCGGCGATGGGGCCGATGTCCCGCCGGTAGATCCCGGCCGCGTCCGCCTCCGGCAACCCGAGCGCCCGGAATATGACCTCCGGCGGCACCCGCATGGCGAAATCGGCGACCACATCCCCGCCGCCGGCCGCAACCATCGCCTCCCAGTTGCGGCGCACGACCGGAGCGATCAGTTGCTCCTGCGCGCCTTCGGCGCTGGCCCGGGCGAAGAAGCGCAGCAGAATGTTCCGGGCCGACAGATGGCGCGGGCCTTCGAGATCGAGAATCGTCGGCCCCAGCACCATCCTGGTCGCGCGAAACGGATGGTTCACGGTCAGATCGGGGGACATCATCGCCGCCTTGACCGATTCGAACTGTGATATCGGGCAGAGCTTCGGCGGATCGGCTGGCTTCACGGCTGCACCTCCATTGGCGACGCTTCCTGTAAACGATTTGGCCCCGGCCCGGGTTAGTCCGCCGTGGCGTAAGTCTCGTACATCTCGCGGACCGAGACGGCCGGCTTGGCGTCGCTGGCCGTCAGATCGATCTCCCGCCCGATCAGCTCCTCGATAAACAGGATCAGATCCGCCGCGCCGACCGAATCGACGTAGCCGAGATCCCACAGGTTGGCGTCCGGTGTCAGCAGCGCCGGATCGATCTCCGGCTGCTTTTCCGTCAGGTAGGCGGTCACCGCATTTGCGAATTGTTCTTCCGTCAAGGCGTCCTCACTTTCGTCGTGGCTTGGTCAACTTTACGGCGCGCCGCCGTGTTTGTCAGTCCACTCCTGCTTGATCCGCGTCACGTCGATCTTTCCGTTCGCCGTCAGCGGAAACGCTTCCCTGGTCTCGATATGCACCGGCGTCATATGTCTCGGCAGCTTTTTCAGACACCACGACCGGATTTCGTGGGGCGCGATATCCGCCCCGGAAACCGGCGTGACGCTGGCGACCAGGGAGGCCGAAGCCGAACCGTCCGCTTCCCCGCCGGCCTGAAAAACGACGGCGTCGCCGGCGCCGGGGAAACTCCGGAGCGCCGCGGCAACCTCCGCGAGTTCGATCCGGTGACCCATGATCTTGACCTGGTTGTCGCGCCGTTCGACGAAATAGTAGTCGCCCGCCTCGTCGAAATACACGATGTCCCCCGATTTGTAGACCAGTTCGCCGGTTTCGGGCGCGTCGGGGCGGGGCGCCATCGCGTTCTGCGTCGCCTCCTCGTTGTTCCAGTAGCCGGAAAACAGGTTGCCGCCGCGGATATACAACTCACCCAGCGTGTGCGGCGTGAGGATCTGCGCGCCGTCCTCGTCCACCGCGATCAATTCGACGCCGCGGAAACCGGGACCGAAGGGGATGCGTTCGATGCCGGCGGGAATCGGATTGGGAATCTCCTTGAACGAACAGGCGAGACATTCCGAAGGGCCGTAGGCGTTGATCATCCGCAGATGCGGCAGCATGTCCTGAAGCTGGCGCAGCGCGGGGACCGGAAACGCCTCCCCGCCGAACAGGATCGATTGCAGGGTCTCGACCTGCTTCAGCTCGGCTTCGGCGTGGCGCATCAAGGTCGGCCAGATCGACGGCACGCCGTGCATCTGGGTCACCCCCAGGGTCTTCATGTGCCCGGCCATTCGCTTGGGCTGATAGAACGAAGGCCTGGGGACGTAGGCGAGTGCGGCGCCGCTGCCCAGCGCAAGGGCGATATCGAGCAGCCAGAAATCGAATTGGACCGGCGCCATGGTTCCGACCACCGCGTCCCGCGTCAAACCGCAAAACTCCACCAGCACGTCGAAGAAGCTGCAGACGGACCTGTGCGGCATGACGATGCCTTTCGGCTCGCCCGTGCTGCCCGAGGTGAAGACGATATAGGCCGGATCGATTTCCAGCACCGGCGTTTTTTGCCGTGGCGCCGGCGGTTGCCGGCCCGGCGGCAAGTGCCAGGCGAGTTGCTGTTCCGAACAAATCCCGGTCGGGAAATCGGGGCCGGGCGCCGAAGACCGGACCAGTTCCTCCGTCGCGGCGGTTCCGACGAGGGCCCGCGCCGACACCGCCGAAACCACGGCTGCGACACGGGCGGCCGGATTTTCCGGGCTGATCGGCGTCCAGATCACCCCCAGCCGCGAGCAGGCGCACAACAGGGCCGCCGCCTCGAAGCACGGTTCGATAACCACCACGAGCCTGTCGCCCCGGCCGAGACCCAACTCCTCCAACGCGAGAGCATAAGCCTCTACGGCCTCCGTCAGGTCCCCATAGCTGTAGCGGCGACCCGGGGCGAGGATGGCGGTCCGATCCGGCTCGTCGGCGGCCCAACTCAAGAGAAAACGGTCGACGTGATTGCTCATGATTCGATGATATCCATTCCGGCTGGCGCGTCCAGGATGCGCCACATGCCATTTTTCCGCTCTGCGGGACACATCGTTAGTCTCGTAGGCGAAGCGGAATTACCGCCGATCCGAAGGCTGAAATTCCGCGGCACAGGCCTCTCCCCGGCACGATTGTCCCAAAAACGAATCGGAGCGTTCATGCATGGCCGGCGCCGCCGTATGCCCGCATCCTGTATCGGGGTGCGGCCGCGGCGCTTTCCGCCGCTGCTGCCGGTCCCCTCTCACCTCGATGACGGCGCGCTTCGCGCCGGGGGCCGGCGGGAAGCTCATCTGGCGGTGAACCGGCCGTGAATCGCCCCGGCTGCGGCGTGGGCGGCGAGCAGGGCGCCTTCCTGCCAGCCGGGCAGCGCGGTTACCTGGTCGCCGGCGAAATGGAACGGTCCGTCGCCCCGGCGCAGCGCCGCCGTGGCGTTCGGGTTGCGGCGCGCCCACCCGCCCTTCTGGAAGGGCACGTTGAGCCAGGCGCGGCTGATCCCGCATTCCATCTCGCCGGCGTATCCCGGATGCAGGGGCGCGCCTTCCGCCAGCGCCGCCCGCAGGCGCTCCGGCGCGGACATGGCGGAATAGCGCAGCCCCGGCTTCCGGCTCCAGATATAGGCGCCGACCAGCACGCCCTTGGGCCGGTGATAGCCGTTGCACGGATACCAGACCTGGGTGATGTCGTTGTCGGTCCAGGAGATGCCCCCGTAAATCGCCGCATCCTCCTCCCAGAAGCGCCGCTTCGCCTGAAAGGCGACCTTCACAGCCTCGACGAATTCGAGGGATTTGAGCGCCGCCTGCGTCTCGGGCGAGAAATCGTTCGGGATGTCCTTCAGCACGGGCGCGGGGATCGTGCAAATCGCGTAGTCCGCGATGGTCTCGCGCTCCACGCCGTCCGGACCGCGCCAGACGATCCGGACCCCGTCGCCCTGCCGGCGGACTTGCTTGACGACGCTGCCGTACTGCACAAGCCGGCCGACCCGCTCCGCGAACGCGCGCACGATCGCGTCCATGCCGCCGACGGGCTGGAACAGGGTCGGGTTCTGGTTGAGGAAGTGGCTGAAATGGAGCTTGTATCTCCAGAAGTCCGCGCCCAGCAACTCGCCGAAATCGAGACTGTCCTCCACCTCGCCGGCCGCCATTCCGGCATGTATCTCCGAGCCCCGATATCCGGCGCGGTTCGTCCCGGCATAGCCGAGATCGTCCTTCAGACCGCCGAAACTCTTGAGCATGGCGCGCACGTTCTCCTTGTCGCCCGCGGTCAGCTCCTCGTCCAGCGCACCCCGGTCCACCGCCTTGGCCAGCAGCTCCGCCACATAGCCGCGCATGTCGGTCAGCACCCGGCGGGCGGCGACGGGCTTGCCGCCGAAGCGCTCGCGGTTATGGAACAAGGCCGCCCGGTTGTCGTTGGTGAAGACCTCGAGATCGATGCCGAAGGCCTTGCAATATCCAAGGACGGTGCTGTGGTGATAGGGAATGCGGGCCGGGCCGAGATTGGCGTAGAGGTGGTCTTCCCGGTCGAAGCAGACCTCCTGGCGCATTCCCCGTTCGGTCAGCACGTCGCCGCCGCGCACGGTCAGATTGCGCCCGCCCGGCCGATCCGATGCCTCCAGCACCGTGCAGTGCCAGCCGGCCCTGGACATCTCCCACGCCGCTGCGAGGCCCGAAAGGCCCGCGCCCAGAATGACGACCCGGCCGCCCTCGCCCGACCCGGGCGGCAGATCCAGCGCCGCCGCCTGGGCGGCGCCCGGCCCCAGCAATCCAAGCGCATCCATGGTGCGATAGACCGCCGCCGATCCGGCGGCGGTGCCGATCGAACGCAGCAGTGCGCGTCTTGTAGGCTTGTGCATCTTGTGACTTCCCCTCAATTCGTTCCGTCCCTCCGCGGAACATTCCGCGTCCCCTCCACGGCGCTCACATGCTGAACGGGCGCCCGACGAGCGCCCCCTGTCGCGGCCTTGCCGGCGGTGCTCCGAAGCATACACAACGCACACGGGATAAACACAACAATGATTCCGGAGGCTTGGCCGCAACACGATGCGCGCCATGGGTTTCCCCGCCGCATCGTGATCCCTCTCCCCCGGGCCTACTCCTCGGAAGTAGCCTTCGGCCGACTGAAGGCCGGAACTGGGTGAGGGGAGGCTGATATATACATAGCAATTTTGATATCGGTATCCATTCGTAATTGCGTTTCATTATCCGTCCGCGTTTCCCTATCGTTGTGGCCCGTAACCATCACGGTCGAGAGTGTATCGAGGGAACCGGTTATTCGCCCTGGACGTCGAGGTTGACGGGGGTGCTCTCAAGGGATGGTTGTGCCGGCAATCACCGGGAGGACCTTCGTTGATGGGAACCGTTGCGCGGGACAGGCAGTGGGCCGAAAAATACCCCGGTCTCGGGACCGGGCCGGTATCCACCGAACCCTACGTCTCGGAGGAGCACTTCGAGCGGGAGCGCGACCGCGTCTTCGCCCGGACATGGCTCAATGTCGGGCGC
>CAZUGT010000193.1:0-5122 GCA_964620095.1 uncultured Rhodospirillaceae bacterium | reverse complement strand
TTCCGCTTCCGTCCAGGTCCAATCGGCGCCCTTGAGGCCCTTGTACTTCTTGAAGCCTTGGGCGGCGCCGGCCTTCCGCCCGACGACCTTGTGGAGGGACGGTCCCGTCCGGTGCTTTCCGGCCTTGACGGTGTGGCAGGCGCGGCATTTGTTGAACACTTTCTTGCCCTTGGCCGGATCGCCGGCGGCGATTGCCTGGGATGCAAGGACGGCGAATGCGGCGGTCAGGGCGCCAGCCAGGGTGCCGGCCGCGAAGGATTTGATTGTCACGTCTTTCACACCGCCGGTTAATTGCCGTTGCCGGGTCTGGTACGGCAATAGATGGGCCTCGGATCGGCAAACCGCAAGCCGCGAATTTGCTCAGGTAGGCGCGCGCCGCCGGCAGCCTCGCCTTGCCCACATTTCCCGCCAGGGTCACGGCCTGCGTCGCGCCCAGGCGTTCGAGCCGCCAGGAGCGGCCCGAAAAGCGTAGCGGCACCTACGGTTGAGGGCCGCGACGACGCGGGCGGGCTCCGGGGCGCGACCCGAAGGGCGGCGTTGTCGGGCCGACAGCGTGCGTCGAGGCGCTTGCCCGATGTCACCGCATCACGCGGCGCGCCTCTCCTGCTCTGTCGGCCCGACAACGCCGCGCAGACCATGACCCTGGCGGGAAATACGGGCTAAAGGTAGCCCAGCTCTCTCCAGATGCTGTAGTCCTCGCGGAACTTGTTGAGCGATTGCCAGGCCCGGCGGAAGGTTCTGTCATTGGCCGCCTGTTCTGCCGCTACGCGCAGCCACGATTGCCTGAGCGCCGACAGCACCGGCTCTTCCCACGTGGCCACCGTAACGCCTGATATGACCAGCGACTTGAGCGCTTCGAACTGTCCGGCCTCCGCCCGGGCCAGCCCGTCGGCTATGTTCGAGGCGCACGCGACCTCGATCACCTGCCGCTGCGCGTCGCTAAGGGCGTTCCACCGGGTGAGGTTGACCAGGAGCTCCAAGAGGCCGGACTGTTTGTGCCAGCCCGGGAAGTAGTAGTAATCCATGAGCCGGTGAAGCCCGAGGCTGCTGTCCGCGGTCGGTACCGCGAATATCGCGCCGTCGAGGTCGGCGGCTTGTGATTCGACCATGATATCCGCAGGCGGAATCTGAGACGCGCTGGCCCCCAACCCTCGAAGAACCGAGCCCGGCAGGCCGGCCGCCGCCACCTTCAGCGACTTGAGGTCGTCGGGTGTCTCGATGGGCCGTTTGAACCAGCCGCCCCCCGCCGGCGGTTCGACCCCGCAGACGACGCTGTGAACGCCGAGCCGGTTGTAGAGGTCGTCGTATATCTGCTCACCGCCGCCGAAACGGAACCAGGCGAGGAACTCGGTTTGATCCGGGCCGAAGGGAACGCCGCCGAACAGTTGCAGCGCGGGCGCCGTCTCCGCCCAGTAGGCGGGGCTGGAGAAGCCCGCGTCCACCACGCCGGAGGCGACGGCATCGAGCACGCCGGCCGCCGGCACGATCGCCCCCGGACCGAAAAATCCGATTTCCACCTGGTTTTCCGATAGCTCGGCGATGGTGGTCAGCACCTGCTGCATTTGCGGGCCGTAGGGCGGCAGGTCCCGGGGGAAGACGCTGGCCATTCGCCAGGCCGCCGGCGGGGTCTCGTTTGCGCCGCCCAGGCGGCTGCGCAGATCGTCCGGCGAACCGCCCGAGGGCGGCGGCACCGAAACCGCCAGCAGCACGCCGGCGACGAGACCGATGACCAGTCCGCTGATCAGATTGCGCATGATCTTGAACGCTGCCCGTTGCCTGGTGTCCGCCGAAGCGCACTTCCGGGACCGTTACCCGGCCTCCGAATTATCGTCATCGGTTTCCAGGCTAGCAGGTTCAGGACCGC
This sequence comes from uncultured Rhodospirillaceae bacterium, assembly GCA_964620095.1. Classification (GTDB taxonomy): domain Bacteria; phylum Pseudomonadota; class Alphaproteobacteria; order Rhodospirillales; family UBA2165; genus JAJDXO01. The sequence continues at coordinate 3,258 of CAZUGT010000193.1, read as the reverse complement.
AATGGGGACTAGATTCTTCGCCACTCCGCACTCGCCCGGCGGGCGGGTTCGCTGACGTTGGGCATGCTCCGTGCTATCGTGCCGCCGGCAGCCTTGGCGCAGGCGATCCCGCCCTGCCCTGGACAAGTACGGCCCGCCGGTTAGACTTTTCGAAAGGGAGGGATCGAATGCAACCGACGAAGTCCTTCGAGGAGCTGTTTCACGAGACCCGCCCGGGCTTTTTCCGGATGATCCGGCGGGATCTCCGCTGTCTCAAATATCTCGGCATGCTGGTGCTGATGAATCTGACGGTGGGGCGGAAGGTTCAGAAGAAATACCTCACCTGCAAGGCGTCCGGCGAGCCGTTCTGGCTCGACCAGGGCAACGAGTAGGGGGCGGGCCATGAAACCGGATAATCCGCCGCCGCCGGAATACGTCTTCAAGTATCACAAACCGCCGAAAAGCGGCAATATTACCAACGGCTTGGGGGAGTCCGAGGTGCGCCGGGCGACCCGGGTTTTCCATTGGCCGTTCGGCAAGCCGCCGCATCACTGGCAGGCGCTCGATCTGCACTTCAATTTGATCGGCGGGATGGGCGGGCCCTATATGGGCTACGGCATGATCTGGCAGCGGTTGTGGAACCTCTGGCAGATCAGGCGCGCCAACGGGCCCGTGGCGCCCAAACGCCGCGAGGTCGCCGACCCGAAGGCCATGGCCGGCGAAATCAAGGCCTACATTCAAAGGCATTTCACGGAAAGCATCGTCGGGATCACCCGGGTCGTTCCGACGGATATCGTCGAGGGCGAGCGTGTCGATTTCGAGTACGTCATTTGCGTCGGCCAGCCCATGGAGCGGGACGTCATGCTCCAGGTCCCCCAGCCGGCCGCCGGCTGGGAGGTGATGCGGGGCTACCGCCGGGTTTCCAAGCAGGCAGTCAAGTTGGCGGCCCATATTCGCAGCCTCGGCTGGGAAGCGAAGGCCCACGCCGATCCCAAGACCGGTTCGCTGCTCCATATCCCGCCGGCGATCCGCGCCGGACTGGGCGAGCTCGGCAAGCACGGGTCGATCATCACCAGGGAATGGGGCTCCAACGTCCGGCTGGCCGCGGTCACCACGAATTTGCCGCTGGCCGTCGACGATCCGGTGGATATCGGCGTTGACGACCTCTGCGTCTCCTGCCGCCGGTGCACCCTCGACTGTCCGCCGGGCGCCATCATGGACAGCAAGCAGATGGTCCGGGGGGTGGAGAAGTGGTACGTCGATTTCGACAAGTGCGTGCCCTATTTCGCCGAGAATTCGGGCTGCGCCATCTGTATCCAGGTATGTCCGTGGGCGGAACCGGGCCGGGGCCCGAAACTGTCCGAGACGCTGCTCGCCAAACGGCAAAAGGCCGCTTAAGGCGTTGAAATTCCGGGTCCGGGCATCGCTGGGCGAATGGCTTCATAGGCCGCGCCGATGGCCAGCAGTTTCCGGTCCTCGCCCGGCAGAGCATCGAAACCGATCGCGGCCGGCAGTCCGTTGCCGCACAATCCCATGGCGACCGTAAGTCCTGGGAAGCCTGCCTGGCTCGCCGGCTGGACATTGTGCCCGGTCGCCGCGAAATGGGTGATTTCACCGCCGCGGAAGGGGTGCATCAGGATTTCCTGCAGCGGGCTCGCCGTGACCATGACCGACGGGAATACCAGGGCGTCCAGCCGGTTGCCGGCGAGCGCACCGCGATAGGTCTCCTGCAGCGCGGGACGCTGTCGGGTGAGGCAGCGCCCGTATTCCTCGTCCGTGACGGCCTCCGGCCCGACAAGCGAACCCAGCCGGTCCTTCAGGCCGCTGGCGGCGATCCGGCCGATAATTTCATCCCGGGTCACGGCCGCGCCGCTTTCCTCCAGATACCTGGGCAGCGCCCGGGCGATCTCGTACATGGAGATGGTCTGACCCATCTCGGCGATCTGCTCCTCGAGCCCGGGGATGGTGATCTCCACGATCTCGGCGCCGGCATCGGCAAGCCGGTTCAACTCGCGCTCGAAGACGGCGAGCACGCCGGCTTCGGCGCCGTCGCAAAAGTAACCGCGGTCGAGGCCGAGACGGAGCGACGGCAGCGATATTTCGGGACTGTCCTGTTCGCCGGTAATCACCTCGTCGAGCAGTTGAAGGTCGGCGACGGTCCGCGCCATGGGGCCGATGGTGTCCCGGGTCCATGAGATGGGGACGACGCCGGTCTGGCCGTAGCGGAGAAGGGTCGGCCGAAGCCCGGTGATTCCGCACCATGCGGCGGGATTGCGGACGCTGCCGCCGGTATCCGAGCCGAGTCCAGCGGGCGCGATGCGGGCGCCGACGGCCGCCGCCGTCCCCGTCGAACTGCCCGCCGGGGATCTATCGATATCGTAGGGATTCCGGGCGTTTCCATGGCCGCCGAACACCAACTCCGAGGTGTCGCCGGGCGATTTGGTGATCCCGGGGCTGAACGCCAGTTCGTGCATGTTGGTCTTCGCCATGACGATGGCGCCGGCGGCGAGCAGCTTTTCGGCGACGGTTGCCGTCCGGTTGGGGCGGTGATCGAACAGGGCCGGCGTGGCGGCGGTGGTCGGAAACCCGGCGACGTCGATATTGTCCTTGATCACCAGCGGCAATCCATGGAGGCGGCCCCGGACGCCGCCTCGGCTTCTTTCGTCGTCCGAATTCCGCGCCGCCGCCAGAAACCGTTCCGCGTCGAACGTGACGAGGGAGTTCAGGGAGGAGAGTTCGGCGGCGCGCTCGCAGAGCGCCTCGGCGATCCGCAGCGCGGTGATCCCGCCGCTCTCCAAGCCTGAGAGAAGTTCCCCGGCGGTAAGATCCGAAATTGCCATACGAGACTCCTGAATGCCGTTTCCAATCCTATGTTGCCGGGAGACGGGGCCCCTTCGGGGTGATTTCGTCTTTTGCCGGCCGGCTGTGCGGAAAATGGTCGGGGAGAGAGGATTTGAACCTCCGGCCCCTGCCTCCCGAAGACAGTGCTCTACCAGGCTGAGCTACTCCCCGACGGTCTTGGTGGTGGAATTCGGGATAGGTTCGGCAAGGGGAGCGGATTTATAGCGTTGGCCCGGCACCCCGGCAAGGCTTCTAAATCGTCGAATGGAAGGCCTAGCCCGTATTTCTCACCAGGGTTACGGTCTGCGTCGCGTCCCGGCGGTCGAGCTACGATGGGCGTGGTCCCTGCGGCCGCCGGTCAGCAGGCTCCGCAAGAGGGGGGTCCGCGGATTGAAGACTGGGTCGCACATCCCACGGGCGAACTTCGGTCCCCCGGCG
>CAZUGT010000192.1:0-16002 GCA_964620095.1 uncultured Rhodospirillaceae bacterium | reverse complement strand
CATCTCGATGACGGTCGAGCTGATCCAGCCGATCGCCATGGACCAGGGCCTGCGCTTCGCCATCCGCGAGGGCGGCCGGACCGTCGGCGCAGGCGTCGTCGCCAGTATCATCGAGTAGGCATCATCGAGCAGGAGCCGAGGGCGATAGGGGTATAGCTCAGTTGGTAGAGCGGCGGTCTCCAAAACCGCAGGTCGCGGGTTCGAGCCCTGCTGCCCCTGCCATCGGCGCCAAAACGGACCGGACGAGAGCACCGCAACTGCTACAGGACCGCTCTTAAAGAGAGCAACGGACAAGAGAATGGCAAGACCCAACCCGTTGGAATTCATGCGGCAGGTTCGTCAGGAAACCTCGAAGGTGACCTGGCCGACCCGCAAGGAAACGATGGTCTCGACCGCCATGGTCTTCGTCTTCGTCATCCTTGCCGCATTGTTCTTCTTCCTGGTCGATCAGGTGCTGTCCTTCGGCATCAGAACCGTTTTCGGGCTCGGAGCGTAGGCCATGGCGACGAACTGGTACGTGGTGCACGTCTATTCCGGCTTCGAAAAGAAGGTCGCCGAATCGATCGAGGAGCAGGCCAAGCAGTCCCATCTGTCCGACATGATCGAGAGCGTCCTGGTGCCGACCGAGGAAGTGGTCGAAATGCGCCGCGGCTCCAAGGTCAATGCGGAACGCAAGTTCTTTCCGGGCTATGTGCTGGTGAAGATGGAGATGACCGACGAAACCTGGCACCTGGTGCAGGATACGCCGAAGGTCACCGGTTTCCTGGGCGGCAAGGGGCGGCCCACGCCCATCAGCCAGGCCGAGGCCGACCGGATCATCCATCAGGTCCAGGAGGGCATCGAACGTCCGAAGCCCTCGGTGTCGTTCGATATCGGCGAACAGGTCACGGTTTGCGACGGCCCGTTCACGTCGTTCAACGGCCTGGTCGAGGAAGTGGACGAGGAAAAGGCGCGGCTCAAGGTCGCGGTGTCGATCTTCGGCCGGTCAACGCCGGTCGAGTTGGAGTATTCGCAGGTCGAGAAGACCTAGAGGTTTTAACCGCGGCATCCGCCGCACAAAGGCGTGGGAGGCTCGCCATGGCCGTACCGCGCGCCCAGTAAGCCAACTGAGTAAGCCAACTGAGGATGTGAGATGGCGAAGAAAATCGATAGCTTTATCAAGCTGCAAATACCGGCGGGGCAGGCCAACCCCTCGCCGCCGGTCGGTCCCGCCCTGGGTCAGGCGGGCCTGAACATCATGGAGTTCTGCAAGGCGTTCAACGCAGACACGCAGAACATGGAACAAGGGATGCCCATCCCGGTGAAGATCACGGTTTATCAGGACAAGAGCTTCACCTACGAGAGGAAATCGCCGCCGGCCAGCTACTACATCAAGAGGGCGGCCCGGCTCGGCAAGGGTGCCGAGACGCCCGGCACCGAGGTCGTCGGCGCGGTGACCATGGACCAGCTGCGGGAGATCGCCGAATTGAAAAAGGCCGATCTGAATGCCAACGACGTCGATGCGGCGTGCAGGATTCTGGCCGGCACCGCCCGTTCCATGGGCGTGACGGTGGAGGGCTGATCCATGGGCAGGTATGGAAAACGCCTCAGCGGCGCCTACGAAGCCATCGACCGCGAGGCCGATTACGAGGTCGGCCAGGCGGTCAAACTGGTCAAGGAAGCCAAGAAGGCCAAGTTCGACGAGACCATCGAGATCGCCATGAACCTCGGCGTCGATCCGCGTCACGCCGATCAGATGGTCCGCGGCGTGGTGGCATTGCCCCACGGCTCCGGCAAGGACGCGACGGTGGCTGTCTTCGCCAAGGGCGACAAGGCCGAGGAGGCGAAAGCCGCCGGGGCCGACATCGTCGGCGCGGAGGATCTGGCCGAGAAGGTTCAGAACGGCCAGATCGAGTTCGACCGGTGCGTCGCGACCCCGGACATGATGTCGGTGGTCGGCAAGCTGGGCAAGGTGCTGGGCCCCCGCGGCTTGATGCCGAACCCGAAACTGGGCACGGTGACGCCCGATGTGACGGCGGCGGTGAAGTCGGCCAAGGCCGGCGATATCGAATTCCGGGTCGAGAAGGCGGGGCTGATCCACGCCGGCATCGGCAAGGCGAGCTTTTCCGAGGACGCGCTGGTGGACAACGTGAGGGCGTTCTACGACGCCATCCTGAAGGCCAAGCCCAGCGGCGCCAAGGGAACCTATATTAAACGCGTGAGCCTGTCCTCGACCATGGGCCCGGGCGTGAAGATCAGTGTGGCCAGCCTCGGCGAACAAGCGCCGGGCTAGCCCAGAGGGACAATTGGAGGTCCCGGCGAAAGCCGGGATGTCCAGTTGAGGGAAAGGGCGCGAAAGCAAGCTTTCCCGACCTGTCCGAGACTGCAGGCAGCGGTGCGAGCCGCATAACGGCCACGGGAGTGGGCACCTGCACAGACGGTGAAGAGTTGTTTCCGGGCTACCCGATGGCGGGTCCCGAAGACGGCTTGAACTGACGGCTTGGATGGGGCGAAGCGATCCCCGCGTTCGGGATATCCGGGACACGGGGATTTGGTGTAACCGCACCGGGCCGGCCAGCCTTGGCTCAGCGAGCCGGCGGGTTTGGTGCAACATCGGAGACGATTCGTGGACCGTACCGAGAAAGAAGAATGGGTCGCATCGTTGAAGCATGTGTTCGAGGACGCGGCCGTCGTCGTCGTCACCCACTATTCCGGGCTGACGGTGGCGCAGATGACCGACCTCCGCGGACGGATGCGGGAGGCGGGCGCCAGCTTCAAGGTCACTAAGAATCGCCTTACCCGTCTCGCCCTCGAAGGAACCCAATATGACGAGTTGAGTTCTCTGTTCGCCGGTCCCACGGCGATCGCCTACAGCGAAGACCCCGTCGCGGCCCCCAAGGTCGCGGTGAACTTCGCCAAGGAGAACGCCAACCTTGTGGTTCTGGGGGGCGCGTTCGGCCCGCAAATGCTGGACGTCGAAGGGGTTACCGCGCTTGCCAGACTGCCGTCCCTCGATGAGTTGAGGGGCCAGATCGTCGGCATGCTCAATACCCCGGCGACGCGCATTGCCGGTGTGCTTCAGGCACCCGGCGGACAGCTTGCGCGGGTCGTTGGCGCCTATGGGGCGAGCGAGGAGGCCGCTTAGGGCCATCGCTGACACAACAGTTCAAGCCTAGGAGATATAGAAATGGCTGCAGATATCGAAAAGATTGCCGAAGACCTTTCCAGCCTCACCGTCCTCGAGGCGGCCGAGCTGTCCAAGCTTCTCGAAGAGAAGTGGGGCGTTTCGGCGGCCGCGCCGGTTGCCGTTGCGGCGGCCGCGCCGGGTGCGGGCGGCGGCGAGGCGGCGGCCGAGGAAAAGGACAGCTTCGAGGTCGTCCTTGCCGCAATCGGCGAGAAGAAGATCAACGTGATCAAGGAAGTCCGTGCCATCACCGGCCTTGGCCTCAAGGAAGCCAAGGATTTGGTCGAGGGCGCTCCGAAGGCCGTCAAGGAAGACGCGACCAAGGAAGAGGCCGACGAGATCAAGGCGAAGCTCGAGGACGCCGGCGCGACCGTCGAGCTCAAGTAGTTCGAGCGTTTGCGGGACGTCCCGGTTCCATGCCGGCGGCGTCCCGCCCGCTCACTTAATATAGGTGGGATGACAACTGGGTTTTTGGGGTCCTAAAAACCCGTCCAACCCGCCACAGACATAGATCGCATTCGCCCGAATTGGCCTTGCCGTGGCCGGGACAGCGAATGTGCAGTTCCAGCGAATCCGACCCCGATGCTGGAGGCGTTCGGGGGCAGGCTTCGCGCTTAATTCGGCTTTCCCTTGGGGAGTCCATGGGGAGCCGGACCGTGTCCGACCGATCAGAAGCGGCATCTGACGGGTGGGGCGCGGCGCAACGCAACGTGAGGAGCTGCAATGGCTGTTCGGTCCTTTACCGGTCGTAAAAGAGTACGCAAAAGCTTCGGGCGCATCCCGTCGGTCGCCCCGATGCCGAACCTTATCGAGGTTCAGAAGAATTCCTACGAGAGTTTCCTGCAGCGCGAAGCCACCAAGGAGGAACGCTCCGAGAGCGGTCTCCAGGAGGTGTTCCGCTCGGTCTTCCCGATCCAGGATTTTTCCGGCCGGGGCACGCTCGAATTCGTCGACTACGAGTTCGACGATCCCAAATACGACGTCGAGGAATGCCGGCAGCGGGGCATGACCTATGCCGCGCCCCTGAAGGTCACCCTCCGTCTGGTGGTCTGGGATGTGGACGAGGAAACCGGCTCCCGTTCGGTTCGCGACATCAAGGAGCAGGTCGTCTACATGGGCGAGATGCCGCTGATGACCGACAACGGCACCTTTGTCGTGAACGGCACCGAGCGGGTCATCGTTTCCCAGATGCACCGCTCGCCCGGCGTGTTCTTCGACCACGACAAGGGCAAGACCCACTCGTCCGGCAAGTTCCTGTTTGCCGCCCGGGTGATCCCCTATCGCGGCTCGTGGCTCGACTTCGAGTTCGACGCCAAGGACCTGGTCTACGTGCGTATCGACCGGCGCCGGAAGCTGCCGGTCTCGACGCTGCTGATGTGCCTCGACAATGACGCCACCGCGAAACTGCGCGAAAAACGCGCCGCCGACGGCAAGGAATTGGAGGCGGATGAAGTCGAAGGCATGTCGGCGACCGACATTCTCGATTACTTCTATGACACCGTCGTCTTCACCCGGCACAAGCGCGGCTGGCAGACGCCCCTGGATCTGGAACGGATGCGGGGCATCAAGCTGACCCATGACCTGATCAACGCCAAGTCCGGCCGGGTGGTGCTCGAGGAAGGCACCAAGATCACGCCGAGGGTCATCCGCGAGGTCGAGAAGAAAGGCATCGAGGACCACGTGGTGCCCAACGAGGACATCATCGGACGCTATGCCGCCGACGACGTCATCAACCCCGAGACCGGCGAAGTATTCCTGGAGGCCGGCGACGAGATCACCGAGGAAGTTCTCGAGGTTCTCGACGGAGGCCATATCGAGGAAGTCCCGACCCTGTTCATCGATCACGCTAATGTCGGCCCCTATATCCGGAACACGCTCGCCGCGGACAAGAACTCGAACCGCGAAGAGGCGCTGGTCGACATCTACCGGGTCATGCGCCCGGGCGAGCCGCCGATCCTCGAGACGGCGGACGCGCTGTTCCGCGGTCTGTTCTTCGACCATGACCGCTACGACCTGTCGGCGGTCGGCCGGGTGAAGATGAACGCCCGGCTGGGTTTCGAGACCGACGACCAGCTTCGCGTGCTGCGCCGGGAGGACATGCTGGAAGTGGTCAAGATCCTGGTCGAACTGAAGGACGGCCGGGGCGAGATCGACGACATCGACCACCTGGGCAACCGCCGGGTCCGCTCGGTCGGCGAGCTCATGGAGAACCAGTACCGGGTCGGCCTGCTCCGAATGGAACGCGCCATTCGCGAGCGCATGAGTTCCGTCGACATCGATACCGTCATGCCGCACGACCTGATCAACGCCAAGCCGGCGGCGGCCGCGGTGCGCGAGTTCTTCGGCTCGTCCCAGCTTTCGCAGTTCATGGACCAGACCAACCCGCTGTCCGAGATCACTCACAAGCGCCGCCTTTCGGCCCTCGGCCCGGGCGGCCTGACCCGCGAGCGGGCGGGCTTCGAGGTGCGCGACGTGCACCCGACGCACTACGGCCGGATCTGCCCGATCGAAACTCCGGAGGGGCCGAATATCGGCCTGATCAACTCGCTCGCCACCTATGCCCGGGTCAACCAGTACGGCTTCATCGAAAGCCCGTACCGGAAGGTCGAGGGCGGCAAGGTCACCGAGGAGGTGATCTATCTCTCGGCCATGGAGGAGGGCAAGTACACCATCGCCCAGGCGAACTCCGAACTGGACAGGAACGGCAAGTTCGAGCATGAGCTGGTCAGCTGCCGGAAGGCCGGCGACTTCGTCATGGCCAACCGGGCGGACATCGACCTGATCGACGTTTCGCCCAAGCAGCTGGTTTCCGTCGCCGCGGCGCTGATTCCGTTCCTCGAGAACGATGACGCCAACCGCGCGCTGATGGGCTCGAACATGCAGCGTCAGGCGGTGCCGCTGATCCGCGCCGAGGCGCCGCTGGTGGGCACGGGAATGGAAGAAACCGTGGCACGGGATTCGGGCGCGGCCATCGTCGCCCGGCGCCCCGGCGTCGTCGACCAGATCGACGGCACGCGGATCGTGGTGCACGCGGACGAGGACGACGGCTCGCATACGCGGCCGGGCGTCGACATCTACTCGCTGCAGAAGTTCCAGCGGTCCAACCAGAACACCTGCATCAACCAGCGTCCGCTGGTGAAGGTGGGTGACCGCATCGAGGTCGGCGACATCATCGCCGACGGCCCGTCCACCCAGTTGGGCGAGCTGGCCCTGGGCCGGAACGTCCTGGTCGCGTTCATGCCCTGGAACGGCTACAACTTCGAGGACTCGATCCTGATCTCCGAGCGCATCGTCCGCGAGGACGTCTTCACCTCGATCCACATCGAGGAGTTCGAGGTCATGGCCCGCGATACGAAGCTGGGCCAGGAGGAAATCACCCGCGACATTCCGAACGTCGGTGAAGAAGCCCTCAAGAACCTGGACGAAGCGGGCATCGTCTACATCGGCGCCGAGGTGAACCCCAACGACATCCTGGTCGGCAAGGTAACGCCGAAGGGTGAAAGCCCGATGACCCCGGAAGAGAAGCTGCTGCGCGCCATCTTCGGCGAGAAGGCATCGGACGTCCGGGATACCTCGCTCCGTCTGCCGCCCGGCGTGGTCGGCACCGTCGTCGAGGTGCGCGTGTTCTCGCGCCGCGGCGTCGACAAGGACGAGCGCGCGCTCGCCATCGAGCGCGCCGAGATCGAGCGTCTCGCCAAGGACAGGGACGACGAGATCGCCATCCTGGAGCGCAGCTTCCGGGGCCGCATCCGCGACCGCCTGGTCAAGCGCAAGGTGGTCTCCGGCCCGAAGGGCGTCACCCCGGGCTCGACGGTGACCGAGGAACTGCTCGACAAGCTGACCTTGGGTCAGATGCAGCAGATCGTCGTCGCCAACGACAAGGTGATGACCGAGATCGAGGCGCTGAAGAAACAGCTCGAGGAAGGCATCGGCGAATTCCAGGCGCGCTTCGACGATAAGGTCGAGAAGCTGGAGCGCGGCGACGAACTGCCGCCGGGCGTGATGAAGCTGGTCAAGGTGTTCGTCGCGGTGAAGCGGAAGCTGTCGCCCGGGGACAAGATGGCCGGCCGCCACGGCAACAAGGGCGTGATCTCCAAGATCGTTCCCGCCGAGGACATGCCCGCCCTGGAGGACGGCACGCCGGTCGACATCGTGCTCAATCCCCTGGGCGTGCCCTCGCGGATGAACGTGGGGCAAATTCTCGAGACCCACTTGGGATGGGCCTGTCATGGCCTGGGCCTGCAGGTCGGCGACGTGGTCGACAAGGTGAAGCGTGACGAAGCGAAACCGAAGGACGTCAAGGATGCCCTGAAGTTCGCTTACGGCGACGATACCTACAAGGAGGATGTCGCATCGCTCAACGACAACGAGATCATGGAACTCGGCGAGAACCTCAAGAACGGCGTGCCCATCGCCACGCCGGTTTTCGACGGCGCCCATGAGAGCGACATCACCGAGATGCTGGAGAAGGCCGGCGTCGATATCTCGGGCCAGGTGACGCTGTTCGACGCCCGCACCGGCGAGACCTTCGAGCGGCCGGTGACCGTCGGCTACATCTATATGCTGAAGCTGCACCACCTGGTGGACGACAAGATCCACGCACGGTCCATCGGCCCGTACAGCCTCGTCACCCAGCAGCCGCTGGGCGGCAAGGCCCAGTTCGGCGGCCAGCGCTTCGGCGAGATGGAAGTCTGGGCGCTTGAAGCCTACGGCGCCGCCTACACGCTGCAGGAAATGCTGACCGTCAAATCGGACGACGTCTCCGGCCGGACCAAGGTCTACGAGGCGGTGGTCCGCGGCGACGACACGTTCGAGGCCGGCATTCCCGAATCGTTCAACGTTCTGGTCAAGGAGCTTCACTCCCTCGGCCTCAACGTCGAACTCAAGCAGCGCAGTTTCTGAGCCGCATCACTCCAGATAGCGGACGCGGTTCATATAGGAGACACTCATGAATGAATTGATGCGAATTTTCGAGCCCGCCACCGGTACCCAGCGGTTCGACCAAATTCAGATCAGCATCGCCAGCCCGGAGCGCATCCGGTCCTGGTCCTTCGGTGAGATCAAGAAGCCCGAAACCATCAACTACCGGACCTTCAAGCCGGAGCGGGACGGCCTGTTCTGCGCCCGGATCTTCGGTCCGATCAAGGACTACGAGTGCTTGTGCGGCAAGTACAAGCGGATGAAGTACAAGGGCATCGTCTGCGAGAAGTGCGGCGTCGAGGTGACCCTGACGAAGGTCCGCCGCGACCGCATGGGCCACATCGAACTGGCCGCGCCGGTCGCCCACATCTGGTTCATGAAGTCGCTGCCGTCCCGCGTCGGCCTGCTGCTCGACATGACGCTGAAGGACCTGGAGCGGGTGCTCTATTTCGAAAGCTATGTCGTCTCCGAGCCGGGCATGACCGCGCTCAACGAGAAGCAACTGCTCGGCGAAGAGGAATTCCAGGCGGCCATCGACGAGTACGGCGAGGATGCGTTCCAGGCCGGAATCGGCGCCGAGGCCATCCGCGACATGCTGGTCAAGATCGACCTGGAGCAGGAGCGGGACACCATCCGCGAGGAGCTCGCCGAGACCAACTCCGAGGCCAAGCGCAAGAAGTACGTGAAGCGCCTGAAGCTGGTCGAGTCGTTCATCGATTCGGGCGCCCGTCCGGAGTGGATGATCCTCGAGGTCATTCCGGTCATCCCGCCGGAGCTGCGTCCCCTGGTGCCGCTCGATGGCGGCCGGTTCGCGACCTCCGATCTCAACGACCTGTACCGCCGGGTGATCAACCGGAACAACCGGCTGAAGCGCCTGATCGAGCTCCGCGCGCCGGAGATCATCGTCCGCAACGAGAAGCGGATGCTGCAGGAAGCGGTGGATGCGCTGTTCGACAACGGCCGCCGCGGCCGCGCCATCACCGGCGCCAACAAGCGGCCGCTCAAGTCCCTGTCCGACATGCTCAAGGGCAAGCAGGGCCGGTTCCGTCAGAACCTGCTCGGCAAGCGGGTCGACTATTCCGGCCGGTCGGTCATCGTGGTGGGCCCGGAACTGCTGCTCCATCAGTGCGGCCTGCCCAAGAAGATGGCCCTCGAGCTGTTCAAGCCGTTCGTTTATTCGCGGCTCGAGAAGTATGGCATGGCGACCACCATCAAGGCCGCCAAGCGCATGGTCGAGAAGGAACGGCCCGAGGTCTGGGACATCCTCGAAGAGGTGATCCGTGAACACCCGGTGCTTCTCAACCGGGCGCCGACCCTGCACCGTCTGGGCATCCAGGCGTTCGAGCCGGTGCTCATCGAAGGCAAGGCGATCCAGCTTCATCCGCTGGTCTGCACCGCCTTCAACGCCGACTTCGACGGCGACCAGATGGCGGTCCACGTGCCGCTTTCCCTGGAAGCGCAGTTGGAGGCGCGGGTCCTGATGATGTCGACCAACAACATCCTCAGCCCGGCCAACGGCAAGCCGATCATCGTGCCGTCGCAGGATATCGTGCTCGGCATCTACTACCTGACGCTGGAGCGCGAAGGCGAAACGGGCGAGGGCATGGCCTTCGTCGACACCGCCGAGATTCACCAGGCGCTGAACATCGGCGCGGTGAGCCTGCACGCCAGGATTCACGCCCGCTATCACACGGTGGACGAGAAGAACAACCCGGTCACCATGCGGGTGGAAACCACCGCCGGCCGGATGCTGCTGGCGGATCTGCTGCCGCGTCATCCGAACATTTCGTTCGATCTGATCAACCGCCTGCTGACCAAGAAGGACATCACCACCGTCATCGACGAGGTGTACCGCCACTGCGGCCAGAAGGAGACGGTGATCTTCGCTGACCGGGTGATGGCGCTCGGCTTCAACTATGCCTGCCGGGCCGGCATCTCGTTCGGCAAGGACGATCTCGTCGTTCCGGACGCCAAGAAAAAGCTGGTCGACGACACCGAGAGCATGGTCGAGGCCTATGAGCGTCAGTACCAGGAAGGCCTGATCACCCAGGGCGAGAAGTACAACAAGGCCGTGGACGCCTGGTCGCACTGCACCGATCAGGTCGCCGACGAGATGATGAAGGAAATCTCCAGGGTCGAACCGGGCGTGCCGCTCAATTCCATCTACATGATGGCCGATTCCGGCGCTCGCGGTTCGGCGGCGCAGATGAAGCAGCTTGCCGGCATGCGGGGCCTGATGGCCAAGCCGTCGGGCGAGATCATCGAGACCCCGATCATCTCCAACTTCAAGGAAGGCCTTACCGTGCTGGAGTACTTCAACTCCACCCACGGCGCCCGGAAGGGCCTGGCCGACACCGCCTTGAAGACGGCGAACTCCGGTTACCTGACCCGCCGCCTGGTCGACGTGGCGCAGGACTGCATCATCGTCGAGCCGGATTGCGGCACCCAGACGGGCATCACCGTTTCGGCCGTGGTCGAGGGCGGCGAGACCATCGTCTCCTTGGGCGACCGGGTTCTCGGCAGGACGCTCGCCGATACCGTCCATGATCCGGAATCGGGCGACGTGATGTTCAAGCGCAACTCGACGCTTGACGAGGAGGCGGTGGAGGCTCTCGAGGCCGCCGACGTGCCGAGCGTCAAGGTGCGCTCGCCGCTGACCTGCGAGACCAAGGGCGGCGTCTGCGCCGCCTGCTACGGCCGTGATCTGGCCCGCGGCACGCCGGTGAATGCCGGCGAGGCGGTCGGCGTCATTGCCGCCCAGTCCATCGGCGAGCCGGGTACCCAGCTGACCATGCGGACCTTCCACATCGGCGGCGCCGCCCAGCGGGGCGCTGAGCAGTCCAACATCGAGGCGGCGTTCGATTCGACGGTCAATCTCAACAACACCAGCGTCGTCAAGAACTCCGAGGGCGTACCGGTGGTGATGAGCCGCAATGCCGAGCTGATGCTGATGGACGATAAGAGCCGCGAGCGGGCCCGCCACCGGATTCCGTATGGGGCCAAGCTGTTGGTATCGGACAAGGCGAAGGTGAAGCGCGGCGACAAGATGGCCGAGTGGGACCCCTACACCCTGCCGATCATCACCGAGAAGGAAGGCGTGGCCAACTACGTCGACCTTCAGGAAGGCGTCACCATGCGCGAAGTGCTCGACGAAGCGACGGGCATCTCGTCCAAGGTGGTCGTCGACTGGAAGCAGCAGCCCAAGGCGGCGGACCTCCGTCCGCGGATCACGCTCAGGGACGGCAGAAACAAGGTCGTCACCCTGCCCAACGGCATGGAGGCCCGCTACTTCATGTCGGTGGATGCGATCCTGTCGGTCGAGAACGGCCAGAAGGTCCATGCCGGCGACGTGCTGGCCCGCATCCCGCGGGAATCGTCCAAGACCCGCGACATTACCGGCGGTCTTCCCCGGGTCGCCGAGCTCTTCGAGGCCCGGAAACCCAAGGATCACGCCATCATCGCCGAAGGTCCCGGCCGCATCGAGTTCGGCAAGGACTACAAGAACAAGCGGCGGATCGTCGTGGTGCCCGAGGACAAGAAGGGCGAGCCCAAGGAATATCTCATTCCCAAGGGCAAGCACATCAGCGTCCAGGAAGGCGACTATGTGGTGAAGGGCGATCCGTTGATGGACGGCAACCCGGTGCCGCACGACATTCTCCGCGTGATGGGCGTCGAGGCGTTGGCCGAGTACCTGATCAACGAGATTCAGGACGTCTACCGCCTGCAGGGCGTGCGCATCGATGACAAGCACATCGAGGTCATCGTCCGCCAGATGCTGCAGAAAGTGGAGATCGTCGACGGCGGCGATACCACGTTCCTCACCGGCGAGCTGGTCGACCGGCTCGAATTCGAGGCGGTCAATGAGCGTGCGGTGGCCGACGGCGGCAAGCCGGCGACCGGTGATCCGATGCTCCAGGGCATCACCAAGGCGTCCCTGCAAACCACGTCGTTCATCTCGGCGGCGTCGTTCCAGGAGACCACCCGGGTGCTGACCGAGGCCGCGGTCTCGGGCAAGCGCGACAACCTGATCGGCCTCAAGGAAAACGTCATCGTCGGCCGGCTGATCCCGGCCGGCACCGGTTCGGTGATGAACCGGTTCCGCGAGGTGGCTGCCGACCGCGACCGCGAGCTCGAAGCCGAGCAGGACATCGAGCCCGAGGTGATCGAGGACGCGAGCGGCGCGGAGGAAGCGGCGCCCGAGGCCGCCGCCGAGTAAATAATTAAGTGATAACAGGTAGTTAGCCTGTTTCGCCCCGCCGGAGTCGGACTTCGGCGGGGCTTTTTCTTGTGCCGGGTAATATTATTTCCCGGCTTGTCCCGAGGTTTGCTGCGGCGCAACAAAGGGCTGTCCGCGGTCCCTGAAAACCTCTTGAAAGCCCCCCGGAAACCCCCCGGAAAACTCCCAAAAAAACGTCATTTTTTTTGTTGACCCCTATTTGGTCCGTCACTAGTATGCGCCGCTCCCGAGGGCCCTGGTGGTAGGCCGTCCGGTCTAGACGCAGAGGTCGCACTCGGTAACTGGAAACATAGCACGCCATCAAAGGCGAGTAGGACGACCGCCGAGAGCGGCATTAGCCGTCTCTGTGGCGGGTTTGTTTATCTTGCGCCCGAATTTGCCGGCGCACATGCAAGGAGTTGACTGGCGGATGCCGACGATCAACCAACTTATCCGCAAGCCGCGGAAAGCACCGGTAACCCGGAACAAGGTTCCCGCCATGGAATCTTGTCCGCAAAAGCGCGGGGTTTGCACCCGCGTCTATACGACCACGCCGAAGAA
Organism: uncultured Rhodospirillaceae bacterium; assembly: GCA_964620095.1. Classification (GTDB taxonomy): domain Bacteria; phylum Pseudomonadota; class Alphaproteobacteria; order Rhodospirillales; family UBA2165; genus JAJDXO01. The sequence goes on along the minus strand of CAZUGT010000192.1, from coordinate 3,142 downwards.
GCCCAACTCGGCTTTGCGGAAGGTGGCGCGGGTCCGGCTGACCAACGGCTTCGAGGTGACGTCCTACATTCCGGGCGAAGGCCATAACCTGCAGGAGCACTCGGTGGTGCTGATCCGCGGCGGCCGCGTCAAGGACCTTCCCGGCGTTCGCTACCACATTATTCGCGGCACCCTGGATACCCAGGGTGTCGAAGACCGTCGCCAGCGCCGCTCGAAATACGGCGCCAAACGGCCGAAATAGGGGGTCTTTAAGCGATGTCACGACGCAGAGCAGCAGAAAAACGCGATGTTCTCCCCGATCCCAAATACGGTGACATCGTTTTGACCCGGTTCATGAACGGCCTGATGAAGGACGGCAAGAAGTCGGTTGCCGAACGGATCGTCTATGGCGCTTTCGACGATATGGAGCGCAAGGGCGGCCAGGACCCGGTCAAGCTCTTTCACGAAGCCCTCGACAACGTCAAACCGATGATAGAAGTGCGTTCCCGACGGGTCGGCGGCGCCACGTATCAGGTTCCGGTCGAGGTGCGGGCCGACCGCGCGCAGGCGCTGGCCATCCGCTGGATTATCGACACGGCGCGGGCGCGCGGTGAAAACACCATGATCGAGCGCCTGTCGGGCGAGCTTCTCGACGCGGTCAACAATCGCGGCAATGCCGTCAAGAAACGCGAAGACACGCACCGTATGGCGGAAGCCAACAAAGCGTTCTCGCACTATCGCTGGTAACGGCTTCACGCGGGCGGTTGGATACCTGGGTCAGAAGAGCAAGAACGATGGCACGCAAAACACCGCTTTCGCGCTACCGCAATATCGGCATCATGGCCCACATCGATGCCGGCAAGACGACCACCACGGAGCGCATCCTCTTCTATACGGGCAAGTCGTACAAGATCGGCGAGGTCCATGACGGCAACGCCACCATGGACTGGATGGAGCAGGAGCAGGAGCGCGGCATCACCATCACCTCGGCTGCGACGACCTGCGAGTGGAAAGACCACCAGATCAACATTATCGACACTCCGGGCCACGTCGACTTCACCATCGAGGTGGAGCGTTCGCTCCGGGTCCTCGATGGCGCGGTCGCCGTCTTTGACAGCGTCGCGGGTGTCGAGCCGCAATCGGAGACCGTTTGGCGTCAGGGGGACAAATACGATGTCCCCCGAATTTGTTTCATCAACAAGATGGACCGCACCGGCGCCGATTATTTCCGCTGCATCGACATGATCGTCGACCGGCTGGGCGCCAATCCGCTGGTCACCCAGCTGCCGATCGGTTCCGAGGCCGACTTCGCCGGCGTCGTCGATCTGGTCGAGATGAAGGCCGTCGTCTGGAAGGATGAGAGCCTCGGCGCCGAGTTCGAGTACACCGATATTCCGGACGATCTGGCCGGCCAGGCCGCGGAATACCGCGAGAAGCTGGTCGAAATGGCCATCGAGCGGGACGACGCCGCCATGGAGGCCTATCTCGAGGGCAACGAGCCGGATGCCGATACGCTCCGCGCCTGTATCCGCAAGGGAACCCTGTCGCTCGATTTCGTGCCGGTGATGTGCGGTTCCGCATTCAAGAACAAGGGCGTCCAGCCGCTTCTCGACGCCGTGGTCGATTACATGCCGGGCCCGACCGACGTTCCGCCGATCAAGGGAATCGATTCCAGGACCGAGGAAGAGATCGAGCGTCACAATTCGGACGAAGAACCGTTCGCGGCCCTGGCGTTCAAGATCATGAACGACCCCTTCGTGGGCTCGCTCACCTTTATCCGCATTTATTCGGGCGTTCTCGAGAGCGGTTCCTACATCCGCAATACGGTCAAGGACGGCCGCGAGCGGGTGGGCCGGATGCTGCTGATGCACGCCAACTCCCGGGAAGACGTCAAGGAAGCCCGCGCCGGCGACATTCTCGCCATCGCCGGCCTCAAGAACACCACCACCGGCGACACGCTCTCCGATCCCGACAACCCGGTGATCCTGGAGCGCATGGAGTTCCCGGATCCGGTGATCGAGGTGGCGGTCGAGCCGAAGACCGTCGGCGATCAGGAGAAAATGGGTCAGGCCCTGTCGCGCCTGGCGGCGGAGGATCCGTCCTTCCGCGTGACCAGCGACCAGGAAAGCGGCCAGACCATCATCAAGGGCATGGGCGAGCTCCATCTGGAGATCATCGTCGACCGGATGAAGCGCGAGTTCAGCGTCGACGCCAATGTCGGCCGGCCCCAGGTGGCCTACCGCGAGACCATCTCGGCCCCGACCGATATCGACTACACCCACAAGAAACAGACCGGCGGCGCCGGCCAGTTCGCCCGCATCAAGCTCAAGTTCGAGCCGCTGGAGCCGGGGTCAGGATTCGAGTTCGAGAATTCGGTGGTCGGCGGCAACGTGCCGAAGGAATACATTCCGGGCGTCGAGAAGGGTCTGCGCAGCGCGGCTGATTCAGGCCCCGTGGCCGGCTTCCCGGTCACCGACTTCAAGGCCGAGCTTTATGACGGGGCGTCCCACGACGTGGATTCCAGCGTCATGGCCTTCGAGATCGCCGCGCAGGCGGCGTTCCGCGAGGGCGTGATGAAAGCCAGGCCGATCCTTCTGGAGCCGGTCATGCGGGTCGAGGTGGTGACGCCGGAAGATTACATGGGCGATATCATCGGCGATTTGAACAGCCGCCGGGGAACCGTCGGCTCGATGGATCAGCGCGGCAACGCCCGCGTGGTGTCCGCCATGGTGCCCCTCGCCAACATGTTCGGCTACGTCAACAACCTGCGCTCCATGAGCCAGGGACGGGCCCAGTACACCATGCATTTTGATCACTATGCGGAAATTCCCCAGGCGGTGTCCGAGGAAGTCCGCGAGCGTTTGGCCGGTTAACCGGGCCGCCTTTAGACGGAGAGAGTAAGGATGTCGAAGGAAAAGTTTGAGCGTACGAAGCCGCACTGCAACGTCGGGACGATCGGTCACGTGGACCACGGGAAGACGACGCTGACGGCCGCGATCACGAAGGTTCTGGCCGAGCAGGGCGGCGCGGAGGAGATGGCGTTCGACCAGATCGACAAGGCGCCGGAGGAGAAGGAGCGGGGGATCACGATTGCGACGGCGCACGTTGAGTACGAGACCGGCAACCGTCACTATGCGCACGTGGACTGCCCGGGCCACGCGGA
>CAZUGT010000191.1:0-19511 GCA_964620095.1 uncultured Rhodospirillaceae bacterium | reverse complement strand
GCCAGCGGGTGGCGGTCGCGCTGTCAGTGCATGGTTCTCGAGCGGCTCGACGAGACGGCGTTGGCGCCGCCGGCGAGCCGGGCCGAGAACGAGGAGGGCGCTTCGCTCCCGTTGACCGAAGACGGCCGGGCGGCACTCAGGGCCATGGCCGACGGGGATGGGCGCTACCTGTTGAACATGGCGGAGGAGCTGCAATCACTGCCGGCGGAACCCCGGCTCGATGCCAGGGCGCTGGCCGACCTGATCGGCAAGCGGATGCCGCTCTACGACAAGTCGCAGGAGGCGCACTACAACCTGATCAGCGCCTTGCACAAGTCGCTCAGGGGGTCCGATGCCGATGCGTCGCTCTATTGGCTGGCGCGAATGCTGGCCGGGGGAGAAGACCCCCGTTACATCGCCCGCCGCCTGGTCCGGTTCGCCTCCGAGGATATCGGGCTCGCCGATCCCCAGGCGCTGCCCCACAGCATCGCGGCCTGGGAGGCCTATGAGCGCTTGGGCAGCCCGGAAGGGGAACTGGCAATCGCCCAGTCGGTCCTGTATTTGGCGACCGCGCCCAAATCCAACGCCGCCTATAAGGCGCTCGGCGCGGCCGACCGGGCGGCCAGGGAAACCGGTTCCCTGATGCCGCCCAAACACATTCTCAACGCGCCGACCCGGTTGATGAAGGATATCGGCTATGGGAAGGGCTATGAGTACGATCACGACGCGGACGAAGGCTTTTCGGGCCAGGACTACTTCCCGGACGAGATGAGACGTCGGGAATTTTACCGGCCGGAAGAGCGCGGCTTCGAGCGGGAAATCGCCAAGCGGCTGGAGTACTGGCGAAAACTCCGAGAATCGCGTAACTCATCCGGCGGCGATTGAGGGGATGAGAGTATGAAAATGTTGCTCAGCGTGGCGGCGGGCGGCGCAATCGGCGCCGGCGGACGCTATCTCGTCAATGTCCTGGTGACCCGGGTCGCCGGTCACGGATTTCCCTACGCGACGTTCATCGAAAACGTCTTGGGCTGCCTGCTGTTGGGGGCGCTTGTCGAGCTCATGGCATTGAATTGGTCTCCGAGCCAGGAAATGAGGGCGTTCCTCGTGATCGGCGTCTTGGGCGCGTTCACCACTTTTTCCGCTTTTTCACTGGACGCCGTGAGTTTGTTCGAGCGCGGCCAATTGTGGCTGGCCGGCGCCTACGTGATCGGATCGGTGGTTCTGTCGCTGGCCGGATTTGTCGCCGGCATGATGGCTTTGCGGGCCGTCCTCGCATGAGCAGCGTCGAAACCATCGAGGTGGAGGCCGGCGACGCCGGCATCCGGCTCGACCGATGGTTCAAGCGCCACTACCCGGAATTGAGCCACGGGCGCTTGGAGAAACTCCTGCGGACCGGCCAGGTGCGGGTAGACGGCGGCCGGGCGAAGAGCAATCAGCGTCTTGAAGAGGGTCAAGCCGTTCGCGTGCCGCCGTTGCCGGATGCTGCGAAGACCAAGAGACAGGCCCCGTCCGTCGACCGCCGGGCGGTCGCGGCACTTAAGGAACGGATCATCCATCGCGACGATCACTTGATTGTCCTGGACAAGCCGGCGGGCCTCGCCGTCCAGGGAGGCTCCGGGATTTCCAGCCATGTGGATGCGCTGCTCGACGGCTTGCGTTTCGGCTCCAAGGAGCGGCCGAAGCTGGTTCACCGGCTGGACAAGGACACTTCGGGCGTTCTGTTGATCGGCCGCACTTCCAAGGCGGCCGCTTCGCTGACCGCGGCGTTTCGCGGCCACCAAACGCGGAAGCTTTACTGGGCGCTGGTCGAGGGGGTGGCACGCCCTCGGGAAGGCGCCATCGATCTACCGCTCGAAAAGCTGCCGGGCCCCCAAGGCGACCGGGTGAACGTCGTCGGCCGGGGCAGGAAGGCGGAGACCCGTTACCGGACGGTCGACGTCGCCGCGCCAGAGGCGAGCTGGCTGGCCCTTGAACCCGTCACCGGGCGGACCCATCAATTGCGGGTTCACTGTGCCGCCATCGGGCACCCTATCGTCGGTGACCGCAAGTACGGCTCCCGGAACATCCCGTTGATCGGCGATGCCATTGGCCGGCGGCTGCATCTCCATGCCCGCGCCGTCCGTATTCCTCATCCGGCGGGCGGACTGTTCGAGGTCAGCGCCGACCTGCCGCCGCACATGTCTGAAACGTGGAAATTCCTCGGATTCGGCCCGGCGGACGACGATCATCCGTTCGAGACCTTCGACGAGCTGATGGGGGTATAGCCGGGTGGGCGGATTGCGCCTGGCGGTCTTCGATTGCGACGGGACGCTGGTGGATTCCTTCGCCGGCATCGATGCCGGCATGCATCAGGCGTTTGCCCGGCACGGCTTCCCCGGCCCCGAGGCGGACCAGGTCCGCGGCGTCATCGGGCTCGAGCTCGAAGCAGCGATCAAAGGTTTGCTGCCCGGCGAGGGACCGGAAATCCATGAAATTGTTGCCGCCAGCTATCGTGAGATCTCGGATCAAGGGCGCCGGGACGGCTCGCGCAGAGACCCGCTGTATCCGGGGGCGGCGGATACCGTACGCCGACTGGACTCGCGAGGCTGGCTTCTGGGCGTGGCGACGGGCAAGTCGCTCCACGGTTTGAGACAGACCCTGCATGAACATGAGTTGCTTGACCGTTTCGTGACGCTTCACACGCCCGATACCTCACCGGGCAAGCCGAACCCTGATATGCTGATCCGGGCAATGGACGCCACCGGAACTCGCCGGGAAGAGGCGGTGATGATCGGCGATACCACCTATGACATGGAGATGGCGGTGAATGCGGGCGTGGCCGCGGTCGGCGTCGCTTGGGGATACCATCCCGCCGGCGATCTGCGGGATGCGGGGGCGGGCGAGGTTGCCTCGTCGTTTGCCGAACTGCCCGATCTCCTGGACCGGTTCATCGGGGCGCCGGCATGAAACTCCTATCCCGCCTTTTGTTTGGTTTGGCCGCCGTTGTCGCGGCAACCGTCGTCACGGCGGCGGCCATCATCATGACCGCCGATACCCGGCAGATCGCCGGGTTCATCTCGGAGCGGGTGAAGGCGGCGACGGGACGGGAGTTGGTGATCGCCGGCGATATCGAGATGAAGCTCTCGCTGGTGCCGACCCTCTCGGCGACCGATGTACGGTTCGGCAATGCCTCCTGGGGCTCGCGGCCGGATATGGTGCGCTTGGACGGGGTGGAAATTGGCCTGGAACTGGTGCCGTTGCTGAACGGCGATATCCGTCTCTCCGAGTTGACGCTGATCGGTCCGGATGTCCTCTTGGAAGTGAGCCCAGAGGGAATACCCAACTGGCGGATTTCCGTTGATCCCCGGACGGTCCGGAAGGCCCGGGAAATCGAACAGGAGGCGGAACGGATTTACGGACTGCCCGTATTGAAAAACCTGGCGATCGAGCGCGCCTCCGTGCGCTATCTGAATCCGGGACGCAAATTGGACCGGCGGCTCTCGCTGACCCGGCTGGACCTGTTGAACCGATCCGGGGCGGAACGGATGCGTCTCGATATTGCCGGCTCCGCCGCCGGCCACCCCTTCACCGTCGGCGGCAGCATCACGTCACTGTACCGTTTCGTTGAAGATCCCAGATTCTTCATTTTTGATTTGCTGGTGACCGGCCTCGGCGCATCGGGCGAAGCGAAGGGCGTTATCGGGGCGCCGCTGACCGACCGGGAACTGGACATCCGGATTTCCTTCCATGGGAACGATTTGCCGGAGACCTACAGACAGGCGATGGCGCTTGCCCCGAACCTGCCGAAAATCGAGATACCGGCTGTCAAGCCCTACGAAGCGGCCTTCCGGTTGACCGGAACGCCCGCGTCTCTCGCGGCCGAGGACATCAAGTTCCAGGCGGGCGAAAAGGGTGGTTTGGCGGTGGCGCTGAACGGCAGCGCGTCGGGAATTACCGGGCGCGAACCGAAATGGCGCTTTTCGGCCAGCGCCGAGGCGCCGGACCCGAGCATCCTGTCCGGCCTAGCCGGATTCCCGTTGCCGTCCGAACCCGGAATCCGGATCGAAGCGGTCGTGAGCAATCCCGACGACGAGCTGGCATTCAGCAACGTTTCGCTTCGGTTGGGCGACACCGGCCTTACCGGCAATGCCGTGCTGGAACGCGGAAAGGCGCCGCCGAAGATTACCGCGGCCCTCAAGGCGGATCGGCTTCCGGTCGACAGGCTGATGGCGTTCCTGCCCGGGCGCGAGGAGAAAAAGGAACGCCGGAAGGCCGAGGACGGGCGGGTCATTCCGATGATCGGGTTCGCCCGGCCGAGGCTCCCCGAACTTGACGCGACGCTTCGCATGGTGGCTGGCGAGGTGGTGTTCAATGGTCTTTCGATCCGGCAGCTGGCCGCATCCGTGAAAGCGACATCCCGGGACATCGACATTTCCCTGGCGCGGGCCAGGTTCGGCGGCGGCACTTGGTCGGGCCGGGTCGGCGCGAGCTATGACGGCGGCACGCCGGAGATCGCCGGCGAGTTGGATCTCAGGAACGGGCGGATCGAGACGCTGTTGGCCTACGCCACCGGCCACAAGCTGGTGGATGGGCCGCTGGACGCAAAAATCACCTTTACAGGCCGGGGGGCCGACCTCAGAAGCCTGGCGGCCGGGCTGAACGGCGACCTGGAAGCGGTCATGCACGGCGGTGGGGTGCCCAACAGGTATGTCGATCTGTTGGCGGGCGACGTCATCCGGGAAATCGTTCCGTGGGTTCACGAAACCAAGGAGGCGCGGATCAACTGTTTCGTCTCCCGTTTCCATATCCGGGAGGGGATCGCGACCAGTACCGGGCTGCTCTTCGACACCGACAAGGTGGCCATCGGCGGCGGCGGCACCATCAATCTACGGGATGAAACTCTTCACCTGCGGATCAATCCCAAGCCGAAGCAGGATTCGCTGGTCAGCTTGGCGTTCCCCATCGACATCAAGGGTACCCTGGCGAACCCGACCGCCGCCCCGACTCCCGGCGCGGTCACCAAGGGGGTGGCGGGCCTGGCGCTCGGCCTGGTCAACCCGTTAGCGATACTATTGGCGGTCGCCTCCAGCGGCGACCATTCCAATCATTGCATGGCCGCTCTCGAGAGCACCGATACACCCATACCCGAGACGGGCACGCCGGACCCGGGCACGGCCCGACCGGCGGCGACGGAGGAAGATTCGGTGGTGGAAGAGATCATCGAGGGCGTCGGCCAGGGTCTTGGAAAGGGTCTCGGAGAGGTCGGGGAAGGGATCGGAAAGGGCATCAAGGGAATCGGCAAGGGGATCGGCGGCGCCATCCAGGGCATTTTCGGAGGCGGAAAGTGACCGATTGGCAGTCTCTGAAGCGGTTCTACGAGGTGGCGTCGTTTCAGGAGCAAAACGGCGCCTTTGGGATTGTCCTGGACGGCAAACCGGTCCGAACGCCGGCGGGCAAGCCCCTCAAGGTCGCGCGAAAGGCATTGGCCGAGGAGATTTCCGCCGAGTGGGCGGCGCAGGACGAGGTCATAGAGACGGACACCATGCCCCTGACCAAACTGGCCGCCACCGCCATCGACCGGATCCAGCTCAAGCGCGCGGACATTGTCGGCGCAGTGACCGCCTTCGCCGGGAGCGATCTTCTGTGCTACCGGGCCGATGAACCCCCGGAACTGGTTGTCCGCCAGACCGAACGCTGGCAACCGCTCCTTGACTGGGCGGCGGACGAATTGGAGGCCGCCATGACCGTCACCACGGGCGTCCTGCCGGTCCCGCAGCCGGCGGCCGCCATCGACCGCCTCCGGGATATCGTCGACGGGCTGGACGCGTTTCGTCTGGCGGGCGTTTCCGCCGCCGCCGCCGCTGCCGGGTCGGCGATCGTCGCGCTGGCGCTGGCCGCCGGGCGAATCGAGGCCGGGGAGGCGGGCGATATCGCCTTGCTCGACGAGGAATTCCAAATGGAGCGCTGGGGGCGGGATTCCGAGGCGCTGGCCCGTCATCGGCGAGTTCGGGGCGATCTGGAGGCCGCGGCCCGCTTCCTGCGCCTGTTGGATGGCTAACAGGTGACGGGCCAGAAACGCCGCGCTATGTTGGCGGCCAGTCACCGACACCTCTGATCCGAGGCATTTATGTACGAAATCATTCGCCAACTCGAGGAACAGCGCGCCCGAGCGCGCGCCGGCGGCGGCAAGAAGCGTGTCGATGCCCAGCACAAGCGCGGCAAGCTGACGGCGCGGGAGAGAATCGAGCTGTTGCTGGACCCCGGGTCGTTCGAAGAGTGGGACATGTTCAAGGAACACCGGTCCACCGACTTCGACATGGACAAGAACACGGTTCCCGGTGACGGCGTGGTGACCGGGTACGGGACCGTCAACGGGCGGCTGGTCTTCGTCTTCAGCCAGGATTTTACGGTTTTCGGCGGTTCGGTCTCCGAGACCCATGCCGAGAAGATCTGCAAGATCATGGACCAGGCGATGAAGGTTGGCGCGCCGGTGATCGGGCTTAACGATTCCGGCGGCGCCCGTATTCAGGAAGGCGTCTCGTCCCTCGCCGGTTACGCCGAGATCTTTCAGCGCAACGTGATGGCGTCCGGCGTGGTTCCGCAGATTTCCATGGTCATGGGGCCTTGCGCCGGCGGCGCGGTATATTCGCCGGCGACCACCGACTTTATTTTCATGGTCCGGGACACGTCCTACATGTTCGTCACCGGACCCGATGTGGTGAAGACCGTGACCCACGAGGAGGTCACCCAGGAGGAACTGGGCGGCGCCGCGACCCACTCAACCAAGTCGGGTGTGGCCGATCTCGCCTGCGATACGGACGTGGACGCGCTGCAGCAGCTCCGGCGCTTCGTCGACTTCCTGCCGGGCAGCAATAGGGAACGTCCGCCGGAACGGCCCACGGACGATCCCGCCGATCGTCAGGAACCCTCCCTGGATACCTTGATCCCCGACAATCCCAACGAGGCCTACGACGTTCGAGAGTTGATCGAAAAGCTGGTCGACGAAGGAGATTTCTTCGAACTCCAGCCCGATTACGCCAGGAACATGATGATCGGCTTCGGCCGGATGGACGGCTCGACCGCGGGCATCGTCGCCAACCAGCCGATGGTCCTCGCCGGGTGCCTGGACATCGATGCCTCGGTCAAGGCGGCCCGGTTCATCCGGTTCTGCGACTGTTTCAACATCCCGATCATCCTGTTGGTGGACGTGCCCGGTTTCCTGCCCGGCACCGCCCAGGAATATGGCGGCCTGATCCGTCACGGAGCGAAGCTCCTCTATGCCTTCGCCGAGGCGACGGTCCCCAAGATCACGGTGATCACACGGAAGGCCTATGGCGGCGCCTATATCGTCATGGGCTCCAAGCATTTGCGGGGCGACGTGAATTTCGCCTGGCCAAGCGCCGAAATCGCCGTGATGGGGTCAAAGGGCGCGGTGGAGATCATCTTCCGCCAGGACATCGGTGACGAAGAAAAGATCGCCGAGCGGGAGCGGGAGTATCAGGCGCAGTTCGCCAATCCGTTCCGGGTCGGGTCCCGGGGCTACATCGACGATGTGATCATGCCGCACAACACGCGCAACCGGCTCTGCCGCTCGCTCCGCATGTTGCGCAACAAGAAGCAGGAACTGCCGTGGAAGAAGCACGGTAACATTCCGTTGTAGCCGGCGGGAGACGGGTTGAGCGCCGGGACTCCCGTGCTAAATAGTGTTTGGTAACAAGACTTGTTCGGGGACGGTCATGGAATTTCAGCCTAAGGAAAAAATCAAGAGCTACCACGTTCATGTCTACTATGACGGCGCGTCCAAGCAGTGGGCGGGCCACCTGCGCCGCGAGATCGCCAAGCGCTGGCCAGAGGCGGTACTCGGGCGCTGGCGCGACAAGGCGCCCCAGGGGCCGCACCCGGTAAGTCATTATCAGGTGGCGTTCCGCACCGAACTGTTCTCCGAGCTTGTTCCCTGGCTGGCCCTCAACCGCAATGGGCTGAGCATGCTGGTCCACACCAATACGGGCGACGGCTACGAGGATCACGCCTTCCACGACATGTGGATCGGGCCGAGCGTGGAATTGTGCCTCGACGGCATGCGGGCGAGCTGGGAAAAACGCCAAGAAGAAAAGAAGAAAGAGAAGAAGGCCGCCAATGACTCCGAAGCCGCCTAATTGCAGCTTGGGGCCGTTTCCGCAAGTTTGACCGGTTCCGTTTCTTCCCCGATAGTTGGCTCGGCTGACGGGAGAGATCGGTCTTGCTGTACGTCATCAAGATATTCGACGTGGAGAATTCCGGACCGTTGCGGGATATCCACCGCGACGCCCATCTCTCCTACGTCAAGGGCTTCGACGGCCAAACCATGTTCTCCGGCCCGTTTTTGACCCTGGACCTGCAAGACGAGTTGGGGTCCGCCCGGCTGATCGAGTTCGCCGACCGGGCGGCGGTGCAGGCCCATATCGATGACGAGCCCTATATTCTGGGCGGCGTCCAGGATGGCTACGAGGTCTTTGGCTGGTCGCCGGATACGCCCGCCACCTGGCGGGACTGTCCGCGGACCGAGGGCAATGTCCAGTTCATGATCGAAGGGCGCTTTGCGCCGGATCTGCAGACGGTTCCCGAAGGCATGGGCCTCGGCCGGGATCGCTACCTGCTTCGGCACCATGACAACATCATAACGTCCGGCTGGCTGCTGGATGACGATCAGGCGCCGGCGGGCACATTGATGATCGTCGATGCGTCGGATCTTGCTGCGGCGGAACGGATCTGGGAGGCGGAGCCGCTGCGGACCGCGGGTCTCTATCCCCGGACGAATTTCTATGGCTGGCGGTTCGGCCGGGTGGCGGACCGCTTCAAGGTGTGATCCGTGCGTCCCGGCTGGGCGCTCGCACTCGTGGCCGGCTTTGCCGGCGCGCCGGCCGTGGCCGAGGAGGTGCCGGTCGACCTGGAACTGGTGCTGGCCGTCGACGTCTCCTCCAGCGTCGATTCCGTCGAAGCCCGCTTGCAGCGGAAAGGCTACGTGGATGCCTTGAAATCGCCGGAAGTTCTCGGCGCCATCCAGAACGGAACCCTCGGCAGGATCGCCGTGACCTACGTGGAATGGTCCGGGTCCCGCTCGCACAAGGTGGTCGCGCCCTGGACGTTGTTGGACAACAAGGCTAGCGCCTTCGCCTTCGCGACCTTCGTCGAGGCCTCTCCCCGGGGGTCGGGACACTGGACGTCCATCGGTGGGGCGCTGGACTTCGCTTGGCCGCTATTCGACGACAACGGCTTTCAAGGGACCCGCCGGGCCATCGATATTTCGGCGGACGGACCCAACAATGACGGTCCGTCGCCGGACAAGATCAGGGATCTGGTGATCGAGAAGGGGATCACCATCAACGGCCTTCCCATCGTCAACAGCCGCACCCAGGCTTCCGGGCTCCCTCAGATGCCCGACTATGACCACTACTTCGAGGATTGCGTGATCGGCGGGCGCGGCGCCTTCCTGGTGATTGCCGACGATTACGGCGACTTCGCGCGCGCCATAAAGCGCAAGCTGTTGTTCGAGATCGCCGATGTACAGCCGCCGCCGGCGGCGCGCTCCCTGTTTTACCGGGTAAGCAGCCACGACCGCTCCGATTGTGAGCGGAGCTGGGACTACCGCCGCCGGGAAGATGGGGTCCCGGCGCCGTAGAGCGATTTGCTTTAAGACATTCCGTCGCTGTCGGGAATGACCGAACGCCGACCCCGCGGGCGCTCCGGCTCGGGCAGGTAGGTGTTGGGAAAGATCGACCGGCGGTGACGGTTCTCTTCCTCGTCGATGACCAGTTCGAGCTCGGGCACCGGCGCGAAACGTCCGATGCCGTCGAACAACGGTACGGATTTCCGGCGGAACGGCACCACCAGGATCATGCCGGCGATGAAGCCGCCGATATGGGCCAGCCAGGCCGTTCCGCCGGTATCCGCGCCGACGCCCGATTGGGACAGGCTGAAGAACTGGCTGCCGATCCAGAACAGCAGGACCAGCACCGCGGGAAGCCGCAGCGGAATGATATTCATGAACAGGACCAGCAACCGGGCCTTGGGATGGAGCACCAGATACGCCCCGAGCACGCCGGAGATGGCGCCCGATGCCCCGACCAGGGGAACCGTACTGTCGGGAGCCGCGAGGGCGTGAAGCAGCGTGCCGATGACGCCGCAGAGAACGTAGAAGACCAGATAACGGAGATGGCCGAGCGCATCCTCGATATTGTCGCCGAACACCCACAGGAACAGCATATTGAAACCCAGGTGAAGCCAGCCGCCGTGAAGGAACATGGAGGTGACCAGGGTCAGCCAGGCGGGGATTTGCTCAAGCTCCGGCGGCAGCGTCCGGGTGCCGAAGAGCACCGCCGGGATATGGCCGAACCCGAAAATGGCGCGCCCCCGCTGATCGCCCAGTGACACCTCCCAGAGAAAAACCGCGACACAAGCCGCGATCAAGGCGACGGTGACGTACTGAAATTGAATACGGTTGAGCGGGTTGTCGTCCTTGATCGGGAGAAGCGCCATTCGCGTCTAGCTCCCGTAGCAGCCGGCGAGGCGAGCCCGCTGTTGGACCAGGGCCAGCACCGCATCGACGTTGGGCGTGGCGATGCCGGTCAGGCGGCCGAGTTCCGGCACCGCACCGACGATGGCGTCGATTTCCATGGGCCGGCCCCGCTCCAGGTCCTGCAGCATGGAGGTCTTGTGGGCCCCGACCGCGGCGCCGCCCTCGATCCGCTTGTCCACGTCGATGGAGAATTTGACGCCCAGGCTCTCGGCGACCGCCTGGGTTTCCAGCATCATGTCGCGAATCAGGCGGCGGGTCGCGGGATCGGCGCACATCTCTTCCAGCGTCGCGCCGGTCAGGGCGCTGATGGGGTTGAAGCTGACATTGCCCCAAAGCTTGACCCAGATCTCGTCGCGGATGCGCGGGCGGATAGGCGCCCGGAAGCCGGCCCCCTTAAGAATCTCCGATAACAGGGCCGCCCGCTCGGTCTTCTCGCCCGAGGGTTCGCCCAAGGTAAACCGGTCTCCCTCCTGATGACGAACCACGCCCGGTTCGACCACTTCGGCGGCGGGATAGACGATGGTGTGGAGAATACGCTCGGGCCCGATGCCGGACCATTGCACCCCACCCGGATCAAGCAGCGGAATCCGGTGATCCTTGTGGGGACCGTCGAGGCCGAAGAAGTACCACCAGGGAATGCCGTTGGCGCCCCAGACCACCGTCGTCTCCGGTCCGAGCAGCGGCTGCATGGCGTTGACGATGCCGGGAACCGAATGGGCCTTGAGGGTCACGATGACGTAGTCCTGGGGTCCGGCATCCGCCGGGTTCTCGACCGCCGAGGGGCGGACAGTAACGGTCTCTCCTTCCATTTCCAGGGTCAGGCCGTTTTCCCGGATGGCTGCCAGATGCGGGCCCCGGGCGATCAGCGTTACCTCGGCGCCGGCCTTGGCGAGACCGGCGCCCAACAGGCCGCCAATGGCGCCGGCGCCATAGATGCAGATCTTCGCGGTCATCCAAGCCCCAGCTTCTCGGCCAATCCGATGCGTTGGAGTTTGCCGGTGGCGCCCTTGGGGATTTCATCCAGGAACAGAATTCTGCGCGGCACCTTGAAGTCGGCCAGGTGTTCGGCGGCGAATTCCCGCAATTCCTTCTCGGTTGCTTCGGTGCCGTCGCGCAGCACGACGGCCGCCGCGACATCCTCGCCCAGCTTGTCGTGGGGCATGGCGAATGTGACGATCTGCTGGACCGACGGATGATCCATCAGCGTCTCGTCCACCTCGCGCGGGGAAAACTTCTCGCCGCCCCGGTTGATGATTTCCTTCAGCCGGCCGGTGATGCTGATATAGCCCTCATCGTCCATGATCCCCTGATCGCCGGTACGGAACCAGCCATCGGTGAACGCCTCGGCGTTGGCGGCGGGGTTGCTTTCGTAGCCGGAAAACACGTTCTCCCCGCGGATGACGATCTCGCCGGTTTCCCGGGCATCCAGGATGATCCCGTCCTCGGACATGATCGCCACCTCGGGCCCGGCGGCAATGCCGACGCTGCCCGGTTTCCGCGGCGCGTCCGGCAGCGGGTTGCTGGCCATCTGATGAGACGCCTCGGTCATGCCGTAGGCCTCGATGACCGGGCAGCCGAACACGTCTTCCAGCTCCTGCATCACTTGCGGCGGCAGGGAGGCGGAGGAGGATCGGATGAAACGCAGGCCCGCCTGATCGACGATCTCCCGGTTGCGGCCCGCCCGGGACAGGATCGCCTGATGCATGGTCGGCACCGCGGTGTACCAGCTCGGCCTGGCCTCGACGGCCCAGTTGAAGAAGCTGAGGGCATTGAACCCGGGCGAGCACCAAATGGAGGCGCCGGCGCCGACCGACGAAAGCACGGCGGCGATCAGACCGTGAATATGGAACATGGGCATGATATTGAGGCACCGGTCGTCCGGGCTCAGCCGGAGCGTTTCGGCGATATTGGCCGCCGACGCGGTGACGTTGCGCTGCGACAGGGGAACGATCTTGGGGCGCGACGTGGTGCCCGACGTGTGCAGAACCAGGGCGATGTCGTCGGGCTCGGCGGGGCCGCCGTTCGCGGCCGGATCACCGACCGGCTCCCCCGAGAGCGTGAAGGCGCCCGCCGGCGAGCCGGCGTCGCTGCTCAGCTCCAGGACCGGCACCCCCCGCGCCGCGGCGGCATCCCGGGCCGGCGTGTCGGCGCCGGCCTCGACGACCAGTGCCTTGGCATCGAGGTCGGACAGGTAAAAGTCGAATTCCTCCTGCCGGTAGGCGGGATTGAGCGGGGCGGTCGTCGTCCCCGCGCCGATGCAGACGAAGGCGCTCGCCATTTCGGGTCCGTTGGGGAGGACGATGGCAACCCGGTCGCCGCGGCCGATACCAAGGCCGTTCAAGGTGCCGGTGATCGCGCTTGCCTGAACCCGCAAGTCTCCGAAGTTCAGGTCGCCTCGGGACGGGGCGCCGAATACGGGTGCATCGCCCGGCTTGCCGGCCAATAGATTCGAAATGGTAAAGGTCATGGCGTGCCTGATCCGTGGGCGTGTGGGCGGCTCGAGGCCGTCAGGCCGATATGGCCCATACTTTTCCGCATGATCAAGCCAAAACCCGCCGAATTCCAGCGATTTCGCGCTACCGGGCGGTAAACACCCACGTCGTTGGTATTACTTGAATAACCCATGTGTATTCGTGCGTATTTGACAGTCTACGCAACATTTTGTGATAATTGTCATAATTTCATCAAAATATTGTAGGCCAGGGGTAACAATAAGAGGCCTGAAAACAATGTTACCCATCAACCCCGTCCGCCAGCCTGGGACCGGTTTGACGCCCAGGTCACTTGGCTCCCGATGGTTTGGCGTCAGTCTTTGGTTGTTTGTTGGGGTACTCGTTACCTCGCTGGTTGCCACATTTCTTGTGGTTCAACCAGCCAACGCCGGATTCTTATGCGGCGAGCGGACAGAAATCACCAAGTCGCTGGGCATGAAATACCATGAAAAATTGGTGGCGTCCGGCCTAGCCGATGCAGGTTCGATGATCGAGATATTCGCGTCCAGGAAGGGGACTTGGACGATGATCGTCACGTCTCCCAACGGACGCTCCTGCTACATGGCGTCCGGCGAAAACTGGGAGGCCATGCCCCGATTGGCGCAGGGGACCAAGACCTAGACCGACTTCCGCTTCCTCTCCGGGACGCGCTGCGCGGCAACCCGCCGCGGTCGATTTCCGTGGTGCGGTCCATAGCCGATGAAAGGCGATTGCGCCGCCGCCGGCGGCGCGGTGTAATTCCTCGATGTCGAATATCGGATACCGCTGCGTGTCCGCGTTTCTTTTTGCCGGACTTGCCTGCCTCCTGTCCGACGGCGCTTCGGCCGAGGAGCAGGTCGCCGTCGACCTCGAACTTGTATTGGCGGTCGACGTGTCGGGCAGTGTCGACGGCCACGAAGCCCGCCTCCAGCGCGAAGGCTACGTGGCTGCGCTGCGGAGCCCCGAACTGTTGAAGGCGATCGAGACCGGCATCATCGGCCGAATCGCCGTGACCTATGTCGAATGGGCCGGCGCGGACCATCAGTTTACTATCATCGATTGGGCGGTCATTCAGGACAAAGCCTCCGCCGGCCGGTTTGCCGACGCGCTGGCGGCCGCGCCGGTCAATGCCGGCCCCTGGACGTCGATCAGCGGACTAATCAATTTCGCGCTGCCGTTGTTTGAACGAAACGACGTTCAGGGCACCCGCCGGGTGATCGATATCTCCGGCGACGGGCCCAACAACTCCGGACCCCTGGTGACCCTCGCCCGGGATGCCGCGGTCAAGCGGGGCATCGTCATAAACGGCCTGCCCATCGTCAACGACCGTTTGCAGATTTTCGGCCGCCGCCAAATGCCGAACCTGGATCTCTATTACGCCGACTGCGTGATCGGCGGACCCGGCGCATTCCTGGTGGTGGCCGAGGATTTCAACGATTTCGCCCGGGCCATCCGGCGAAAGCTGATTTTCGAGATCGCCGGTGTGGCGCCGCCGGGACCGCGCCCAACGGACCGCCGGCCGGTTTCGGGTCCGCTTCATGCCGCCTTCGAGGGCGGCTGCGACATCGGCGAGCGTCTTTTGCGCGAACGCGGCATCTTTCCGGGCCGGGATTTTTGAGGCTGCGGCGGATCGCGGAAGAGTCCGCAATTGCGAATCACCGCCTGATGTGCAAGCAATCCATGTTCAGTTGAGCGCATTTGCCTGCCAGGCATAAGCGAAACCGCTTGTTTTCGGTTGTTTCGCAATGACTTGGTGATGAAGTTGCAATAGGCGGGGCGGTGGGTTTGTGCTGATCTGGTAACTTCTAAACCGGCAAATGCCGACAATCACCTTGGGACGGACCTAGTCCACATGTTCGAATCGATACTGATTGCAAACCGCGGCGAGATCGCGTGCCGGGTGATCCGGTCATCCCGCGCCATGGGCATCAGGACCATCGCCGTCTATTCGGAGGCCGACCGGGACGCCCTCCATGTGGATATGGCCAGCGACGCCGTGCTGATCGGTCCGCCGCCGGCGCTGGAAAGCTACCTCGATATCGATGCGATCATGGCGGCTATCGAGGAGACCGGCGCCGAGGCGGTTCACCCGGGATACGGATTCCTTTCCGAGAACGCCGCCTTCGCGGAGCGTTTGGCGTCCGAGGGGGTGACCTTCGTCGGCCCGCCGTCCTCGGCCATCCGCACGCTCGGAGACAAGATCGAAGCCAAGCGGCTGGCCGAGTCCGCCGGCGTGCCGACGGTCCCGGGTCATGCCGATCCCATTGCCGATGCGGCGGAGGCGGCGCGGCTCTCCAAGGACATCGGATACCCGGTGATGCTCAAGGCCTCGGCCGGCGGCGGCGGCAAGGGAATTCGCAGGGTGATGGAGGCTTCCGAACTGGAGGAGGCCTTCCGCGCCTGTACGTCGGAAGCGGAAGCGAGCTTCGGCGACGGACGGGTGTTTCTCGAAAAGCTGATCGTCAAGCCGCGCCATATTGAAATCCAGGTTCTCGCCGATACTCATGGGAACACGGTCTATCTGGGTGAGCGTGAATGCTCCATCCAGCGGCGCCACCAAAAGGTCCTGGAAGAGGCGCCGAGCCCGTTCGTCGATCCGGAAATGCGCGCCAAGATGGGCGGGTCCGCCGTCGACCTGGCGCGGGCCGTCAATTACTTCTCCGCCGGCACGGTCGAGTTCATCGTCGACGCCGACCGCAACTACTACTTCCTCGAAATGAACACCCGGCTGCAGGTGGAGCATCCGGTGACCGAGGAAGTGACGGGGACGGACCTGGTGGAACAGATGATCCGCGTCGCCGCCGGGGAAGAATTGTCGTTCGGCCAGGACGACGTCGCCATCGAGGGCTGGGCCATCGAGGCGCGCCTCTATGCCGAAGACCCGGCCCGGGGATTTCTTCCCTCCATCGGCCGGGTGGCCCGATACCGGGAGCCGGTCTCCGGCGCGTTCGGCACTTCCAAGACCATCCGCATCGATCACGGGGTGAATGAAGGCGACACCATCAACCGGCATTACGATCCGATGCTCGCCAAGCTGATCGCCATCGGCGAGGACCGAATGCAGGCGGTCACGCGAATGCGGGCGGCCCTCGACGAGTTTTATGTGCGGGGCGTGAACCACAATATGGCGTTCCTGGGCGCCGTGGTGGCGGACGAGGACTTCGCCGCCGGCGATATCTCGACCGACTTCATCGGCGACAAGTTCGGCTCCCGCTTCGATCCCACCGAGGTCGATCGCGATCCCGAACCCTGGCTTGTCGCCGTCGCCGGCGCCATCCATTGGCGGCGGATCAGCCGGGCGAGCCGGCTGGTCACCCGGAGCATGGACGACCAGGTGATCCCCGGCCGGCCGGTGACGCTGGCGACCGACTGGGTGGTGGTGGCCAACGGGCGGCCGTTTCCGGTCGAACTGGCCGCGGCCGGTGACGGCGTCGAAGTCCGCCTGAACGGACAAACCCATATGGTTTCCAGCGGCTGGACGCCGTCGAGCTATCTGTTCAAGGGGACGGTGAACGGGGAGCCGGTCTGCGCGCAGTACGATTCCGGTTCGGTCGGCTTCCGCCTGACCGCCGGCGGCTACGCGGCCGAAATCCAGATGGTGTCGCCGCGGGCCGCCGAGATGATCGGCGATATGCCCGAACGGGGCGTCTCGGGCGCCGCCCGGCATATCGTTTCCCCCATGCCGGGCCTGATGGTGTCCATCGACGTGGAAGTGGGCCAGGAGGTCAAAGCCGGCGATGCGGTGGCGGTGATCGAGGCGATGAAGATGGAAAACCAGCTGATCGCCGAGCGCGACGGCATCATCGCGGAAATCAACTGCGCGCCGGGTGACAGCGTCGAGGTGAACCAGGTATTGATGGTGTTCGAGGGCGGCTAACTTGGGGACGAGGGCGCTTCTGGATCTGATGCCTTAGCCTTCGCCGCGTGACGCTCCCGATAAGTCAGATAGCTAGAACTGATGAAGATGACGGTGCCGCCGAGCAGGGTCCATATCGTCGGCACTTCCGCGAACAACACGATACCGATGATGGCCGCCCAAATCAGCTTGGTATAGTCGAATGGCATGACCAGTGACACATCCGCGCTCTTCATGGATTGTGCAAAAAGAATCTGGCCCAGTGTCCCGCAGGCCGCGCCGGCCGCCAGCAGCATGTATTCGGTCGGCGTGGGCCACCGCCAGACCAGCAGGGCCGGCGGTAGCGTAAGGATTGTCAAGAACACCAGGGCGTAAAAGGTAATTGTCAGCGAACTGTTTCGCGCAGATAGGCTCTTGATGATGATAACGGCGGCCGCCCAGGACGCCGCTGATCCGATAACATAGAGCGAGCCGATGCTGACGGTCTCGACGCCGGGCCTGAGGACGATCAGGGCGCCGATGAACCCGGCGATCAAGCTGGCTGTTCGCCGCCATCCCGGAATATCTTTGAGTAGGAATATCGCCAATATTGCGACGAAGAACGGGGTGGTGAATGCCAGCGCCGCGACTTCGGCCAGCGGGATCAGCGCGATACCAAGGAAATAGAGGATCATGGCCACCGCATTGAATACGCCGCGCCAGCCCATCAACCAGAGATCGCCTTTGGTGGTCATAAACAAGGCACTGCCATGCCGAAGCAGAAACGGCAGGATCAGAAAGAACCCAATCACGTTGCGCATGAAGGCGATCTCGAACGGATGCATATCCGGCGTCAGAATCCGGACGATGGTCGCCATGCCCGTCAGGAAGAGGGTGGCGGCAAGCATGTAAAGGATGCCGCGCAAATTCTGACTGAGGTTCAAGAATTTTTCGGGCAAGACCGGGGCGCTCCAACACCTTCGATGGATATGTGGGCCGTCAGGACCTGCGGCTCGACATTCGGCAAGGGTGCGCTACTGTCGGGGAGCAAATTGAGGCCAGATTAAGGCGGGATCATGGTTCAACTCCTGGACGAAGATATCAAGACAAGAGACGTGCTGACGTGGAAGGGCCTGCATCTGTTCCACTTCATGTCGTCGTCATGTTCGCAAAAGACGCGGATTTTTCTCAATCTCAAGGGCCTGGAGTGGGAATCCCGCCACCTCAGCCTCCGCGACGGCGAAAATTTCACCGACTGGTATCTCGGCATCAATCCGCGGGGCCTAGTGCCCACACTGGTCGCCGACGGCGAGGTTCATATCGAGAGCAACGACATCATCACCCTGCTGGAGGAGCGCTATCCCGAGCCCAGGCTCATCCCGGCGGGTGCCGAGGACCGCATCGCGGAACTGCTCGAACACGAGGACGACCTCCACCTCGATCTCCGGACCATTACCTTCCGCTTCACCCAGCGGCGGGGGAAGCAGCCCAAGAGCGACGAGGCCATGGCCAATTACCGGACCGGCGGGACCGGCACCGTATTGGGCAAGGAGGACCCCAACAAGGCGCGGGAAATCGAATTCTGGGATATGGCGAACACCTCCGGGATCTCGGATGATGCGGTGCGGTTGTCCGCGAGCCGTTTCCGCGAGGCGCTGGACGGCCTCAACGATACGCTGAACGCGGGGCCCTACCTGATGGGCGACGAATTGTCCGTTCTCGACATCGCCTGGTTCATCTACGTCAACCGGCTCAGGCTTTGCGGCTATCCCGTGGAGGTGCTCCACCCGGCGCTCACCGGCTGGTTCGACGGCCTCGAGGCGCGTCCCGAGTTCGCCAAGGAGATCGCCGTGCCGCCCGAGGTGCAGGCGGCCATCGACGATCATCACGCCGAGCAGCGGCGCGAGGGCCGCACGCTCGTCGACGTCGCCGGGCTCGCGTGACCAATGGCGTGACCGGTGAAGAGGCCCCGCGCGCGGTCCGGGCGCTGATCACCGGCAGGGTCCAGGGCGTCTGGTTTCGCGGCTGGACCGTTCAGGAAGCCGAAAAAAGGGGCATCACCGGCTGGGTGCGCAATCTTCGCGATGGCTCGGTGGAGGCGCTGTTTTGCGGGCCCCGGGCGGCCCTGGACGACATGTTGGCGGCCTGCCGGGAGGGGCCGCCCCAGGCGCGGGTCGAGACTATCGAGCTGGAGGACGCCGACCCGCCGGCCGAAGCCCGGTTCGTTCAGGCGCCGAGGCACTGATCGGCGGCGTCTCTCGAATGGTCTTATGTGGTATTCCCCGGCGGCAGCTCGGACGGTAAGGCTTGCATCCGTCCGAGGCAATCTAGGGTCCGGACTCCATTGAGCCGCCATTGCTCGCGACCAAATCAGAGCGGCGGCAAAAGGCTACATACTTCTGTGAGGCAGCGCCGCAATGCGGTTAGAGTTTCCCCAATGGTTGCCGTGAAAACGCAACACCTTCCCTAAATGCGGACGTCTCCGATGCCGATATCACCGGCGCCAAGCTGAAATCCGCCGACCCTGGGGGCGTCAAGGGCTTCCCCCGGGGCTAAACGGGGCTGGTGTGGCCTACTCTTTCGTCGCGATTTCCTTCAGTGTTGCCAGGATTTCGGGGCTGGTCGCCTTATAGGCTGCCAGCGACCGGTCAAGATCGCTCTGTGGCTTCCAGTTGAACACGCTCGCCAGCCG